>NZ_BBWS01000047.1:0-17965 GCF_001463925.1 Aureimonas sp. N4 | reverse complement strand
GTCACGATCCCCGACCACCTCCACGCCTCGCTGCGCCGCTTCGCGGAACGCGCCTATCGTCGCGGCAATCGCGCCTCGCTCGGCTGGATGGCCAAGGATGGCGAGCCGATCCCGGCCGATCACGTCTCGCAGCTCGCCCTGCGCAATCTCTGCAAGGTCTGCCCCGCCAGTCGGAACAGGAGCCTTGACCGCGCCGAGTTGACCGACCTCGGCCACGAGGTCGCCGCCATGGTCGCGCGCGCCAAGCGGGAGGGCGGACGTTGATCCCAAACCTTCACCCCGACCACCCGAAGGCGATCTATCGCGAGATCGCCAACGACGCCGCCCCGGCCCCGCGCCCCTACGTCCTGCCGCCGAGCGAGACGAGCGCGCCCATGGTGCAGGACGAAGAACAGTTCTGGACCGCCTGCGTCGGCGCGGCCTTCCTCGTCGTCGTCGTCCTGATCGTCTACGCAGCGAAGGGCCTCGCCTGATGCGCGCCGCCCTCGCCCCGGAGGTCGCCGAGATCGGCCGCATCGCACGGCATTATCTCGGCCGCGCCCTACATCTCGCCGCCGAGCTGGCCGCCGTCGCCAGCATGATCGCCGCCGTCACCCTCTTTTCCATCGCCAGCACGACGCCCGCCCCGCGCGCCGCGATCGTCATCGCGGAGGCCAACCGTTGAGCACCGCCCCGACCGAAGCCCAACAGTGCGAGGCCGTCCTCGAACTGGTGAAGGGCTTTCAAGACATGATGGCTGGCATATCGCCCGTCGTTTGTTCCGCCGCCATCGTGATCCTTGCGGCCACCGACATCGAGAGATGGGCGGACGATCCCGAACGGCTCGCCCCGACCTCGGCCCTCTTCGCGGAGACGATGATCTTCATCGCGGAACGGATGTTTGAGGCCAGAGGGTACGGCCCCGACGAGATCGCGGCCCTGACCCTTGCTCACCGCAGTCGGGTGTTGCCGGGCCATCCCGAACCGACCATCCGCCAGCATCTCGCGGCCTTCGCGGGGAGGATGGAGAAGCGCCTACGCGAGAACGATCACAAGGGCGGCTGGAGCAACGAGAAGCCCGAATGGCTGGCCGATCGCTGTCTCGCCAAAGCCTGCGATGCCAGCAAGGCACTGGACCAGCTCCGTGGCGATGGCCTGCGCAACCTTGCCGTCAACCGCGAAGCCATCCAGCGCCACACGGCCGACCTCGCGAACTACGCGATGATGCTGTGCGACGTGACGACAGACGGCGGCCTCGTGCCCGAGCCCGAGGGAGAGGCCGCATGAACCGCGAACAGCGCACCCTCGCCCGCGCGGCCCTCGGCCTGCCCAACCCGCGCCGCCAGTCCTACCGCAACCTATTCGTGATCGCCCCGCGCGAGCCCGAACAGGAGGATTGGAACGACATGGTGGCGGCCGGGCTGGCCGTCCATCGCACAGGCTCGGCCGACACCGGCCCGGCCACCTACGCCCTCACGCGCGCGGGCGCCGATCGCGCCATCGCCCCCGGCGAGCGCTTGAACCCCACAGACTTCCCACCGATCGGAGCGCACTGATGGCCTGCGAATGCTGCGACGATGACGCCCCGAGCAGCGTGAAGCTGTCCGATCTGCGCCGCCTTTACGATCTCGTGGCCGAACAGCGGACGCTGGAAGCGCTGACGATGATGCACGAAGCCGCGCCGGGCGAGCTGCCCTTGCCGGTGACGATCTTGTGCCTGCGCCAGCCCGAAGTTGCGGGGACGGACCTATGACCATCCTCGCCTTCGCCTGCCAGCGCGACACCCTGTCGGCCGCGCTGGATCGCGCCCGCAAGATCGTGGCCGCGCGCAACACGATCCCGATCCTCAGCAACTTCCTCTTGCGCCTAGACGCGGACGGAACACTGACGATCAAGGGCACCGACCTCGACATCGAAACGACCGTCCACGTCGAAAATGTGGATGTGGTGACGCCCGGCGCGACCACCATCCCGGCCCACGCGTTCGCGGCCACAGTCGCGAAGATGGCGACCGGCCGCCTCCAGATCGACGCCACCGACACCCATCTGACGGTGCGCGGCGGACGCGCTCGAACCACGTTCCCGACCTTTCCCGAGCAGGACTTCCCTGACATCTCGAACAAGCATCCCACGCACACCTTCACGATCCCGCATTTCGACCTGCGTAGGATCTACGAAAAGTGCGATTTCGCGATCTCGCAGGAAGAGACGCGCTACTTCCTGTGCGGCGTCTTTCTGCGCCCGATCGCCGGCAAGCTGGTGGCGACGGCGACGGACGGGCACCGCCTGTCGCGCCTCGAACTCGACATGCCGGACGGGGCCGGAGACATGCCCGGCATCATCATCCCCGACCGCACCGTCAGCATGTTCCGAGAGTTGGGCGATAAGGAAGACCTGCCGATCGAGGTCGACCTGTCCGAGCGCTATATCCGACTGCGCAGCCCCAAGCTGACGATCTATTCCAAGCTCGTGGACGGCACCTATCCTGACAGCGAGCGCATCATCCCGCGCGGAAACAATCAGGTCGCGATCGTGGAGCTGGACGCCCTCATGGCGGCGATCGACCGCTTGCTGGTGCTGACCGAGAAGGACACCCGGCGATACCGGATGGAGTTCACGGCCGGTCAGATCACCCTGTTCTCCAAAGGCGACAACGGCGAGGCCGAAGACACGATCGACGCCGCCTGCGACTTTGACCTGACGGTCGGCTTCAACGGCAAATATCTCCAGGACATGTGCAAGACCATGGTCGGCCCGAAGCTGCGCCTGGAGATGGGCGACGCCAGCGCCCCGCCGCTCATTCGCGACGAAGGCGACGACACCCGCGAAATCGTTCTCATGCCGATGAGAGTGTGAGCATGGCGGAACGC
Source organism: Aureimonas sp. N4 (assembly GCF_001463925.1). Lineage (NCBI taxonomy): Bacteria > Pseudomonadati > Pseudomonadota > Alphaproteobacteria > Hyphomicrobiales > Aurantimonadaceae > Aureimonas > Aureimonas sp. N4. The sequence goes on along the minus strand of NZ_BBWS01000047.1, from coordinate 15,116 downwards.
GCTCAAGACAAGCTCTTTCTGGACGACAAGGAAATCGCCGCCCGCCTCGGCGTGAGAGCTGCGATGTTTCCCAGCATCGCGCAGGTGTTGGAGAAAGACGGCTTTCCCCGCCGCGATCCGCTGTTCGAGGACAAGCGCTATTGGCCGGCTTGCCGGTCCTATCTCGACCGCCGCCAAGGCGTCCGTCAGGATGACGACGGGGCCTTGCCCCTCAATCCTGATGGAAAGGAAAACTGGTCATGAAAGGAACGCCAGGGCTAAAACGCCGCCGCCGAAAGGACGGCGAAGCCCTCTATTGGGTTGCCTCTGCGATCTCGCGGCAGGCAACCTCCTACCCCACGCCGACGATCCGCATCCACGCGACCGACCCGGCCGAGATCGCATCGCTTTGCCAGCGCTACACGGCAGAGCTTTTGGAGTGGATCAGCAACGACAGGGGTACCAAGCCCAAGCGGTTTGACGGCACGATGCGCGGACTAATCACGGTCTATCGCAAAAGCCCCGACAGCGCGTACCAAGACCTTAAAGCCAACTCGCGCGGCATGTACGATGAATCGCTTGACCTCTTGGAAAAGACGGTCGGCACCCGCCAGCTCGCCCGTCTCAGCGGGGCCGACTTCCGTCGCTGGTACAAAAAATTCCGCGAGCCCGCCCCGCCGAAGAAACCCGGCGAGCTGCCCGGCCCCGAGCGCATCCGACGTGCCTTTAAGGCGATGCAGCTTGTTCGGATCGTCATCAAGTTTGGCGTGACCGAGAATATCCCCGAGTGCGTCCGACTGGCGACGATCCTCGAAAACATGCGCTTCGAAGCGCCGCGAGCCCGTGAAGCCTTCGTGACCTTCGCGCAGTCGTCCGCCATCATCGCCAAGGCGATCGAGATGGGAAAGCCGAGCATCGCTATCGCCCAAGCGCTCCAGTTCGAGCTGACCCTCCGGCAAATCGACGTGATCGGCTACTGGACGATCGTAGAAGACGGCAGCAAGGCCGGCATCGTCTACCTCGGCCGCCGTTGGTCGGGCGGCCTCCTTTGGAACGAGATCGACGCGGACGGCATCCTGCGAAAGCGGACCACCAAGACCGGCCAGGAGGCCGTCCACGACACCAACGCTTACCCACTCTTGGCCCAGGTGCTGGCCCTCATCCCGCCAGAGAAGCGGATCGGCCCCATTATCACGAAGGAAAAGACGGGACTGCCCTATCGCTATCGGGACTTCGCAAACATCTGGAGACGGGTAGCGACCGAGGCCGGCGTTCCCGAGACGACCTGGAACAGAGATAGCCGTGCCGGAGGCGTGACCGAAGGCACAGACGCGGGCGTCGATCTGGAAGCCATGCGCCACCACGCGAATCATTCTCAGATCGCAACGACGGCCCGCTACAGCCGCAAAACGCTCAGCAAGACCCGCACCGTAGCATCAGCGCGCGTAGCGGCCCGCGAGCCCTCTAAGAAGGCTTAGGAACGCCTTCGGGAACACCGTAGGAACGCCTCACTAGGCCAAGCAGGCTAAAGCACTGAATTCAAAAGTGATCCCAATAGGATTCGAACCTATGACCCCCAGATTAGGAATCTGGTGCTCTATCCTGCTGAGCTATGGGACCCTGCGTGTGTTATAGCTGAGGGGGAGCGGTTGGCCAAGGGTGGCGGGGTGGTTTCAGCGGCGGGTCGGGTCGGCCTGCAGGAGAAGGATGGTGCGTCCTCCTTCGAGGCCGATGCGGATGGGGCCGGTGGCTTCATTGGACTGGGTGAGGATCGAGGCGAAGGGCACGTCGACGCGGGTCAGCGGGAAGCGCGCGCCCTCGATCGACAGACCCTCAAGATCGGAGAATTTCAGAAGCGAGAACTGAGCGCCGGGGGCTGCCGGCACGTCCTGCCAGCCGGGGCGCAGCGGCAGGGCGCGCTCGATACCGTCGAAGAGTTCGATGGTGAGGCCGGCCTCCGCCTCGCGCAGGGCGATCACGAGATGCGAGAAGGCGTGGTCGCTGCGCCCGCCCAGCGCACCGACCAGAAGCAGATCGTGCCCTCCCCTCGCCTTGGCGGCGTCGATGGCGAGTTCCCCGTCCGTCCGGTCCTTGTCCCGCGGGAAGGTCTCGCGGGGAATGGAAAGACCACGTAGGGCGAACGGCAGCTCGGACGGAGCGGAATCGAAATCGCCGATCCAGAGTTCGGGAAAGAGGCCCAGCGCGGCGGCATGTTCGATGCCGCCATCGGCCGCGATGACGCGCCGGCCCGCAAGGGCCTCGCGAAGCTCGGAGTTCGGCGCGATCGGCCCGGCGAGAAGAATGGCAAAGCGACTCATATGGGTCTGCATAGGGCGCAAGCGGCCGGGATGCCAGTGGACGAATCGAGCCCTCCCTTGCCGCCTCTCTACGCAACCTCTAGATAAAAGGCGCTCACACGGGGTGCCCTTCCAGGGGCTGAGAGGCGACGCGCCAACCCGATGAACCTGATCCGGCTCGTACCGGCGGAGGGATGGGGAGCGCCGGGGCCACGGCCCCAGCCCGTCCCGTTCGTTCGAACTTTTGGAGAACGGGATGTCTCACCTCAGTTCAGAACCGGGGACAGAACCTTGCGGCGGAGGAGCGGCGAGGGATTTGCGTTGCGGACTAGGTGCCGAGCGGAGCCGATGCAGCGCAGGGCCAAGCATCGGCAACGATGATCGGGGGCGCAAGGACCCGGCGGATCGACCCGCAGGGTTTTGGCCCCGGCTCTTAGCCGGTCTCTGCCTCACGCTGGCTCTGTCGGCGGCCTCCAGCGCCTTCGCGCAGGATGGCGCCAAGCCCGTTCTCACCGTCTATACCTATGAAAGCTTCGTGCCGGATTGGGGGCCGGGGCCGAAGGTCAAGACCGCGTTCGAGGCCGAGTGCGGCTGCGAGTTGCGTTTTGTCGGGCTGGAGGATGGCGTCGCCATTCTCAACCGGCTGAAGCTCGAGGGCGAGACGACGCAGGCCGATGTCGCGCTGGGTCTCACGGCCGAACTCGTGCCGGAATTCAAGAAGACGGGTCTGTTCGCGCCGTCGAATGTCGATCTGTCGCCGCTCGCCATTCCCGGCGGCTTTTCGGACGATGTCTTCGTTCCCTTCGACTATTCCTATCTCGCCTTCGTCTATGACACGCAAAGCGTGAAGACGCCGCCGACGAGCCTCGACGAATTGGTGAACGGCGATCCCGACCAGAAGATCGCGATCGAGGACCCGCGCACCTCCACGCCCGGCCTCGGGTTTCTGCTCTGGATGAAAGCCGTCTATGGCGATCAGGCCGAGGAGAAATGGCGCACGCTCTCGCGCCGCATCCTGACGGTGACGCCCGGTTGGAGCGAGGCCTATGGCCTGTTCACCAAAGGCGAAGTGCCGATCGTCCTCTCCTACACGACGTCCCCGGCCTATCATCAGATCGAGGAAGGCACCGATCGCTACAAGGCGGCAAGCTTTTCCGAAGGGCATTATCTCCAGGTCGAACTCGCCGGGCGGCTGCGCACATCGAAGCATCCCGAACTTACCCAGCGCTTTCTTGCCTTCATGCTGACGCCGGCCTTCCAGAAGCTGATCCCGACCGGAAATTGGGCCCTGCCCGCCACCAAACCGGCCGAGCCTCTGCCGGCGGCTTTCGAGACGCTGGTGCAGCCCACCAAGCCGCTCGCGATCGATGCCGAGACGGTGGCCGCGCAGCGCGAGACCTGGACGAGCGAATGGCTTCGCGCGCTCGGCCGCTGAGCGGCACGAGCGCCGGCGCGCTGGTGCCCGAACTCCTTCGCGTTGCCACGCGGGGCAAGAGACCGGCATGAGCGACGCGACGCCGGGCGGCACACTTTTTCTGTCACGAGCCGAGCAAGGGCGGCGGCGCGGCGCAGCCTTGGCGGCGCTCGCGCTGGTCTTGGTGTTTCTGTTCGCACCATTTCTGGTGCTCGGCGTCTCCTCGCAGAGCACTGGAACGGCACTATCGAGCCTGACGGATTCCTATCTTCTGGGCGTCATCGGCTTCACGCTGTTTCAGGCCCTTCTCTCGACTCTTCTGTCGCTGCTCTTCGGCGTTCCACTGGCGCTGGCGCTGCATCGAAGCCGCCTGCCGGGGCGCGTCCTTGTCCTGCGCCTGTTTCTTCTGCCGCAGGCGCTGCCGACGCTGGTCGGGGCGCTCGGCCTCGTCACCGTGTTCGGTCGCAACGGCGCGCTGGCTGACGCCTTCGTGTTTCTAGGCCTGCCCCGCCCGTCCATCTATGGGTTGACCGGCATTCTCGTCGCGCATGTCTTCTTCAATATGCCGCTGGTGGCGCGGGTGGCCTTGGGCGGGCTTCAGAGCGTGCCGGCGGAAAGCTGGAAGCTGGCCGGTCAGTTGGCGCTCTCGCCGCTCGCCGTGTTTCGGCTGCTGGAAGCGCCGGCGCTGCGCGCAATCCTGCCCGGCGCGGCAGCGCTGGTCTTCATGCTGTGCTTCACGAGCTTCACGCTGGTCCTGGTGCTCGGCGGTGGACCGGCCGCGACGACGCTTCAGGTCGCGATCTATCAGTCGCTGCGCTATGACTTCGCGCCCGATCGCGCGCTGGCCTTGACGCTCGCGCAGATCACGCTCGTCAGCCTGTTCCTGCTGCCGACCCTTCTCGCCCGCTCTCCCGCGGCCTCCAGCGCCTTCAGCCTCGGTGCGACGCAGCGCCGGTTCGATCCGCGTTCGCCTTGGCGCGCCGGTTTCGATGCGCTGGTGCTGGCAATCGGCCTTCTGTTTCTGCTCTCGCCTTTCGCGGCCATTCTCCAGAGCGGCTTGCGCGCCGATCTTGGCAAGCTCGTTTCCGATCCGATGGTGCAACGCGCCGCGCTGACCAGCCTCGGCATTGCGGTGGCGGCGACCGCGCTCGGCCTTGCGCTGTCCCTTGCATTGGTTCTCTCTTCCGGTTTGTCCGGCCTGCCACGTCTCGTTATCAGGCTGGTGCCGGCGCTCGGCCTCGTCGTGCCGCCCATCCTCGTCGGCGCGGGCTGGTTTCTGGCATTACGCCTGACCGGCGATGTCGCGCGCCTTGCGCCCGCCGTCGCGGTGCTGGCCAACGCCATGGCGATCCTGCCCTTTGCCACGCGCATTCTCGCGCCCGAGGCGGAGGCCGCCGCGCGGCGCGGCGGGCGGCTCGCCGCCAGCCTCGGCCTATCCGGCTGGGCGCGGCTGCGCCATGTGGAATTGGCCGCGCTCGGCCGCCCGCTCGCGCTCTCGGCGTCCCTCGGATTGGCTCTGGCGCTGGGCGATCTTGGCGCGGTCGCGCTGTTCGGCAACCAGGATTTCGTGACATTGCCGACGCTGCTTCTCCAGCGCATGGGCTCCTATCGCTCGACGGATGCGGAAGGCCTCGCGCTCCTTCTCGGCGCGCTGTGTCTCCTTCTCATTCTCGCGGCCGAGCTTCTCGCCGCGCGGGGCTTGCGCGAAAGGGCGCCGGAATGAACGCGATCGAACTCTCCGGTCTGACCCATCGCTATGAAGGCGCCGAGATGCGCTTCGATCTCCATGTGCCCGAGGGCGAATGGCTGGCGCTGATCGGCCCGTCCGGCGCGGGCAAATCGACGCTGCTCGATCTCGTCGCCGGGTTTCTCTTGCCCGAAGGGGGCACGCTGCGGCTTCTGGGTAAGGACTATACCAAAGCCGAGCCCGCCGCGCGGCCGATCGGCATGATGTTTCAGGACAACAATCTCTTCGCCCATCTGACGGCGGAGGAGAATATCGCCATCGGGCTGGAGCCGCGCGCCCGCTTCAGCCACGCAGCCCGCCTGCAAGCCCGCGAAGCCCTCGCTGCGATCGGGCTAGAAGACCTCGCGAACCGTCGCCCGGCGGAGATGTCGGGCGGCGAGCGGCAGCGCGTCGCGCTCGCGCGCCTGTTCCTGCGCGAGCGCCCGATCCTGCTTCTGGACGAGCCCTTCGCCGCGCTTGGCCCAGCCCTGCGCCAAGACATGCTGGCGCTGGTTGCAGCCCTGCGTGAGCGCGCGGCCGCGCCACCGACCATCGTCATGGTGACGCATCACCCGGAGGACGCGCGCGGTTTTGCCGATCGCATCGCCTTTCTGGACGCGGGGCGCATTCATCTCACCGGAACGGTCGAACATATCCTGGACCACGAGCAGGATCCCCGCCTTCGCGCCTATCTCGGGCAGGCGCCTCGGGTCACGGGATCGTAATTTGGTCCTTTTCCCCGTGCATCGCCAAAAGCGAAGAAACGATGTCGTTTTGAAATTCTGTGTGACGCATCAACCCTTTCGCAGCGCGGTCGGTTTCGGGTAGATCAAGCCGGACTCGCAGGGAAGTTACCGTAGGGAATCGTCGGCCATGGTGCATGAGATTTCGCCGCTCGGCGTCGCACGAACCAGCTCGCTGGTTCGTCGCGCGCTCAAGGGGGCGATGGTCGCATGGCCGATCGCGTTTCTCGCCGGCTGTACCACGCTCGGCGCCGGGCTGGAGGAAGCCGCGATCAGCCCCGACGTTCAGTCGGGCTACCTGCCGGGGCAGAGCCGCCAACCTGTGTCCTTCGATGCGGTGCAGTCCTCCGACCCGCAATCCACCATCGGCAAGTCGCAGCATCCCAAGATTCTCGCGGCCTATGGCGGGGCCTATTCCGACCCGAAGCTGGAGCTGATGCTGGCCGGCATCGTCGGCAAGCTCGCCGCCGTGTCGGAAGATCCCAACCGCGCCTATCGCATCACGGTTCTGAACTCGCCCAATATCAACGCCTTCGCGCTGCCGGGCGGCTTTCTCTATGTGACGCGCGGTCTGCTGGCGCTCGCCAACGATTCGGCCGAGGTCGCGGCGGTTCTGGCGCATGAGATGGGCCATGTGCGCGCCAATCACGGCATCGAGCGCCAGCAGCGCGAGGAAGCGGCGGAACTCGCCGGGCGCGTCGTGTCCGAAGTCCTGTCGAGCGACACGGCGGCGCGCGCGGCCCTTGCGCGCGGGCGGCTGAACCTCGCCAGCTTTTCGCGCAATCAGGAGCTTCAGGCCGATGCCATGGGCATCAAGCAGACGGGGGACGCGGGCTACGATCCCTATGCCGCCGCCCGCTTCCTGAAGACGATGGACACGTTCTCCAATTTCCGCAACGCGTTCCAGGCGACCAATCCGCAGCTCGACTTCCTGGCCTCGCATCCAGCCGCGCCGCAGCGCGTGGAACTGGCGCGCAGACACGCGTCCGCCTTCGGGCCGGAAGGCGTCGGCGTGACGGATCGCAACCGCTATCTGAGCGGCATCGACGGAATGCTGTTTGGCGACACGGCGTCCGAAGGCTATGTGCGCGGGCGCACCTTCTACCATCCCGGCCTCGGCATCACCTTCACCGCGCCCGAAGGCTTCATGATCGACAATACGGCCGAGGCTGTCCTGGCGACCGGGCCGGGCGATACGGCCGTGCGCTTCGACGGCATCGCCGTGCCGGAAACCACGAGCCTCACCGACTATATCCAGAGCGGCTGGGTCGGCGGTCTCGACCGGACCTCCATTCGCACCATTCAGGTCAACGGGCTGCCGGCCGTGTCGGCGCAGGCGGCGGGCGGCTCCTATGTCTTCAACGTCACGGTGATCCGCATCGGCGGGCAGGTCTATCGCTTCCTGACCGCGCTTCCGGCCGACTCCTCGGCCAAGCTCGCCGGCATTTCGGGCAGCATCGCGCAGTCCTTCCGCCTCCTGTCTCCGGCCGAGCGCAACAATCTGAAGCCCCTGCGCATCCGCATCGTCACCGCCAAGGCGGGCGACACGGAAGACTCGCTGGCCGAGCGCATCCAGGGCGTCGATCGCAAGGTCGATATGTTCCGCCTCTTGAACGATCTGACGCCCGACAGCGAGATCGACGCTGGCGAGCGCTACAAGATCATCGCGGAATAGATCTATCCATCCGAACGGGTGATCTCCCCTTCCCTCTCCGGCGAAGCCGCAACGAAAAAAGGCCACCCGAAGGTGGCCCTTTTCGTTTGTGCCTTTGCGAACCGATCAGCTGATGAACGCCGCTTCGTCCGGGTTGGCCTTCAGGAGAGCGATGCGCAGCTTTTCCAGAGCGCGAGTTTCGATCTGGCGCACGCGCTCCTTCGAAATGCCGAGCTTGGAGCCCAAGGCTTCCAGCGTCGCGCCATCGTCCTGCAAACGACGCTCGCGGATGATCTTCAACTCGCGCTCGCTGAGCACGTCCAGCGCGGAGCGCAGCCAGATGACGCGGCGCTCGTCGTCGATCGAGGCGGACACCATCTCGTCCGGCAGCGGGTCGTTGGAGACGAGGAAGTCCTGACGATCAGCAGAGCCGGACTCGTCTTCCATCAGCGGGGCGTTGAGCGAGGAATCCGGGCCGGACAGGCGCGAGTCCATCAAAGCCACATCGCCTTCGGACACTTTCAGCGCCGTCGCGATTTCCTTATACATCTCGGTGCCCGACAGGCTCTCGCTGCCCTGGCTGAGGCGGGCGCGCAAACGACGCAAGTTGAAGAAGAGCGCCTTCTGGGCGGAGGACGTGCCGCCGCGCACGATGGACCAGTTGCGCAGGATATAGTCCTGGATCGAGGCGCGGATCCACCAGGTCGCATAGGTCGAGAAGCGAACCTCACGCTCGGGCTCGAAGCGGGCCGCCGCTTCCAGAAGGCCGACATGCCCTTCCTGGATCAGATCGTTCATGGCGAGGCCGAAATGGCGGAACTTCGACGCCATGGAAATTACCAACCGCATATGGGCGGAGGTGATCTTGTGAAGGGCTTCCTGATCGTGATGCTCCTTCCAACGCACAGCCAGCTCGTACTCTTCCTCCCGGGCCAGATAGGGGGCGGCCATGGCGGCTTGGATGAGGTGGCGACGCGAGGACTGGGACTTCATGATGGAACCTTCCGAAAACGTCGATAACACAATCACATCGAGCCGGATGGGATGCTTCTCCCACGGGCTCTCTGACTGCAAAACGCGCGGTTCCGACGAAGGTTCCGGCAGCCGGAAACTTTTTTGAGCGAGATAGCGCTTTTATTTCGAGATCAAGAGCGAGGGAAAAAGGGAGGAGCGGGGCTCGACTCCGATATCTTTGTCTCTAGCAAATTCACCGCGATAAAGAAAGCCGGCCAGAGGGCTGGCCGGCTTTTCAGCATATCCACTTCGTGCAGAGAGGGTCGCCGCTTACGCGGCCTCTTCCTGCTCGGCGTCCACGCCGGTGTCCTCTTCGTCCTCTTCGAGCACCTTGGCGGTTCGCTTGGGACCCTTGTTGAGGTTGGTCTCGATCAGGCGAACGGCTTCGGTCTCGCTGACCTCGTTCACGGCGGCGAGTTCGCGCGCCATGCGGCCGAGAGCGGCTTCATACAGCTGGCGTTCCGAATAGGACTGCTCGGGCTGGGAATCGGCCCGGTACAGATCGCGAACCACCTCGGCAATAGCGATGAGATCGCCCGAGTTGATCTTCGCGTCATATTCCTGCGCGCGGCGGCTCCACATGGTGCGCTTCACGCGGGCGCGGCCCTGCACGACCTTCAGGGCGCGCTCAACGAAATCCGTTTCGGACAGTTTGCGCATACCAACCTGCTCGGCCTTGGCGACCGGCACCTTGAGACGCATCTTGTCCTTCTCGAAGTCGATCACGAAGAGTTCGAGCTTCATGCCCGCGACCACCTGCTCCTCGATCGCAACGATCTGACCCACGCCATGCGCGGGATAAACGATGCTTTCGCCGGTCTTGAAACCCTGACGCTGGGAGGTCTTCTTCTGATTGCTCATACGCTGGTAAACTCCCTGTTGTGCAGAGCGACGAAGGCCGCTATGCACGGCACGACCGAGCGGTCGCGAACTGAGCGTGCCGGTCCGGAATGGGCCGGGCAGTCTGGAACCTCGGTGGACCAACCGTCACGACCAAACCAAGGACAGCCGCACGCAAGCGGCGATCGATAAGACGGGTCGTGCGGGAAAACCTTCCGGAAGCGCCGTAAGCCTCGGCCAAGCGGGTGTGCTCGACGTCGACATTCGACTGTTGCAGAAATAATACCTTCTTCCGTTCAAAATTTCAACTGAAATGCGCACGTCAAAGCATGGCCGCGCGCCCTCCCCTGCATTTTCTGCAAGAGGGGCCCGCAGCCGCTCAATCAGTTGAGACGGGCGAACGGGTCTGCCGCCGGATCGAACGGTCGGCCATGGCTCCCACTTCAACCGGCGGCGCTGGCGAAGCGAGGTAAACGAGAACCACGCTAGAAGGAGATGGCGCGGGGATCAAGCACCATCTGCCATTTCAGTATCAGGGCACGTCGGCATGATACCGACATTGCGTCGCGAGGGGGCGAGCCCATCGCGCCGCCGCCCTTGCATCCGCTCCGGCCCACCATGCGGCCGAAGGTCTTGATCGGCGAGCGTTCAGTCGCCCTGGCCGGGGGCGGTGGAGAAGAACTTCTCCAGCTTGCCGTCCACGCCGTCCATATCCTTGGCATCAGCCGGAGGATCGCGCTTCACGGTGATGTTGGGCCACTGCGTGGCATAATCGGCGTTCAGCTTCAGCCATTTGTCGAGCTGCGGCTCGGTGTCGGGCTTGATGGCCTCGGCGGGGCATTCGGGTTCGCAGACGCCGCAATCGATGCATTCGTCGGGATGGATGACCAGCATGTTCTCGCCTTCGTAGAAGCAGTCCACTGGACAGACTTCCACGCAGTCCATGTACTTGCAGCGAATGCAGTTGTCGGTGACGACATAGGTCATGGCAGGTTCCCGGAACTTCCGCGTCCAAGCCGCGTCGGCGGGAGCCTGACCCGGACTGAACGCTCTTAAAAGACGAAAGCGACGATGCCGCGCGCAGTGACGAGGCGTATCGCGAAGGCGCAGGATCGACCACGCCCGGTTGGCTGCGGAGTTAGCCCCTCACACCCCGACTGGCAAGGGCATCGCAATGCTTATTGCAGGCACGAACCGGAACGTTCTTCCAGCTGACGTGTCGCTCCACCGGATCGGAGCGAGCGCACGGACAGACCATGTGAGACGAGACGTTTTGATCTAGCGCACGGGCAGTTCATCGACATCGGCCTCATCGAACGCGGATTCGTCGAGTTCGGAGAGATCGAGCGGCGCGGCTCCGCGCTGGGCCGGCGGCGTCAGGTCTTCGTAAAGGCGGGCCGCCTCGCTGGCTGGCCCCCGGCGCAAGCCGGGATCGAGCACCTTCAGCACCCGAATCCGCTCATGCACGGAAATGGTCAGGACATCGCCGGGGCGCACGATGCGCGCGGCATGGCCGACCTTCTCGCGATTGACCCGCACCGCACCCGATAGCGCGAGTTTCTGGGCCAGAGAGCGGGATTTGACGACGCGCGCGAAAAACAGCCACTTGTCGATGCGCTGTTCTCCGCCTGCCGCCATATGCCCTCCGGCCTTCTTACTTCAGCTTGTCCTTCAGCGCCGCGAGCTTGGCGAAGGGGCTATCGGGATCGATCGGCTTCGGCTTGTCGGGGCGGCGCTGCTCCGCACCCACGCTGCGCGAAGCATCGCGCTCGGGCTTGGCGTGAGGCTTGCCCCCGCGCGGACCGCCGAAGCGCTCCTCGCGCTCGCGGCCGCCGTCGCGGCTCTGATGGTCGCGCGAGCCGCCGTCACGACGCTCGCCACCCTTGCCGCCGAAGCGCGCACCGCGCCCTTCGCCACCACCCTGCTCATTGCGCCCCTGCCCGCCACCACGGCCGAAACGCTGGCGGTTGTCGCCGCGCGCTTCGCCCGCTGCCGTCGTGGCTTCCGCTTCGCCGGCACGCGGACCAGCCGAACGACCGCCCCCGCCATGACGGCCCGGCCCGCGCGCGCCGGGCGCACCGCGACCCTGGCCGCGCTGGCGGTTCTCGCCCCGGAACGGACGCCAGAGATGAACGATCTTGGCCGGCTGTTCGGGCACGAGATCCGCCACAGTGCCGGCATCCTCGGGCGAGGCTTCCGACAAAGCGGTCTCGACAGGCGTTTCCTGGGACACGGGATCGCTCACCGCAGAAGCCAGCCGCGTCTCGCTCTCGTCCGCCGAAGAAGGCGACTGATCGCTCAGAATCGCATCCACCGGACGCGGATCATCGCCCGTGACGGAGGCGAGATCCTCGTCCTGCAAGGCAGCGCCCGGCGCCATGGCCGGCTGAAGATCGGAGACCGACAGGCTGTCGGCCGACGCCAACGGCTCGCCCGCTTCGGTTTCGGAAGCGATGCCGTCCTGCGCCGGCACGTCGCCGACCTCGGCCAGAAGGGCGCCTTCCTCGAGAATCTTGGCGTCCTCGGCGCTGACCTCGGCAGCCTGCTGACCAGCGGCGAGCGCGGCGCTGGCCGCCTCGTCCTGCTTGGCGAAGGTCGCATCGACCTCGCGCTGGTCGACACCCTGCGAGCGATAGCCGAGACCCTTCAGGATTTCATCCATGTCGTCGGCGGTCGCGCCGAGAATCGACATCATCGAGGGCGTCACCAGGAACTCGCGCCCGTTATAGGCGCCGTCCGGGCGCTTGCCCGCGCCGGGGGTCCAGGCAAGCGCGGGGCGAATCAGGTCCGCGAGACGCTCCAGAATGTCGATGCGCACCGCGCGTCGGCCGAGCAGGCGATAGCCGGCCAGCGAATAGAAGATCGGATCGAACGTGGCATCGGGCTGAACCGAGGTGCGCCCGGTCGCCAGAAGCTGCGTGACCTCGCCGAAGCCCGGCTTGTCGCGCCCGTCATGGGCGACAGCCCAGAGCAGCGTCATCAGCGCGGCGGGGGCCGGCTTCACGAGGGCCGGCAGGAAAATATGGTAGGCGCCGAAGCGCACGCCGAGCCGGCGCAGGGCCGCGCGCGCGTCCTGATCGAGCCCGCGCACCTCTTCCGAAATGTCCCGGCGCTGGATCAGGCCGAAATTCTCGTAGAGACGGAAGGCGATGCCGCGTGCCGTTCCCTCCAGACCTTCGGGCTCGCGCAGATCCGCCAGCGGCTTGAGGATGGTGGAGATCTGGTAGGTAACGAAGCGCTCCACGCGCTGGGAGACCCTGTCGCGCGCGGGGCCCGCGAGCTGGTCGTCCGCCAGCACCACGATGCGCGGGCGCAAGGGGTCCTCGCCCGCCGTCAGGCTGGCGATGGGGGCTCCGAGCCAGCGCACCAGCGCGTCCGAACCGAGAGCCAGGTCTCCGTTCGGGGCGTTGAAGAAACGCTCGGCCCGCTTGTCGTACTCGCCCGCGAGCGCTTTTTGCGCTGCGGCGCGGACGGCCTTGGCGTCGGGCCCGTCGGACTTCACGTCCGGCGTGAACCTGAACCCTTGCAGCTCGCCCACAAGGTGGCCCTCCACGAGCACCGTGCCGTCGCTGCCGATTTCAGCTTCCATGAATGCGTTCTCTCTCAGCCGCTTCATCAGGACGCTTGTCCTGCGATCTACGAAGCGTTTCGTCAACCTGTCGTGCAGCGCGTCGGACAATCGATCTTCGATTGCCCGTGTGTTTTCCTGCCAGTGTGTCGGATCAGACAGCCAGCCGGGTCTATGCGAAATATAGGTCCACGTACGGATTTCGGCGATCCGCTGCGAAAGCGTGTCGATATCGCCCTCGGTGGAATCAGCCCGCCGCACCTGCGAAGCCATGTAGTCTTCCGCCACTGTACCGCGCCGAACGAGATCGCCATAGATGGAGGCGATGATTTCGGCGTGTTGCGCCGGGGCGATGCGCCGGTAATCGGGCAGCTTGCAGGCTTCCCAGAGCAACTCGACATTCTTCGCGCCCTTGGCGGCCTTCATCACGGCGTCGTCGCGCGAGAGAAAATCCAGCGCGCGCTGGTCCACCGACGGGAGGGCGCGGGCCAGGGCTTCGTCCGGGGGCAGCGTGTCCAGGCTGCGGCGCAGCGTTTCCAGCGAGGTGAAATCGAGCTGGCGCGAGCGCCATTGCAACACGCGCACGGGGTCGAAAATGTGCGACTCCAGCGCTTCCACCAGTTCCTGCGACAGGGGATCGACGCGCCCCGTCACGCCGAACGTGCCGTCGCGCACATGACGGCCCGCGCGCCCGGCGATCTGGCCGTATTCGGAGGGGTTCAGCTGGCGATACTGGAACCCGTCGAATTTCCAGTCCTGCGCGAAGGCGACGTGATCGACGTCGAGATTGAGGCCCATGCCGATCGCGTCGGTGGCGACCAGAAACTCGACCTCGCCGTTCTGATAAAGCTCCACCTGTTTGTTGCGCGTGCGGGGGCTGAGCGCGCCGAGCACCACGGCCGCCCCACCCCGCTGCCGCCTGATCAATTCGGCGATCGCGTAGACCTCTTCGGCCGAGAAGGCGACGATGGCCGAGCGGCGCGGCAGGCGCGTGATCTTCTTGGAGCCGGCATAGAGAAGCTGCGACATGCGCGGGCGCGTCACGCATTGAATGCCCGGCAGGAGCCGCTCCAGGACTCCGCGCATCGTGGCCGAGCCCAGAAGCAGCGTTTCCGAGCGACCCCGCGTATGCAGAATGCGGTCGGTGAAAATGTGCCCGCGCTCCAGGTCGCCAGCCAGTTGCACCTCGTCGATCGCCACGAATTCCGCCGGCGTTTCGCGCGGCATGGCCTCGACGGTGCACACCTGATAGCGCGCATTGGGCGGCTTGATCTTTTCCTCGCCGGTGATCAGCGAGACCGCGCCGAGACCGACGCGCTCCACCGTGCGCTGGTAGACCTCGCGTGCGAGAAGCCGCAGCGGCAGGCCGATGACGCCCGACGAATGCGCCACCATCCGCTCGATCGCCAGAAAGGTCTTGCCGGTGTTGGTGGGGCCCAGAACGGCGGTCACGCCGCGCCCGTCGAAACGGGAGGCGGGCCGCTTGGGGCCGGAGGGGGAAAGGCGCATGTCCATCATGGTCGGACCATAGGTGGGTTCGCTCCGGCGAAACGCAATCGATTCGAACACAATGAATGGTCGGAGGCCGAGCACGCAGAGCAAAGCCGCACCGGCGACAAGCCGACGCGGCGCTTTCGAAGATCGATGAACGCTTAGCGAACGTCGAGAACGTCGCCGGTGCGGGCGTCGATGATCACGCTGATATCGTCATCGTCGCGGTCGAACCCATCGACGCGGATCGTACGACCCCGGCGAAATACCTGATCCACGTCGCGCAGGCCTTCGCCGCGCGCAATGCGAATGGCTTCGCGGTCGCCAATGGGGCGGCGCGCACCCGGAGGCGGCGGAGGCGGTGGCCCATCGCGCCAGTCGCGCGGCGGG
>NZ_BBWS01000046.1:0-308396 GCF_001463925.1 Aureimonas sp. N4 | reverse complement strand
GCCAGTCGCGCGGCGGGCCGCCATAGGGCGGCGGCGGGGGCGGCGGCGGGCCGCGACGATCATCGTCACCCGGCACGATCTGAAGGCCGTTCGGCCCGATCTGCAAGGCTTGCGCCATGGCCGGAGCGGCCGTGACGAGGGTCAAGGCGACGAGGAGGCCCGTGCGCCAGACAGATTTCACCATATGTTCAACTCCCCCACACCCCACTTGGGGCGCGCGCACGAAAAGGCGGGCAGGACCATCGCGCGCTTCGCCGGAATTTGGCTGTCCAACGAATCGCATACATGTCGAACCGAGATAGTCGATGGTCACGACCTGGCATAGGCTGGCAACGCAAAAAAGGCGGCGCCAAGGCGCCACCTTTTCCCGAACTGGAAAACATTTCGGCTGATCCCGTTGAAGCGTTGCTTGCTGGGAGTCAGCATCCTGCCCGTTCGGGGCACTGCTCCGTGCCGATGCCATCTGGCCCGGACCGGAGCGGCCTTACCCCTCAGAGCCTCGCCTTAGCGAACCGAGAGAACTTCGCCGGTGCGGCGGTCGATATCGACCTGGATGTCGTCGCCCGAACGATCCGTGCCCATGACGCGGAAGCTGTTGCGCATACGGGTCACATCGTCCACCTCGCGCACGCCTTCCGAACGGGCGATACGGACGGCGTCGCGCTCGCCGATCTCACGACCACGGCGATCGTCGCGGCGCATGTCGCGCTGCTGCTGCTGGTTCGGGTCCACCAGACGCACGCCGTCGCGGCCGATCTCGATTCCCTGCGCCAGGGTCGGGGCGGCGGTGCCGAGCAGGGCGACGGCAGCGAGCGCGAGGGTGATGTTTCTGCGGATCATGATGTCAATCCTCAAACGGGGTCGCAACGGTCATCCGTTGCATGTCGCCGGCAAAATGCCCCGTTGGAGGATCGGTTCCCTTTGCTGCGGCGACCCATTTCGCCGCAGCGCAATGCGGGACTCGTTCAGGCGAAGTGCTGACCGCCGTTGATCGACAGGGTCGAGCCGGTGATGAAGCCCGCCTCGTCGGAGGCGAGGAACAGAACCGTGCGGGCGATTTCCTCGGGTTCGCCGAGGCGGCCGACCGGGATCTGCGGCAGGATGCGCTCGTTCAGCACCTTTTCGTCGATCGCGCGCACCATCTCCGTCCCGATATAGCCGGGGCAGATCGCATTGACCGTGATGCCGACGCGCGCGCCTTCCTGCGCCAGGGCCTTGGTGAAGCCGATATCGCCCGCCTTGGCGGAGGAATAGTTCACCTGCCCGGCCTGCCCCTTCTGGCCGTTGATCGAGGAAATGTTGATCACACGGCCGAACTTGCGCTCGCGCATCCCATCCCAGGCCGGGCGCGTCATGTTGAAGAGGCTGTTGAGATTGGTGTTGATCACCGCGCTCCACTGCTCGGGCGTCATCTTGTGGAACATGGCATCGCGCGTGATACCGGCATTGTTGACGAGGACCCGGAGCGGGCCGAGATCGGCCTCAACCTTGGCGATGCCCTCGGCGCAAGCCTCATAGGAACTGACGTCCCACTTGTAGACGGCAATGCCGGTTTCCTCGCGGAAGGCCTCTGCCGCCGCGTCGTTGCCGGCATAATTGGCCGCCACGGTGTAGCCGGCGTCTTTCAGCGCCTTGGACACGGCCGCGCCGATGCCGCGCGTTCCACCCGTTACGATCGCCACTCGACTCATTTGCTTCCTCCATTTTTATGGGTGCAGGGATGACGCAAAACGGGCCGCAGCCATGCGAGGCCGCGAGCCGAAAAGCGAAACCTTCGGGATCATCGAAGAACGGGCGGCGGAGCGCTGGAGGTCAGACCCCGCATCTCCTGCCGCCGATCAAGCCCTCCGCCGCATTCTGCGGCTGGAGCAACCGGGCGTCTCATCGCCCGGATGCGTGGCGCGAGCGGCTAGAAGCGCTCGAGGCACATGGCGACGCCCATGCCGCCGCCGACGCAGAGTGTAACGAGGCCGCGCTTGGCCTCGCGGCGCCCCATCTCGAACAGGAGCGTGTTGAGGCAGCGCGCGCCCGACGCGCCGATCGGATGGCCGATCGCGATGGCGCCGCCATTGACATTGACGATATCCGGGTTCCAGCCGAGATCCTTGTTCACCGCACAGGCCTGCGCGGCGAAGGCCTCGTTGGCCTCCACGAGGTCGAGATCCTCGATGCGCCAGCCGGCGCGTTCCAGCGCGCGGCGCGACGCGGGGATCGGGCCCGAGCCCATCACGGCCGGGTCGACGCCGACCGTCGCGAAGGAGGCAATGCGCGCCAGCGGCGAAAGACCACGGCGCGCGGCCTCCTCTTCCGTCATCAGCACCAGAGCGGCCGCGCCGTCATTGATGCCCGAGGCATTGCCGGCCGTCACCGTGCCCTCCTTGTCGAAGGCGGGCTTGAGCTTCTGCACCTTGTCCAGCGTCGTGCCGGCCTTGATGTACTCGTCTTCTTCCACCACCACGTCGCCCTTGCGGCTGGCCACGGTGAAGGGAACGATTTCGTCCTTGAAGCGACCGGCCTTCTGCGCGGCTTCCGCCTTGTTCTGCGAGCGAACGGCGAACTCGTCCTGCTCCTCGCGCGTGATCTGCCACTGGCGCGCCACGTTCTCGGCCGTGTTGCCCATATGATAGCCCTGGAAGGCGTCGATCAGGCCGTCCTTCAACATCGTGTCGATGAATTTCAGATCGCCCATCTTCTGGCCGGCGCGCAGATGCGCGGCATGAGGAGCCATGGACATGGATTCCTGGCCGCCCGCCACGACGATGCGCGCATCGCCCGTCATGATCTGCTGCGCGCCGAGCGCCACGGCGCGAAGGCCCGAGCCACAGAGCTGGTTGAGGCCCCAGGCGCTGGCTTCCTTGGGAACGCCCGCCTTCATCGCGGCCTGACGGGCGGGGTTCTGCCCCTCGGCCGCCTGAAGGACCTGACCGAGAATCACTTCGTCCACATCGCCGGCTTCGACCCCGGCGCGCCGCAGCGCCTCGGTGACGGCGGCCGCGCCGAGATGATGAGCGGGAACGGAGGCGAAGGCTCCGTTGAACGAGCCGACCGGCGTGCGCGCCGCCCCGACAATGACGATTCGCTGAGATGCGCTCATGCCCTGCCCTTTTCTCCCGATCCTGCCGCCTTTTGGCTTGCGCGCGGCGGCATTCGGTCAGACCTTCGCAGAGTGGTTAGGAACCTGTCAAACACAACGACAGATTTCAGGATCTCGTCCCCAGCCATGGTGCGGCTGCGAGAAACCCGAAGCGAATTTTCCCAAGAAAAACAGTCGGAACCGTTTGGAAAGAGGACAAAAACAAGGCTATCCTTTCGCAGGGGCAGCGAAAGACGGCCCGGATTCGATCGCCTTGGGAGAGAGCGGATGGCACGCCATAACGAAACCACCATTATCAAGAAATACGCCAACCGCCGTCTCTACAACACCGGCACCAGCATGTACGTGACGCTGGAGAACCTCGCGGCCATGGTGAAGGGCAACGAGGACTTCGTGGTGCAGGACGCCAAAACCGGTGAGGACATCACCCATTCCGTCCTGACCCAGATCATTTTCGAGCAGGAAAACAAGGGCGGGCAGAACCTCATGCCCATCGCCTTCCTGCGCCAGCTCATCCGCTTCTACGGCGACCAGATGCAGATGGTCATTCCCGCCTATCTCGAACAATCCATGGCCGCCTTCTCGCGCGAGCAGGAATCCTATCGTGGAGCCGGCAACAGCAACCCGCTCCAGATGATGGAAACGCAGGTGCGTCGCAACACGGAGATGTTCCGCGAGGCGATGGGCATGTTCAACCCCTTCCTCGCCAGCGCCATGGGCATGCCGGAGAAGCCGAGCACCCGCCCGCCCGAGCGCGCGCCCGACGCCGCCGCCGCGGCAGGGCCGACGGCGGACGATTTCGCCACGATGCGCGATCAACTCGCCGCCATGCAGCGCCGGCTGGAGGAAATGGACAAGAAGGGCAACTGAGGCCCGCAGCGTCGGCCTGTCGGCCTACCCCGCAACGCTTCGATATTTGCGCGAGGGCCGGATTTGTCCGGCCCTTCAGGCTTTGGGAAATTGGCGCGCTCTAGATTTCCGAACGCTCGATTGGCAAGGGCGCGCGCCGGTTCGCGCAAGGCCGGCTTCACAAGAGCGGCCGGACAGCCCCGCCTGAATTCAAGGCGGCTAAGGGCCACCGACATTCAAGGCTCGGAACGCATTCGCCGCCATCGCGGACTGTCGTTCGAGAGTGCACAGTCGAAGAGGCCGTCCATTTCACCGCGCGCTCCCCAACTCGACAGCTGTCTCACGTCAGTTGGCTTGCGGCTCTCCTAAGAGATACCCCGCCTCCTAGCGTCTGCGCATCGCCCCCTGCTGGGCCAGCTTCCCGGCGATACGGCTCAACGCCAACAACAAAAAAGCCGGACGCTGGCGCATCCGGCTTTCGCAATATCGATGGCCCGAAAGCCGATCGTGGAATCAGGCGTCCTGCTTGACCGCGAGGATCTGGCGGCCGCGATACATGCCCGACTTCAGGTCGATGTGGTGCGGACGGCGCAGTTCGCCCGAGTTCTTGTCCTCGACATAGGTCGGGGCCTTGAGCGCGTCGGCCGAACGGCGCATGCCACGCTTGGAGGGGGAGGTTTTGCGTTTAGGGACGGCCATCGGTTTCTCCGTTCACGTCGGCGGCGCTGAGTTCCGTCGAGGACGAACCGCGTCGAATGGTTGTTGTTTGAGCTTTGGCCGGCGCGCGAGCGCTGCGAAAGCCGATCCCGACCCAACGACAGACCGACGAAGCCCAGAGGGTTCGAATTCGGCCCTATCGAATTGACGGGAATTCGGCCCTGCCCTTAGCAAAGATGCCCCCGCTTGGAAAGGGGCGAGCGGGTTTTTATCGACCCGCTCCCTCGCCGCCCGGCCCGCAAAGGCCTTAGCGCGCCCGCAACACGCAGCCGGTATAATCGCCGGACGCGCGCGCCCGCGCCTCCACGACGCTCGCCAGACGTCGCAGGCCGGCCGAGGGCCGGGCCGGATCGCGCGTCAGGGGCGAGGGCAACGCGACGGCCAGAAGCGCGGCCTGGCGCGCCGTCAGCTGCGAGGCCGGCTTGTTGAAATAGAAGCGCGAGGCCGCGCCGATCCCGTAGATGCCGTCGCCCCACTCGGCGATGTTGAGATAGATTTCCATCGTGCGGCGCTTGGACCAGACGAAGTCGGCATAGGTCGCGAGCGGCAGTTCCAGCGCCTTGCGCAGGAAGGAGCGGCCGTTCCACAGAAACAGGTTCTTGGCCGTCTGCATGGGAATGGTGGACGCCCCGCGCCCCGCCTCCCCCTCGTTCACGGCCTGATCCACCACGGTTCCGAGCGCATCCCAGTCCACGCCGCCATGGAAGCAATATTGCCCGTCCTCCGACATCATCACGGAGGCGATCATGACGGGCGCGATCTGCTCGATCGGCGTCCATTCCCGCTCATAGGGCTGGAAGGAGAAATGCTCGGCCAGCATCAGCGTCGAGACCGGATGCACGGCGGGAATCGCATAGATCGGCACGAGCACCGCCGGAATCGCGGCAAGGCCGACCACGGCGAACAGCGCGGCATAGACCAGCCGCCGGATCATCGGCACCTGCGCATGGCGGCGAGCGGGCGGAGCCTCGTGCTCTTCGCCGAAGCCGCCCGAAGCATAGCCGTCATGGCGCTCGACCTCGTCCGCAAAGCCAGCAGTCTCCCGATGGAAAGCGCCGTCGCCAGCGCCTCGTTCAAGCCGGTCGGCCACGCATCTCGCCCATGATCTCCCCGCGCCGCACGGCCGATTGTTACGGTCCGTCATAGCAAGCTCTTGGAAAGCGAGGCAATCGCTCCGCCGAACACGACTTGCGGCAGGGCGCGGCGAAAGGCACAGAAGGCGCCTGATCGCCTCACATCTCCTCCTGCTTGCGAGCTTCCATGTCCGACAGCGCCGCGCGGCCCGCCTTCGAAACGCAACTCGGCCAATCCGCCGCGCGCATGGAAGAGGTGCTCCAACAGGCCCTCGCCAGCGACACGGCGTTGCTTTCGGGCGCGCCCGAGCGCTTGCTGGAGGCCATGCGCCACGGCGCGCTCGGCGGCGGCAAGCGCCTGCGCCCGTTTCTGGTCGAAGAGAGTGCCGCGCTGTTCGGCGCCTCGGCGCAGGCCGCAGCGCCCGTCGCCGCCGCGCTCGAATGCATCCACTGCTATTCGCTGGTCCATGACGACCTACCGGCCATGGACGACGACGACTTGCGCCGGGGTCGCCCGACCGTTCACCGCGCCTTCGACGAGGCGACGGCGATTCTGGCCGGCGACGCGCTGCTGACGCTCGCCTTCGGCTTGGCCGCCGAGGCCAGTGCCCTGCCCGCCGAGGCCCGTCTGTCGCTCGTCCAACTTCTCTCGCGCGAAGCCGGGGCAGCCGGCATGGCGGGTGGACAGGCGCTGGATCTGGCGGCCGAAACACAGACGCTCTCGGAAGCCGAGATCGCGCGGATGCAGGCGATGAAGACCGGCGCGCTTCTAGCTTTCGCGGCCGAGGCCGGGCCGATTCTGGCCGGCGCGCCGGAGGCCGATCGCAAAGTCTTGCGCCGCTATGGCGAGATCATCGGCCTCGCCTTCCAGCTGGCGGACGATCTTCTGGACGAGACGGCCGATGCCGCGACGCTCGGCAAGGCGGTCGGCAAGGATCAGGCGCGCGGCAAGAAGACCCTGCCCGCCCTGCGCGGCCAGGACTGGACGCGCGGCGAACTCTCCCGGCTCGTGGCCGAAGCCGAATCCCTCCTCGCCCCCTATGGCGAGCGGGCCGAGACGCTGCGCCAGACCGCGCGTTTCGTCGCCTTCCGCACCCGGTAGGCCGCGCACCGCCCCGGCCATGTCGCGCTCCGAACGCCTGCTCGATCTCCTCCAGCTCCTGCGCCGCCATCGCAAGCCGGTGAGCGGGCGGGCGCTGGCGGAAGAGCTCGGCGTCAGTCTGCGCACGCTCTACCGCGACGTCGCCAGTCTTCAGGCCATGAGGGCCGAGATCGAGGGCGAGGCCGGGCTCGGCTATGTCCTGAAGCCGGGCTTCCATCTGCCACCCCTCATGTTTCGTCCGGACGAGTTGCAGGCTCTCGCGCTCGGTGCGCGCTGGGTGGCGGACAGGGCGGATGCGGATTTGAGCGAGGCCGCGCTGAGCGCTCTGTCGCGCATCTCCGCCATCTTGCCGGCCGACCTCAAGGCCGATCTCGACGCTTCCGCCCTTCTTCTCGGCCCGCCCAAGGGATTCGTGACTGATAGCGTGAACACGGCGCTGCTGTGACAGGCGATCCGGGGCGGGCGCAAGCTGCGGCTGTCCTATCGCGATGCCTCGGACGTGGCGTCCGAGCGGGTCATCTGGCCCTTCGCGCTGGCCTTCTTCGAGGGGGTGCGACTACTGCTCGGCTGGTGCGAGTTGAGAGAAAGCTTCCGCAACTTCCGCACCGATCGTATCGTCTCGGCCGAGCTTTTGACGGAGCGAAGCCCCAAGCGTCCGCCCCTCCTTCTCAAGGAATGGCGGGTTGCTGAGGGTATCAAGGCCGGTCGCGAGATCGGCGCATGAAAGGGAATCGGATGGAGTTCGATCGGCAGGCCTTGAGCCAGGCCATCGCCTTTCGCCGCGCGCTGCATCAAGCGCCGGAATTGTCCGGCGAGGAAGCGCGCACGGCCGAGACGGTGGCGGCGCGGCTACGAGATTTTGCCCCCGACAGGCTCCTCACCGGCCTCGGCGGCCACGGCGTTGCCTGCATCTTCGAAGGCGTAGACCCGGGGCCGAGTCTGCTTCTGCGCTGCGAACTCGACGCGCTGCCGATCCACGAAATCAGCGATGCGCCGCATCGCTCACGCATTCCCGGCAAGGGTCATCTCTGCGGCCATGACGGGCATTCGGCCATTCTGACGCTGGTCGCCTCCGCACTCTCCCAACATCGCCCGGCGCGCGGACGCGTCATCCTCCTGTTCCAGCCGGCGGAGGAAACCGGCGCAGGCGCGGCGGCCGTTCTGGCCGACCCCGCCTTCGCCGCGATCCGGCCCGACATGGCGCTGTCGCTGCACAATCTGCCCGGCCTACCCTTGGGCGAAGCGACCTTGCGCGAAGGGCCGGTCAATTGCGCCTCGCGCGGCCTGCGGATCACACTCTCGGGCAAGACGGCCCATGCCTCCATGCCGCAGGACGGGCTCTCGCCCATGGCCGCCATGACCCGCCTCATGCCCGCGCTCGCGGCACTCGGGCCGGGCGGCGCGTTGGACGAAAGTTTTCGTCTGGTCACGATCACCCATGCGCGCCTCGGCGAGCCTGCCTTCGGCATCGCGCCTGGAACGGGCGAAATCTGGGCGACCCTGCGCACGCTCCGCGACGAGGCCATGGCGGCGCTGGTGGAGGAAGCCGAGCGGCTCGTCATCAGCGAAGCCGACGCATCGGGCCTCGGCCATGCCTTGGCCTACGAGGACATCTTCACCCATTGCGAGAACCACCCCGCAGCCGTCGCGCTCCTGCGCAGCGCGCTGGACGCGGAAGGCATCGCGCATCGGCCGGGCGAGCCAATGTACCCCTCAGAAGATTTCGGCCGCTTCGCCTCCGTCTCGCGCTCGGCCATGTTCTTTCTGGGCGCAGGCCTCGACCATCCGCGCCTCCACAATCCCGACTACGACTTCCCCGACGATCTCATCGCCGTCGGCGCGCGCGTGTTTCTGAGAGCGGTGCGCGAGGCCTTGGGCTAGCGGGCTCACGCCCTTGGCGCGATGGGCTCCCAGCCATGGCGGATCGTGAGATCCGGCAGGGTCGCGCTCCAGACATGGCCCTGAAACGGCTGGTCTTCGACGCGCGAGATGGCGCGCCCCGCCAGCGCGCAGAAGAGCAGCGTGCCGACCGCGCCATGAGCGACGATGGCGAGATCGCCTCCCCCTTCATGCTGCCGGACGATGCCACGCACCGCATCGGTGATACGGGTCTGCGCATCCACCGCGCGCTCCCAGCCGCGCACGCTCGTCTGCGGCTCGGCAAAGAAGGCATCGGCCACGGTCTCGAACTCCGCCGGCGGCAGGAAGCCCGTCGCGCTGCGGTCGTTCTCGCCGAGTTCCGCCAGGACCTCGACGCCGAGCCCCCATCGCCCGGCCAGGATGTCGGCGGCCTCGATGGCCTTGGTCTCCGTGCTCGCCCAGACCTGGCGGAGGCCGCTTAGTGCAGGTTGCCCGGCGAAACGGCGCATGCGCTCGATGCCAGCGGGTGCGAGGTGCCAGCGCTCGACCGGCACCAGCGGATCGACCACGACCTCGGGATGGCTGATGAAGAAGAGTGTGGCCATGGCTCAGCGGTTCTTGATGACGACGCAGGAGCCGCCGACATTGCGATATTTGTTGCAGAAGGCGTCGGCCGCGCCGCGCGTGTTGGCGCCGATGCGAATGGCGGTGATGCGGCGCGGGCCGGAGAGCGGCCGCGTGCGCATCACGATCGGCTCGATCCCGCCGAGAATGCCGGGATAGCGATCCTGAAGCTTGCGATAGAGGCGAACGGCGATGGCCTCGTTGGGATGGCCGGCGACCTGCGCGCCCCAGGGGCGCATGGGCGCGCTCTCGGCCGCCGCGAACACGGCGCGCGTCGGTAGAATGGGCAGCCGGCGGCAGGCGAGCGCGAAGTCCAGATCCTTCACCAGCGGCTCCACGGCCGCCTCGCGCTTTTCCTCGCGAAACCAGGACGCCGGCTGCGCGGTGATGGAGAGGACATAATCCTCGGTCTCGTAGGGCAGCCGCCCCCCGCTCTGCATCCAGCGCTTCACGCGGTTGATGCCGCCATTATAGGCCGCCGCCGCCAGCCCCCAGGAGCCGAGTTCCGAGCGCAGATCGCGCAGATAGGTCGCGGAATGGCGCAGCGCCTCGCGCTTGTCGAACGGGTCCGACAGGCCGCGCTCCTTGGCCGTGAAAGGCATGAACTGGGCGATGCCCTGCGCGCCGACGGGGGACTGCGCCGATTCGTCGAAGCGCGATTCCTTCCAGATCAGGCGCGCGAAGAATTCCGGCGCCATGCCGACGGATTTGGCGTTCTCGGCGATGAGATCGCAGATTTCGGCCACGCGCGGATTGTTCTTCTCGCCCGTCTTGTCCTCGGCCCTGGCGCTTGGCGTGAGGGCGAGCGCCAAGGCAACGGCGGCGAGAGAAAGACGACGTCCTGTCATTCGGCGGCGGCGCGCCCGCCCCCGAAGCGGCGCTCGATATAGGCGAGCACCATCTCGTGGAACTCCTGCGCGATGCCCGCCCCGCGTAAGGTGGCGACCTTCACCCCGTCCATGTAGACGGGGGCGGAGGGCACCTCGGCGGTGCCGGGCAGCGAGATGCCGATATCGGCATGTTTGGACTCGCCCGGCCCGTTGACGATGCAGCCCATGACGGCGACCGACAGCGCCTCGACGCCGGGATAGCGCTCGCGCCATTCGGGCATGTTGCGACGGATATCGTTCTGGATGGTCTCGGCCAACTCTTGAAACAAGGTCGAGGTCGTGCGCCCGCAGCCGGGGCAGGCCGCGACGATCGGGATGAACTGCCGGAAGCCCATGGTCTGGAGAAGTTCCTGCGCGACCTGCACTTCCTTGGTACGGTCGCCGCCGGGCTCGGGCGTCAGCGACACGCGGATCGTGTCGCCGATGCCTTCCTGCAGGAGAATGCCCATGGCGGCTGACGAGGCGACGATGCCCTTCGAGCCCATGCCCGCTTCCGTCAGGCCAAGATGGATCGCATGGTCGGTGCGCCGCGACAGGTCGCGATAGACGGCGATGAGATCCTGAACGTTGGAGACCTTGGCGGACAGAATGATCTTCTCGCGCGCGAGGCCCGTTTCCTCCGCCAGCGCGGCGGAATGAAGCGCGGACTGGATGATCGATTCCCGCATGACCGCGCGCGCCGAAAGCGGCTGCGCGAGGGCCGAGTTCTCGTCCATCAGCCGGGTCAGGAGTTCCTGGTCGAGCGAGCCCCAGTTGACGCCGATGCGCACCGGCTTGTCGTGCCGGATGGCCATTTCGATGATGTCGACGAACTGCCGGTCTTTCTTGTCCTTGAAGCCGACATTGCCGGGATTGATGCGGTACTTCGCGAGGGCTGCCGCGCAGTCGGGATAATCGGCCAGCAGCTTATGGCCGATATAGTGAAAGTCGCCGACCAGCGGCACGGAGAGACCCAGCCGGTCCAGCCGCTCGCGAATGCGCGGCACGGCGGCGGCCGATTCCGGCCGGTCCACGGTGATGCGCACGATCTCCGAGCCCGCGCGCGCCAGCTGGGCGACCTGTGCGACGGTGGAATCCACATCCGCCGTGTCCGTATTGGTCATGGACTGAACGACCACCGGAGCCGGTCCGCCGACGAGAACGCCGCCGACATTCACGCCCACCGTGCGGCGGCGGGGCAACGGGTCGGCGAGAACGGGTTCGATCGGCGTGGCTGACGTCATCGGGTCGGCTTTCCAGCGAAAAGGGCGATGGCTCCCGGCACAAGGCCGAGTGCCGCTTTGGTCTATATCGCCGCGCATATCTGTCAAATGAAGAGAGGGCGTTCTTGCAGAGACTTCGTGTCGCGAGCATGACACGGGCCAGCTTCGGCGGCTTGCGTGTCGAAGGCCGGACTGGCACCTGTCGCGGGCGGAGCACGCCTCCCGGCCGGGGATGCCCAGTGGCCGCCCACCGCCTTCAACAGGAGAGCCCATGACGCCCGGCGCCGCCCTTGCCCTGTTCTGCCTTCTCATGCTGGTCGGTTTCCTGCCGATCTGGCCGTGGTCGCGCGGCTGGAGCTTCCGGCCGGCCATCCTGCTCGGGGTGATCTTCACCTTCGCGATCATGGTCTGGGTCACCATCCTCGTTTGAAGGCCGATGCGGCGATCGCAAGTCAATTGTGACGATTTTGTGGAACCGAACACGTCCGCGTGAGTTCTGAGGGCATCGTGTTTTCTACGGAGTTCCCCATGTCCATCGGCACCATTCTTCTGATCGTCCTGATCCTGCTCCTGATCGGCGCCTTTCCCGGCTGGGGCTACTCGCGCGGCTGGGGCTACGGGCCGAGCGGCCTTCTGGGCTTCCTGCTCGTGGTCGTGATCGTCCTGCTCCTGATGGGACGCATATAAGAGTTTCGGGGCCGCCGTTTCGGCGGCCCCATTTTTATCTAGTGCCCACCGCGCCGGTCGGCACCGTGCATCAGCCCGGACAGGACGAGGATCACGAGCAGGCAGACGCAAAGCCCGAGGAACACCGGCGAGAAGCCGAAATGCTGGGCGAAATAGCCGATGGCCGACGGCGCGACGAGAATGCCGCTATAGCCGATCGAGGTCGCGATCGAGATGGCGACGCCCGGCTTCAACCCCTCGATATTGCCCGCCGCCGAAAAGGCGATCGGCACGAGATTGGAAAGCCCGATCCCGAGGATCGCAAAGCCGATCAGCGCGACGGTGAGGCCCCCGGCAAAGCTCACCAGAACCAGCCCCGCCACCGCGAAGCCGATCGACAGGCGGATCGTGCGAACAGCGCCGAGCCGGTCCCGCAGCCCGTCTCCCAGAAAGCGAAACAGCGCCATGGTGGCCGAGAAGGCCGCGAAGGCGAGGCCGGACATTTCGATGTCGATGCCGAGTTCGCGCACGAGATAGATGGCGCTCCAGTCGATCGTCGCTCCTTCCGGAATCATGGAGAAGAGCGCGCAGACGCCGAGCGCCACCGCGATCAGACGCCCACGGCTGGACGTCACGGGAGCGCTTTGCCCGTCCGTCTCGGCCGCGGCCGGCGCGTCATAGGGTGACGTTCGATCCTCCATCAGCGACCGGCTGATCGGCCAGAGCGCGGCCAGCATGACGAGGGCGACCACGCTCGCCTGCCCCACCGAACCGACCGTCCCGATGAGAGGGCCGCCCACAGCCGCGCCCAGAACCCCGCCGACCGACCAGAACCCATGGCACGATGACATCATGGCCCGATGCAGCGTGCGCTCGGTCGCTACC
Organism: Aureimonas sp. N4; assembly: GCF_001463925.1. Classification (NCBI taxonomy): domain Bacteria; kingdom Pseudomonadati; phylum Pseudomonadota; class Alphaproteobacteria; order Hyphomicrobiales; family Aurantimonadaceae; genus Aureimonas; species Aureimonas sp. N4. The sequence continues at coordinate 295,434 of NZ_BBWS01000046.1, read as the reverse complement.
GCATTTGCGTTCATCGCGACATCCATGCCGCCCATCGTCATGCCGAAAAAGAGAATCGCGGCGGCCGCCCAGAGCGGGCTCGGCGCGAGCACCAGAAGAAGCAGCGCAAAGGCCAGAAGCGCCTGAAGCACGAGGGTCGGCTTGCGCGAGCCGAAGCGCGCCGTCGCCGCGCCGACCAACGGCATGGCCGCGATGGCGCCGAGGCCGAAGACGAGAATCAAAAGGCCCAGCCGGCTTTCGCTCAGGCCCAGCCGCTCGGCCAGAAGCGGCACCTGCGGCGTCCAGTTGCCGAGCACGAACCCGTTCACCAGAAAGGCCAGCGACACCGCGATCCGGCGCGCGGGCCAGGCGGCCATGCGAGGGCGCTCGAGGTCCGAAGCGTGGGACAAAATCATTTCCTTCATTGAGACGGGCGCGAGCCTCAGTTCGTTATGAATCAAAAGCGCGCGAGGTCGAGCCTTGGGAGCCGCAAGCCGCGGAAGCGGCGGAGCAACGGCCGTTCGGGATTGCGGGGCCGCGCGCCATCAGGCTCGTGACTTCGCTCGCGGCACGCCGCCCTCTCCCACAGGCGGCCGGGCGCGGAGAATACGAAGACCGGCCGCTTCCAGCGCCGCAACGCTCGCCTCCGGCGCATCATGCTCCACGACGAGCGTGTCCAATCCCGCCGTGGGCAGGACATGGAAGGGCGCGACGCTGGCCAGTCTCTCGTTGACCACGGCCGCCACGACCGCCCCGGCTTGAGCGCTCAGAACGCGCTTGAACTCGGCGTCCTCGTAGTCTTGCGCGGTGATGCCGATTTCGGCATCGACCGCGCAGACGCCGAGAACCAGAAGGCTCGCGCGCAGCCCTTCGGCGGCGCGCAAGCTGGCGGCGCCAAGACACGCGCCCGCGCGCGGGTTGACCCGTCCGCCGAGCAGGATGACTTCGACCTGTGGCCGATCCTCCAAAGCGCAGGCGATGGCGGGGGAATGGGTCACGACGGTCAGGGCGCGATCGGTCGGCAGTGCCTCGGCCACGAGGATATTGGTCGAGCCGGCGTCGATGAAGAGCGTCGCGTCCAGCCCGGACATATCGGCGATGCGCTCGCCCAGGGCTTGCGCCAGTGCCCTCTTGCGCCCGCTCGCCTCCGCCCGGCGAAGGTTGAGAGGCACGACGGCCGGCGCGGGCGGCAGCGCGCCGCCATAGACGCGGCGGCAGAGCCCGGCCGAGGCGAGCTCGCGCAAGTCCCGCCGGATCGTGTCCTCCGAGACGCCGAAGTCTCGGGCGAGCTCCGACGCCAGCACGCGACCTTCGAGCGACAGCCGCTCGCGAATGCGCCCGTGCCGTTCGGGCGTCATCGGCATCATGTTCATCTGGTTATCTCTCGCTCTTCGTATCGGGAGATGCACGATGGTGCCCGATCAGTCAATCCTAAGGTCAAATAATGCCGAATTCGGCATCATTCGACTTCTCCCTATCCTGCCCCATCGGCGCGGCATGAAGGGTCGTTTAAGGTAAGGAGAGCCTCGTGTGACGTGTCGGCCTGCCACCAAGAAACTTCACCCATCCTTTAAAGAATGAAGTATGAGGAACAGACAGGCGTGCTTCGTGATTTGGGATGGGCTTTCGAAGGCCAATCCGCATCGCTAGGAGCCGATGGGACGTAGATCGGATCGCTTTTGGCATGACGGACCTTGTCATCGGGATACCAACCTTTCGGCGCCCCGCCCTTCTGACCAAGCTGCTCGAAAGTCTCCGGCCGGAGATCGCCGGGCGTATGGTGACGGTTCTCGTCGCCGACAATGATTGCGATCCCGCGATCGAGGCGCTCGTCGCCGCCTTTCCGCGCGAAGGCGGGCAGCGCTTCGTCTATGTACCCGTCTCCGAACGCGGTCTGTCTCCGGTTCGCAACAGCCTCGTGGACGCGGCCTTGCGCGAGGCGCCGGACTGGCGGCGGCTCATCATGCTGGACGATGACGGGCATGTGGCGGAAGGCTGGCTGGCGACCCTGCTCGGCTGCGCCGATGCCTACGAGCCGCATCTTCTGGGCGGCCCGGTCGAGGGTCTGCTCCCGTCCGATGCCGGGCTTTTCGCGCGCAACAGCATCTATGCCAGCCGGCGCGGCACCAGAACGGGGCCGACCAAGCTCCTGCGCGGCGCGCAGAACCTTCTGATCTCGCGCCGCCTGCTCGACCTCGTGGAACGCCCCCTTTTCCGCAACGCCTATAAATCCTCCGGCGGAGAGGATTACGACTTCTTCCGCCGGGTGCGCGCGGCGGGTGGTGAGATCGTCTGGTGCGAGGAGGCCGTGGTCTACGAGCCGACGCCGACCCCGCTACTGCGCACGGCCAAGGTGCTGGAGCGCTACTACACGACCGGCATCTACATGGCGAAGATCGACCAGAGCTATGACGGCGCGGGTGCGGCCTGGCGCTTGGCCGTGAAGGGCAGTGTCGGTTCGCTCGCCCGTCTCGCCCTGTCGCTGCCACGGCTGCGCAAGGATCCGATCGCCAAGAACCTCCTGTCGGTCGCCCATCACGCCGGCCGCCTTGTCGGCATGGTCGGCGGCAACACGTCCCGATACGCCAAGCGATAGGTCAGGCGCAGCGCGCTCTCGGACCCTCGATGCTGCGCGTCAGTCACGCTCCCCAAAGCAGCGCGCCGCTTCGCCCTCTCACAAAAAAGGCCGCGCTTCCGTTCCCATCTGGGAGGAAGCGCGGCCTTTGCGTTTCGAGCGAAGGGGCGATCAGGCGCCGAGCGAACCGGCGGGCTTGGGCAGAGCGGGCACCACGCGCCGGTCGTCGCCGCCGCTGAGCGTCATCATTCCGCAGAAGCCGACCAACGCCATGCCGGCGACGGCCAGCGGATCGGGGAACTCGCCGAAGAGCACGGCGCCCAGAAGCGCGGCCCAGACGATCTGGCTGTACTGCGTCGGCGCGATGCGGCTGGCAGGCGTCAGGCGGGCCGCGACCACCATCGTGATATTGCCGATGCCCGCGCACAGGCCGCCCACGACCAGGATCGGCCAATGCTGCACGGACGGCATCACGAAATGCGGGATCATCAGGAGGCCGTTGGTCAGCGTTGCCGCCGTCAGCACGCCGCCCACCAGCGTCAGGCGCTTTTCCGTCTGCCCGAGCGAGCGCAGGAGAATGGCGCTGAGCGCGCCGCTGAAGGCGCACACGATGGCCGCGAGATGGCCGAGCGTCAGCGCGTTGAAGCCGGGGCGCACGACCAGCATGACGCCCGCGAGGCCGCCGAGCAGCGCCAGCCAGCGCGAGGGGCCGACCGTCTCCTTCAGGAGCAGCATGGAGAGAATGGCGACGAAGACCGGAAGCAGGAAGATCAGCGAGTAGGCTTCCGCCATCGGCAGATGGGTGAAGGCGTAGATCGCCGACATGCCGCCGACCGTGCCGGTCGTCATGCGCGCCAGAACCATCCAGGGGCGATGCGGGCGCAGGATCGAGCGCCAGCTCTCATCGGCGCGCTTGGACAGAAGCGCGGGCCCAAGCGCGATCAGCGAGACGAAGAAGCCGATCTCGAACACGGGAAGCTGGCTGCCGAGCAGCTTTCCGGCCGCGTCGGAACAGGAATAGGAAAAATACGCGAGGAACGCGAGGAGAATGCCGGACTGCATCGGATGCGACTTTGCAAAAAAGGAAAGGCCGGCATCGCGAGCGGACGATCGTTTGCCCTTGCGGGCGCGCATTCGGGACGGGGAGGTCGGCAGGCACATCATGGCACCTGGGCCTTGATAAATCCTTTTCCTCGCCGCGCCGCAACGCCCCTTCGCCACACGTAGCGATCATATAATCTTACGCTGTCACGCGCGGCGTGATGACACAGTGCGCCCCGTCAAACTGCGGCAAAACCAAGGAAAAGCGCGTGGCGGAAATAAGAAATCGGAGATGATGCTAGGACAGCGCGCCCGCGCCCGTCACCCCTTCCGACAGACGCAAAAGTTACGAACCTCCACTCGACTTCGCACCTGCAAAAAGGGCGGATGCGTCACCGCACCCGCCCTCAAAGATGCCATGGGATGTCGGCACTCAATCGACGGCCAGCATCCGCCCTTCCGCATCCGACACGAAGCAGAGGTCGAGAAGCTTCTGGATGCCGGCGGCATGGCGGAAGTTCGGCTGGCCATTCTCGCCCGACAGAAGCGCCATGGCGAAGCGGTGCTCGTTGCGCGGCGTCACCGGGCAGTCCACGCGAACCCAGGTCTGCGTTTCCATATCGGCCCCGAGGCAGGCTTCGAGGCGCGAGTCCTGATGGTTGGCCCAGATGCGTAGCGCGCCCCGCTCTCCGTAGATGGCGAGGTTCAGGTCGTTCAGATTGCCCGTGGCATAGCGCGACATGTGCACGACGCCGAGCGCGCCGTTCGACATCTCGACCGTCATGGCGACACTGTCGTTGACATCCAGCTTGTAGGCGCCGATCGCCCCGCCCTCGGCCTTGTCATAGGTTTTCATGCGCGCCTGAAGCGCCGCGAAGTCGAGCCCGGTGCCGAAGCTCACGAAGTCCAGAATATGAATGCCGATATCGCCGAGTACGCCCTTCGAGCCATGCTCGGACGACAGGCGCCACAGCCAGCGTTCGTCCGTGCGCCAATCGCCCCAGTGGCCCGCAGTCAGCCAGCTCTGGAGATAGCTCGCCTCCAGATGCCGGATCGTGCCGATGCGCCCGTCATCCACCATGCGCCGCGCCATCTGGATCGCATGAGCATTGCGATAGGTGAGGTTCACCATGTTGATGAGCCCCGCCGCCTCTGCAGCCTCGGTCATCGCCATCGCGTCGGGAAAGTTCACCGCCAGGGGTTTCTCGCAGAAGACCGGCTTTCCGGCGGCGAGAAGTTGCAGCGTCGTCGGCTTGTGAACGCCGTCGGGCGTCGAGTTCACGGCCGCGTCGAACTCACCCCAGCTGATGGCGTCGGCCAGCGAGCCGAAGGTCTGCGGGATGGAATGCTCGAGCGCGAAGAGACGGGCGCGCTCGATATTCGTATCGACCGCCGCGACCACCGTCATGCCGGGGGTGGAGGAGAAATGCTCGGCATGGCGGGCGGCGATGCCGCCCGTGCCGAGGATGAGGATGCGCCGTTCCTCGCTCATCGATAGCCGGCCTCGCCGGCCTTGTGGAGCGAGCCGCCCTTCTTCTCGATCTTTTCACGCGCCTGATCGATCGGCACGTTGGGTGCCTCGGCCACCTCGCGCCAGGGCTTGGCGGGATTGTAGGCCCAATGGACGGCATTGCGCAGAACGCGGCGAATGTTGGGATCGTGATAGATCGGATAGGTCTCGTGGCCGGGCTCGAAATAGAAGATGCGTCCCGCCCCGCGCTGGTAGGTGAGGCCGGAGCGGAACACCTCGCCGCCCTCGAACCAGGAGACGAAGACGGTCTCCAGCGGCTCGGGGACGAGGAAGGGCTCGCCATACATTTCCGAGTTCGGCAGTTCGATCGCCTTGTCGATGCCTTGCGTGATCGGGTGGCTCGGATTGATCACCCAAAGCCGCTCGCGCTCGCCCGCCTCGCGCCAGCGCAGCGAACAGGGCGTGCCCATCAGACGTTTGAAGATCTTGGAGAAATGGCCCGAATGGAGGACGAGAAGGCCCATGCCTTCATGAACGCGCTGCGCCACACGCTCGACGATCGCGTCCTCGACCCGGCCATGCGCCTTGTGCCCCCACCAGACGAGAACGTTTGTGGCATCGAGCTTCTCCTGGGTCAGCCCATGTTCGGGCTCTTCCAGGGTCGCGGTGGAAAGGGTCAGCTCGCCATCCTCGGCCAGCCCGTCCGCGATGGTGCGATGAATCCCGTCCGGGTAGATCGATCGGACGGTCTCGTTTTCCTTTTCGTGCAGATATTCGTTCCACACGGTCACACGGATCGGCATCCTGGCTTCCCTCCTCCTCGGCCCGTCGCGGGATGGTCCGCGTCGTTCTCAGCCTGATATGAACGGCCTTCGGGACTGAAACCTTCGCGATGAATCGGACCTCATTGCGACCGCTTCAGTCCCCTGCTCGTGTCGCATCACAGGGTGGCCGGAGCATGGACCCGACCACCCGAATGCGTCAGTCGGCCAGAAGCAGCGCCACGGGCAGTTCGGACAAGATGTCGGCGAGTTTGAAGCTGGCCCCGCTGCCGACCTCCCTGCTCGCCAAGATGTCCTCGAAGCGCGCCCCCGCCAGGTGAGACGGCAAACGAACCGCCGTATCGCCCCAGTCGGCCGCCTCCAGCATCGGGATTTCGGCGCCCTCACCCAGAAGCTGCAAGGCGAGACGCGGCGCGATCGTCACCGCGACATGGCCCTCGTTGTCGGTGCGCGCGAAGGCGACCACATGGTCCGCCTTTGCGCCCGTCACCTCCAGCGGGATATAGCGTCCCTTGGTGAACAGCTCGGGCGCGCGGATGCGGGCCTTCAGTGCGGCAGCGGTGAGCTTGGCCTTCACGCGCCCGTCGCGCCAATGCGGCAGGCTGGCCGCGATCGTCTCGCCGTCTTCCATCGCGCGCTGACGGGCGGCGAAGTCGATCTTGCGGCGATTGTCCGGGTCCACGAGGCTGAGATCGTAGAACTCGGTGCCCTGATAGATATCGGGAACGCCCGGCGCTGTGAGCTTGATCAAGGTCTGCGACAGCGAATTCAGCGCGCCGGCCACCACAAAGGGCTGCGACTGCTTCCAGAAGCGAGCCAGAAGATCGCCCGTCTCCTTCTGCGAGAGAATGGCCGAAACGAAGCCTTTCAGCGCGCTTTCATAGGCCTCGTTGGGCGCGGTCCAGCTCGTATAACGCTTGGCCTCGCGCACCGCCTTTTCGGCGAAGGCCAGAAGCCGGCTTTCCAGTTCCTCACGCAGCTTGGCGTCCGCCGGGTCGAAGTCGGCGGGGATGACGCCGAGCAGCGACTGGTAGAAGCCCCATTCCGTCGCGGGGTCGGGCGAGACATGGCTTTCGCCCATGGCGGGGTCGCCCATGCTCTTGCGCCAGGGCTGCATGGCCTCGGCCATGTTCTTGACCAGCGCGGCCCAGCGCTCGGGCGCTTCGCTCAACGTGTAGAGGCGCGCGCGCGCGTCCTCGCCGCGCTTGGTGTCGTGGGTGGAGGAGGCCATGAGCCCTTCGGGCTGGTCCTCCAGCCGGATCGCCATGTCCTCGTGGAAGCGCTCGGGCGAACTGCCGTAATGATCCGGCTCGCCGCCGACTTCGTTGAGCGCGATCAGACGGTTGTAGCGATAGAAGACCGTGTCCTCCACGGCCTTGGCCATGACCGCGCCGGTCGTCTGCTGAAAGCGGCGGGTGAAGTTCAGCGCGCCCGTGACATCGCGCCCATCCTCGAAATTCAGCTTGAGCAGGCGTCCGACGAAGTCGATCGGCTCGTCGGCCTCGACCTTCCGGGTTCCCTTGGCGCGCTCCACCGTCTCGTCGATGACGATGATGTCGTCCTCCGGCACGCCCGCCACGCCGCAATAGGTGCGATAGACCGGCAGGGCGGTCGCCACCTCGACGATCGACCGGCTCATGTCGTCGCGGCCGAAATCGCGCGTTTCGAGATCGCTCGCCGCGACCTGCATGGCGGTTTCAGTCAGAACCTGAAGCTCGCCGGCGAGATTATGCGTGAAGATCGCGCGCTTCTGGTCCGCGATCATCGCCCGCAGGTCTTCGTCGCCGCCGACGAACTCGGCATAGGCGCGTGTCATGGCCTCTTCCCGCGCGCCATCGACATAGAGGCCCGAAACGGCGGTGATGAACTCGTAGCCTGTGGTGCCAGCGATGTTCCAGCTTTTGCGCAGGCGCTCCGGCCCGGTCAGGATCTTCTCGACATGGATCGCGACGTCGCGGCGCAGCGCCTCGAAGCCGGCAGCGAGTTCCGCCAGATAGCCCTTGGGGTCAGCCACGCCGTCCACATGGTCGATGCGGATGCCGTCCAACCGGCGCTCGCGCGCGAGCTGGTAGATCGTGCGGTGCGAGTCGCGGAAGACGCGGCGCATTTCCTGGCGCACGCCGATCAGATCGGCGATCTCGAAGAAGCGGCGATAGGAGAGCTTCTCACGCGCCAGACGCCACCAGGCGAGGCGCCAGGCCTGCGCCTCGTGGAAGACATGCAGCGCGTGGCGGTCGGCGTTCAGCGCCTCGATGCCGGCCTTCAGCGCGGAGAGGAAGGCGGGGTCGGCGACATGCTCGGCAAAACGCTCGCCCAGTTCCTCGCCATCGGCCGGCACGGCGGCGGAGAAGCGACGCACCAGACTGTCGCGCTCGGGGTGATCCACGAAGGAGAAGACGTGGCTCAGCGTGCGCGGGTCCACCGGCAGGCCATAGCCATTGGCGGAGAAGCGGACCTCGCCCCGATCCTCGTCGTAGACGACCTCCAGCGCGCCGCCCCGCAGCGCCTCGCCATAGGGCGTACCGAGGGTCGGGATGAGGATTTTCTCCTCGTCCCAGGAAATGTCGAAGGTCTGCGCATAGCGGCTTTCGCGGCCCCAGCGCAGGACATCCTCCCACCAGCGGTTCTCCTGCGAGACGCCCATATGGTTCGGCACGAAGTCGAGAATCAGGCCGAGATCGGCCTTCATCAGCTGATCGCTCAAGGAGCCCAGCCCCGCATCGCCGCCCAGTTCTTCCTCGAAGCGGTTATAGTCCACGACATCATAGCCGTGGGTGGAACCGGGTGAGGCCGCGAAGACGGGCGAGGCGTAGAGATGGCTCGCCCCCAGCGTCTTGAGATAGGGCACGAGCCCCTCGGCTTCTGAAAAGCCGGTCCCCTCGCGGAACTGCAGGCGATAGGTCGCGATCAGCGGACGGCTCATGGGGTCTCCGGTCTCTCGTCGCGCATCGCGCGAGCCATGGCTTGGAAGCGTTCGTCGGCGGCCAGATCATCCAGACGGATGTCGGAGCGAACGCGCCAATTGGGGTATTCGTCGGTCGTGCCCGGCAGGTTGGGCTGCTTCTCGGAGGCGATCATGTCCTCCACCTGCACCGCAAAAAGCATGGAGCGCGTGCGCGCGCCGAAGCGATGGATCGCGATCGCTAGCTCAAAAGGCAGGCGCTCCGGCAGGTTCGCGCCTTCGTTCGCCGCGTGATAGTCGGGCGGCAGGAGCCGCTCGTATTGCAGCGCGGCCAGAAGCGTGCGCCGGTCGCGGTCGCGCTCGGCCAGATCGCGCTCGGTGGCGGCGGCGTTCTGCCGGCCGGTTTCGGAGCGCAGCCGAACGTCGGAGCCATGCCACCAGCCCGACAGCGTGGCGAGGTCGTGGGTCGAGATACAGGCGAGCGAGGCCTCGGGATATTCGCCTGTCGCCTTGAACAATCCGTCCTTCCAACGCTCGAAATAGAGAACCTTGTAGGAGAGGATATGGCTGTCGGCCATGGCCTCGCGGAAGCCTTCCGGCACGGTGCCCAGATCCTCGCCGATCACGAGGCAGTTCGTGTCCTGCGAGACGCGGGCCAAGGCATCCACCATGGCGCCGAGAGGATAGCGGACATAGCCGCCGCCTCCCGAATTCGTGCCTTCGGGAATCCACCAGAGTCGCGCGAGGCCCATCGCATGGTCGATGCGGATCGCGCCCGCATGTTCCATGAGACCGGCATAGGCGGCGGCGAGCGGCGCGTAATGGCGCTCGGCGAGAGCCTTGGGCGAAAGCGGTGCCAGACCCCAGTCCTGCCCGTCCGAATTGAACATGTCGGGCGGCGAGCCGACACGCGCCGCGCGCACCGTCAGCGCCGGATCGGCCCAGGTCTCCGCGCCATCGGGCGAGACGCCGACGGCGAAGTCGAGATAAAGGCCGATGCGCATTCCGGCCGCCTTGGCGCGGCGCTGCGCCTCGCCCAATTGCCGGTCGCAGAGATATTGCAGCCAGATGTGGAAGCGGATCGCGTCTTCATGGCCCGCCTCGAAGGAGGTCACCGCTTCGCCCGTGCGGTCGCGCAGTTCCTCCGGCCAATTGTGCCAGCCGGCGCTGCCGCCCTCCGCGCGCATGGCCTCCGAGATCGCCTCGAACAGGGCGAAGCCGCGCAGCGCGTCGCCGCCCTTCTCGGTGAAGGCGCGGAAGCTTTCGTCGGATGTGAGCCCATCCTTGGCGCTCGCATAGACCTCGCGCAGCAGCGGCACCTTCACGGCCGAGACAGCGGGATAGTCCACCAGCTCGCCATCCAGCCCTTCGAAGAGGTCGGGCTTCTCGGCGCGCAGGGCCGCGATGGCCGCCTCCCCGCCTTCGATCGTGTCGATCGCGAGATAGAACGGATTGATGAAGCGGCGCGTCGAGGGGGAATAGGGGCTGTAGCGCCCGGCATCGGCCAGGAAGAGCGCATGAAGCGGATTGACGCCCACGAAGGACGCGCCGGTCTGCGCCGCGACCTCGGCCAACCGTGCCAGATCCTCGAAATCGCCGATGCCGAGATTGCGCTCCGAGCGCAGGCTGTAAAGCTGGCAGGTCACACCCCAGGAACGGCTCGACGCCAGCCCCTCCGGCAGGGCGCAGGCAAGACTGGGCTTCTGCTCCTCGCGGGCAAAGCCCCCTTCCTCGCCCCCTTCTAGATCGACCTGAAGCGCGCTCAGGAGGCCGGACTGCGCGGCCGCGTCGATCGCCTTGGGCTCGCCCATTTCCGAGACATATCGGATTTGAATGCCGTGGCTTTCGGCCAGGGTTTCGAGGCGCTCATTCATCGTCAGGCTCCGCGATCAGGAGCGTGTCGGCCAGGATGGCGATCACGCAGGTCGCGCACATCGTACCTTGCGAGAGTGACTCGAAGGCGTTCTTGTGGTTGGTGTAGACGCATTCCGCGCCTTCCAGCGCGCCTTGGTGGAACGCACCTTCCACATCCCAGGCTTCGTCGGCCAGATTGACCACGAGATGCCAGAAGCGGCCGGGTTGCAGCTCCCAGGCGACCACGAAGCCGAGCCCTTCCACCATCGCCATGCCCGTGCCGCCCTGCACCTTGTCCAGAAGCGGAACCAGGGTCTTGGCGCGGATGCCGAGCAGCTTACGCGTCACCTGAAGGCGGCGCTTGTGGATGGGCTGGGCAAGGCGCGTCCAGTCGAGGCGCGAGACCTCGAAGGTGCGCTCGTCATTGGGGTCGGGGAAGATGTCGGCCGCTTCCGGGTCTTCGAAAGCGGCGAAGCTCTTGAACTCCTTCTTGCGCCCCTTGGACACGGCATTGGCAAGTTCGCCGTCGAAATCGGTGAAGAAGCAGAAGGAGTTGGTGTCGCCGAACTCGTCGCCCTGGAACATCAGCGGGATCTGCGGCGAGAGCAGAAGAATCGCCTGAAGGCAGTCATAGACACGGCCCGAGGTGAGCGAGCGCATCCGGTCGCCGAAGGCGCGGTTGCCGATCTGGTCGTGGTTCTGGAGGAAGTTGACGAAGGCGGTGGGCGGTAGTTCGGAGGAATCGGTGCCGACGCGCCGCTCGCGATGCTCGGACTCCTGCCCCTGAAACACGAAGCCGGTGGCGAGCGCGGTCGCCATCTGCTCGGCCGAGTTCGGGTCGTAGTCCCGGTAATAGCCTTCCTGATCGTTGGTCGCGATCACGTGGGCCGTGTGATGGAAGTCGTCGTTCCACTCACCCGAGACGAGCGGCACCGAGCCGTCCTCGCCGCGCTCGATATGCCATTTGATGTTGCGATCGTCCTCGGTGGTGATGTGGACGTGGCGATCCGTGACCGTCTCGCGCACCCGCATCGCCAGTTCCTTGACGAAGGGCGTGTCTGTCGTGTCCTTGATGGAGTCGATCGCGTCGAGCCGCAGCCCGTCGATCTGGAACTCCCTCAGCCAATAGAGCGCATTCTCGATCATGAAGTCGCGCACCGGCGCTTCGTCATAGGCGATGGCCGCGCCCCAGGGCGTCGAGATTTCCTGATGGAAGAACTCGGGCAGGTATTCCGGGAGATAGTTCCCGTCCGGGCCGAAGTGATTGTAGACGACATCGAGGAAGACCATGATCCCGCGCTCATGCGCGGCGTCCACGAGCTTCTTGAGCCCTTCCGGGCCGCCATAGGCCTGATGCGGCGCATAAAGAAGAACGCCGTCATAACCCCAGCCGCGCTGGCCGCCGAACTGGGCGACGGGCAGAAGCTCGATCGCGGTGATGCCGGTCTCGCGCAGGTGCTCCAGCTTGGGAATGATGGCCTCGAACGTGCCTTCGGGCGTGAACGTGCCGACATGCAGCTCGTAGAAGACGCATTCCTGCCAGGGGCGGCCCTTCCAGTCGCCGGTGCGCCATTCATGCGCCTTGGGATCGACGAGGCGCGAGAGCCAGTGGACGTCGCCCCCCTGGGCGCGGGCTGCCGGGTCGGGCCGCACCTTGCCGCCGTCGAAGCGGAAGCCGTAGCCATCCCCCGGCTGCACCGTGTCGGTCACGAGTTCCCACCAGCCGCCCTCGCCGCGCGCCATGGGCTCGAAGCTTTCGCACTGGAAGTCGTCGGACTCGGCGCTGGCGACCTCGACGCTTTTCGCGCTGGGCGCCCAGATGCGGAAGCGCGCCTTGCCGTCCTCGTAATGTGCGCCCCAACTCAGGTCGAAAGAGAAAGTCGTGCCAGCGTCCATGAGGGCTCCGCCATTTCGCAACATGTCATGAGATGCGGCCCGTCTCGCAGATGCGAGGGGCCGCGGATCGCGCCTGACCTAACTGGGGCGCACGGGGACAAGGGCAGGACCGAGGCGAGGAATTTTTCCGGTCGCCCCAGCCCTTTCCCGTCGGGACCGGATCAGCCGGCCGCAGCGAGGGCCTGCGGCTCGGGGGCGGCCTGCGGCTCGTTGGCGGCGTTGGACTGGCGACCCATGGCCTCGGCCGCCTCCGACAGACCGTTTGTCTCGCTCGCCGAGCTGTTCTGACCGACCCGCCCATGCACGAGATCATGGATGAAGCCGAGTTTGCCGACGACGGTCGGCGACAGGACGAAGGGGTAGAGGTCTGGCAGGCCCATGGCGCGGTTCATGGAGTTCAGCGCCTGGCTGAGCGCCAGCCAGGCGTCGGCGATCTCCTCCATGGTCGTGTTCGGATCGTAGACCTTCACGTTGAGGTCCGTCGTCAGGATGCCGTCGCGGTCGAGCCGGGGCTGGATGGCGATGCCGTAGGAGCCGCCGACCTCCAGCGTGTCGATGATGTGGAGATAGTGCGCCCAGGTTTCCGCGAAGTCCTCCCAGGCGTGGGAGCCGGCATAGGCCGAGACGTACTCGTCCTGCCAGTTGAGCTTCGGCCCGTTGTTGTAGTGGTTCTGAAGCGCCTGCCCGTAATCCTCGCGGTCGTCGCCGAACACGGCGCGGCACTCGTCCAGAAGATTCCCGTCGCGCACGAGAATGTCCCAGTACCAATGGCCGACTTCGTGGCGGAAATGGCCGAGCAGGGTACGGTAGGGCTCGCCCATGGCGGTGCGGCGCTGCTCGCGCTCGGCATCGTCCGCCTCGGCCAGCGCCACCGTGATGATGCCCTCGTCATGCCCGGTCATCACCTTCTGTCCCGTCGCTGGATCGTCGGCCAGGAACTTGAAGCCGAGACCCTCGGGATGCTCGTCGCGGGTATAGAGCGGCAGGTTCAGACGCAGCAGGGTGTAGAAGAGGCGGTGCTTGGCCGCTTCCATCTTGGCCCAGAGCGCCTGATTGTCGGGGTTCGAGAGATCGGGGACCATGAGATTGTGCCGGTCGGCCACGCACATCCGCTCGCCGGAGTCGGCCGGCACGAGCCAGTTGCAGACGCCGTATTGGTAATTGTCGCAGTAGCGCCAGTGCGAGCCGTCGCTGCCGCGACCGACCGAAAGCCAGCCGTCATCGGCCGCTTCCAGCGCCAGGACGCGGTTGGAGCGTGGCTCGTAGCCGAGCGCATGACCGCAGCGCTCGCAAACCACATTGTTGAAGAAGACGACCTGATCGCAGGACGGGCAAGAAAAGAGCTTCATGAGGAGCGTTCCTGGGCGGCCGGGAGGGGCGCGGATTCGCCGGCTCAACTCCAGTGTGTGACTCCGGTTCCGCAGCGCACCCGATTTCGAACACAATTTCCATCAAACGCCGCGCTTTGTGCGCCGCGAAGGTTTCCAGCAGGCCCCGGGAATGCCTATGCTGGCGCGTCGACCGTTCATGCGTAAGGGATCAGATGCCAATCCTCGCTGCCCTCCGCCACCTGACGCATTACCGCTATGATCGCCCGGTCACTCTGGGTCCTCAGAGTATCCGGCTGCGCCCCGCGCCTCATTCGCGCACGCGCACCCCGGCCTATGCGCTGCGCATCGAACCCGCGAACCATTTCGTCAATTGGCAGCAGGACCCGTTCGGCAACTGGCTGGCACGTGTCGTCTTCCCCGAGAAGGTGCGCGAGTTCCGCATCGAGGTCGATCTCCTCGCCGACATGACGGTGTATAATCCGTTCGACTTCTTCATCGAGCCCTGGGCGGAGGAATTCCCCTTTGCCTATGGCGACGATCTCGCCGTCGATCTGAAGCCCTATCTGGCGCTCGAACCGGCCGGGCCGAAGCTTCAGAGCTTCCTCGAAACGGTGGATCGCACGCCGCGCCGCACGGTGGATTTCCTCGTCGATCTGAACCGGCTGGTCGAGCAGCGCGTCGATTATCTCATCCGCATGGAGCCGGGTGTGCAGACGCCCGAGGAAACGCTGGAAAAGGCCTCGGGCTCCTGCCGAGACTCCTCTTGGCTGCTGGTCAACACGCTGCGCCATCTCGGCCTCGCCGCGCGCTTCGTGTCGGGCTACCTGATTCAGCTGAAGCCCGATCGCGTGGCCATCGACGGGCCGGCCGGCACGGCGGTCGATTTCTGCGATCTCCATGCCTGGGTCGAGGTCTATGTGCCGGGCGCGGGCTGGATCGGCTTCGACCCGACCTCGGGCCTGATGACCGGCGAGAGCCACGTGCCGCTGGCGGCCACCCCCCATTATCGTTCCGCCGCGCCGATCGCCGGCGGGGTGGATTTCGCAGAGACCGAATTCGACTTCGCCATGGAAGTGACGCGCGTTTCCGAAGCGCCGCGCGTGTCCAAGCCCTTCTCGGACGAAAGCTGGGAGGCGCTGGACGCCCTGGGCCTGAAAGTCGATGGCGATCTTCAGGCGATGGACGTGCGCCTCACCATGGGCGGCGAGCCGACCTTCGTCTCGATCGACGATTTCGAAGGCGCGGAGTGGAACGCCGACGCGACCGGCCCCCGCAAGCGGGGCCTCGCCGACGGGCTCCTGCGCCGGCTCCAGACGCGCTTTGCGCAAGGCGGCTTCCTGCACCATGGGCAGGGCAAGTGGTATCCCGGCGAATCCCTGCCGCGCTGGACCTATTCCCTCTATTGGCGCAAGGACGGCCAGCCGATCTGGCGCAACCCCGCCCTTTTCGCGCCGGAAGAGGGGGCGCCACCGGCCGTGGCCGACGATGCACGCGCGCTTCTGGAGGGCGTCGCCGCGCGGCTGGGTGTCGAGCCCGGCAACGCTTTGCCCGCCTATGAGGACCCGTCCTACTGGCTGGTGCGCGAGGCGCAGCTGCCCGAGAACGTCTCGCCGGACAATTCCAAGCTCGAAAACCCGGAAGAGCGCGCGCGCCTTGCCCGCGTCTTCGACCGGGGGCTGAACAACCCGGTCGGCTATGTCATGCCGGTTCAGGCGTGGCAGGCGCTGCCCGCGCGCTGGATGTCGGAGCGCTGGTCGACCCGGCGCGGCAAGCTCTTCCTCGTGCCAGGCGACTCCGCGCTCGGCTATCGCCTGCCGCTCGCCTCCCTCCCCTATCTCTCGCCCGCCCGCTATCCCTACACGCATCCGGCCGACCCGATGCAGCGCCTGCCCGAACTGCCCGAGCGCGAAATCCTGGGTCAGGTGCAGAAGCGCATTTCGCAGGCCGACCCGGCTCCCGCCTGGTCGCCCCCCGAGCCCGGCCCCGAGGCCGAGATCGGCGGCTATGTGCGAACAGCGCTCGCCATCGAGCCGCGCGACGGCATTCTGCATGTCTTCATGCCGCCGCTGGAATCGGCCGAGGCCTATCTCGATCTTCTCGCCGCCGTGGAGGACGAGGCGGAGGCGCTCGGCCTCTTCGTGCGCATCGAGGGCTATGCCCCGCCCTTCGACCCGCGCCTGAACGTCATGCGCGTCGCGCCGGACCCCGGCGTGATCGAGGTGAACGTGCATCCAGCCGCCTCCTGGGGCGAGGCCGTCGCGATCACGCAAGGCGTCTACGAGGACGCGCGCCAATCGCGGCTCGGCACCGACAAGTTCATGGTGGACGGGCGTCATGCCGGCACGGGCGGTGGCAACCATGTGGTGATCGGCGGGGCGACGCCGCTCGACAGCCCCTTCCTGCGCCGGCCCGACCTTCTGAAGTCGCTGGTGCTCTACTGGCAGCGCCATCCTTCGCTGTCCTACCTCTTCTCCGGCCTCTTCGTCGGACCGACCAGCCAGGCCCCGCGCATCGACGAGGCGCGCCATGACGGGCTCTACGAACTGGAAATCGCGATGGCGCAGGTGCCCTCGCCCGGCGAAGGGCTGGCCCCGCCGCCTTGGCTGGTGGATCGCCTGTTCCGCAACCTCCTCGTGGACGTGACGGGCAACACGCATCGCTCGGAAATCTGCATCGACAAGCTTTATTCGCCCGATGGGCCGACGGGCCGCCTCGGCCTCGTGGAGTTCCGCGGCTTCGAGATGCCGCCAGACGCGCGCATGAGTCTGGCCCAGCAGCTTCTGATCCGCGCGCTGATCGCCAAGTTCTGGCGCGAGCCGCAGTCCGGGCGCTTTGCTCGCTGGGGCACGCAGCTTCACGACCGCTTCATGCTGCCGGCCCTGATCTGGGAGGATTTCCTCTCGGTTCTCGCCGATCTCGACCGCTCGGGCTATCCCGTCCGGCCGGAATGGTTCGAGGCGCAATGGGAGTTCCGCTTCCCCTTCTGCGGCGAGGTCCGCCACGAGGGCGTGCGGCTGGAACTGCGTCAGGCGCTGGAGCCCTGGCATGTCATGGGCGAAACGGGCGCCATCGGCGGCACGGTGCGCTTCGTGGATTCCTCGGTGGAGCGGCTTCAGGTCCAGGTCGAGGGCTACGATCCCGCCCGCCATATCGTCACCTGCAACGGCCGGCCCGTGCCGCTCGGGCCGACGCAGACGGTCGGCCAGTTCGTCGGCGGCGTGCGCTTCAAGGCGTGGCAGCCGGCGTCCGGCCTGCACCCGACCATCCCCGTCCATGCGCCGCTGACCTTCGACATTTACGATCGCTGGTCGGGCCGCTCGCTCGGCGGCTGCGTCTATCATGTCGCCCATCCCGGTGGGCGCTCCTACGACACGTTCCCCATCAACGCCAACGAAGCGGAGTCGCGCCGCCTCGCGCGGTTCGAAGCCATTGGCCACACGCCGGGGGCCTTCCAGCCGCCTCAGGAAATCCCCGATCCGAGCTTCCCCCATACGCTCGATCTCAGACGACCGGCCTTCCTTGCTGTCTGACCTTGCCAAGCCCAAGCCGGCCAGCGTTCTGCGCCGCTACGACGAAATGCGCGCGGAGGACGGCTCGGTGCGCCCACATTACCGCGCCCTCCTGAACGCGCTCGACGGTCTGAGCGAGGCCGAGCGCGAGGGGCGATTTCGCACCGCGCGCCAATATCTGAGCGAGGCCGGCGTCTTCTATCGCGTCGGCGCGGAAAGCCGCGAGCGCTTGTGGCCGATCGCCTTTCCGCCCGTCGTGATCGAGGCGGAGGAATGGCGGCGGCTGGAAGCGGGCCTGCGCCAGCGCGCGCTCTATCTCGAAACGCTCCTGGCCGATCTCTACGGCGAGCGGCGCATGGTGCGCGAGGGCCATCTGCCGGGCGTTTTGCTGGCCAGCAATCCCGAGTTCCTGCGCCCGCTGGCCGATCAGGGCCGCGCCGGTCGGCCGCTCATCCGCTTCATCGCCATCGATCTCGGCCGCGCGCCCAACGGGCGATGGCATGTGATCAAGGACCGCACGCAGGCTCCTTCGGGCTCGGGCTTCGCGCTGGAAAACCGCGTCGCCACCTCCCGCGCCTTTCCCGATCTGGCGCGCGCGCTGCATGTGCGCCGCCTCGCCGGCTTCTTCGGGCGCTTTCGCGAAACGTTGAACGATCTCAACGGCACGGAAGGCGCGCGGGTCGGCCTCCTGACGCCCGGTCCCCTCAACGAGACCTATTTCGAGCATTCCTACCTCGCCCGCTATCTCGGCTTTCACCTTCTGGAAGGCGGCGATCTCGTGGTGCGCGGCGACGAAGCCAAGATCCGCACCGTCGATGGGCTTCGCTCGGTGCGTGTTCTCTGGCGCCGCCTCGACGCCGACTATGCCGATCCGCTGGAGCTTCACGCCCAGTCGCGCATCGGCACGCCCGGCCTGGTCCGCGCCATCCGCGCGGGCAAGCTGGACCTCGTCAACGCGCTCGGCTCCGGACTTCTGGAAACGCCGGCCTTCGCGCCCTTCGAAAACGCCATGGCCGAGGCGCTGATCGGCGAGCGGCTGCAGCTTCCCTCCGTCGAAACCCGCTGGCTGGGCGATCCCTTGTGGAAGGATTTCGCTCAGGACCTGCCCTCCGGCTGGCGGCTGGCCGAAGCCCTGCCCGCGCCGTCCGGCCCGCACAAGTCGCTTGATGAGTCCACGCTGGTTGAGCGCGCTCGCGGCGGCGATGCGGATATCGTGGCGACCCGCTCCCTGCCGCTGTCCACCGCGCCCGTGTTCGGAGACGCGGGGCTGGAAAGCCGGCCGATCACGCTGCGTGTCTTTCTGGCGCGCGGCGAGGACGGGTGGGACGTCATGCCCGGTGGCTTCGCACGCGCCGCGCATGAGGAAGACGGCAGCGCGCTGGCGATCGCGTCGGGCGGGCGGTCGCTCGATGTCTGGGTGGCGGGCGACCCGGACGAGCGGCCCGTGACGCTGCTCGGCGCGCGGGGCGAGAGCTATCAACGCCGCCTGCCGGGCTCGCTTCCCGCCCGCGCGGCCGACAATCTCTTCTGGCTCGGCCGCTATGTCGAGCGGCTGGAGGTCGCCTTTCGCCATTGGCGCGCCGCGATCGCGCGCGCGGAGGCAGGCGAAGACCCGGCGCCCGTGGATGAGGCGCGCATCTCGCTCCTGCGGATTTCGGGCGTCGGCTTCGGCGGCGCCGATCCGATCCATGGCTTGAGAGACCATGCCGACAGCGCCTTCCAGCTGGCCTCGCGCATTCGCGACCGCTTCTCCCCCGACGCCTGGCGCGCCCTCGCCGAGATCGCCGATCTGACGGGCGAGGCGCTGCGCCAGCCCTCGGACGAGCGCGACGACACGCTCCTGGCCGGGCGGGTGCTGACGCGGCTCGCCGGCTTTGCCGGCCTCGTCCACGAAAACATGTACCAATTCATCGGCTGGCGCTTCCTCGAATGCGGTCGGCGGCTGGAGCGCCTGTCGCAGACGGCGGGGGCGGCGAGCGCCTTTCTGGCCGCGGGCGGCGACGGCGTGTTCGAAGCGCTTCTGGAATTCACCGATAGCCGCATGACCTATCGCCGGCGCTTCTCGGTGGAGCTCGGGCCGGACACGGTGCTCGACCTCGCCCTGCTCGACCCGCTCAACCCGCGCTCGCTGACCTTTCAGGCGCGCACGCTCGAAACCGTGATGGCCGATCTGCCGGGCAATCACGCAGGCGAAAGCCTCGACCCCGCCTCGCGCCGGCTGGCGCGACTGCTCGTGCGCCTGCGCACCGCCGAGCCGCGCGAGGTCACGCCCGCCTTTCTGAGCCGCGTCGCGCGGGACGGCTTCGAGATTTCCGACCTTCTCTCGCAGCGCTACTTCGCCTTGGCGCCGCGCGGCGCGATCGAGCGTCAGGACACGGAATAGACCGGGCATGAGCCGCTACGACATCCGCCTTTCGATCGGCTACACCTATCCCGGCTTCGTCCGCGACGCCCGGCATATCCTGCGCATCGCGCCGCTGAAAGCGAGCGGGCAGCGTGTCGAGCGCTTCACGCTCGACATCAAGCCGACCCCGCGCGAAACGGCATCCGAGCGCGATTTTTTCGGCAATCGGACCGATCATGTCCTGATCGACGAACCGCACGAGACACTCTCGGTCGAAATGCGCGCGCGGGTTCGTGTCGATCGCCCGCTTCCAGCGCTGGGGCAAACCCTGCATGTCGAGACGATCCGCGCGCTGGCCCGAGCCTCGCGCGACAGCGAGGGTGAAAGCCCGCTGCATTTCCTGGGCGCGGGTCGGCTCGTCGCTCCCTCGCCGGCGGTCGCCGCCTATTGCGCCGAGGGGTTGGAGCCCGATCAGCCGATCGGCGAGGCCATGCTGGCGCTGGCGCGGCGCATTCGGAGCGAGTTTCGCTTCGAGGCGGGTGTCACCACGATTTCCACGGGCGTCGAGGAAACGCTCACCGCCCGGCGCGGCGTCTGCCAAGATTTCTCGCATCTGATGATCGCGGGCCTGCGTGGGCTCGGCCTTCCGGCGGCCTATGCCAGCGGCTTCCTGCGCACCGAGCCGCCGCCGGGCCAGCCGCGCCTCGAAGGGGCGGACGCCATGCACGCCTGGGTAGAGGTCTGGGCCGGGCCGCAAATGGGCTGGATCGGCTTCGATCCGACCAATGGGTGTTTTGCAGGCGAGGATCACGTGCTCGTGGCGCGCGGGCGCGACTATTCCGATGTTGCGCCGATCGACGGCGTGTTGATCACGTCCGGGCCGCAGCGCCACCATCATGCGGTGGACATGATCCCGATCGGTGAAGCGGTGCGAAACTAGGTCATTCGCCGAATTTTCCAGACCCAGCCACACATCTCGTTTAAATCTTCTGATTCTTGTAAGGTATCCTTTCCAGGCAGACGCCTAATCTCAGGCACCGAAGGAGAGATGTGGGACACATGTATATCGACCTGTCCACCATCTACGCGTTCATGTTCGCCTCGCTCGCCGTGTCGGGCGCTCTGACCTTCTGGGAGCGTCGGTTTCATCCGCTGCGCAAGGACGTTCTGGCGGAATGGGCACTGGCCTATGCCGCCTTCACCCTCGGTTGTGCCCTTCTGATCTTCGTGATCATCCCGACCCCCTATCAACGGGCTCCGGCTTTCCTGCTCAATCTGTTCGGTTATGTGGCGCTGCTCGATGGCGTTCTGCGTTTGAACGGGGGGGCTTTGCCGCTCCGCCTGCGCTGGGCCAGCCTGCCCTTTGCAGGCTTCTGCTTCGCGCTGTTCCCCCATTTGAGCTACGAGACCTGGAGCCTGCTCTGCTCGGCCGCGATCGCTCCCATCTGCGGGGCAGCGACCGTCACGCTGCTGCGCGGTTGCTCGTTCGCCGCACTTCGCTCGCGCAAGCCCGCCGTTCTGGTGTTCGGCTTTCATGCCATCTTCTACGCCGCGCGGGTCACGCTCTTCCTCGCCAGCGGGCTGATGGGCGAAAGCCTGGCATCCTTTCCCGAATTCTTCATCGCGCTTGCCAAGATCACCATGTTCGAGGGCGTGCTTTTTGCCATCGCCGCTCCCATGCTGCTTTTGTCGCTGGTGCGCGAGGAGGGCGAGGCACGCATTCTCGAAGCATCGAACACCGACTATCTCACCGGCCTGCCCAACCGACGCGCGCTGTTCGATCGCTCCGTGCGCCGCATTCAGGAAGCGCGCTCGGATGGAGCAAGCGTCTCCGTCATGGTGTTCGATCTCGACCATTTCAAACTGATCAACGACACGCATGGCCATCAGACCGGGGACGACGTGCTGAAGCTTTTTGCCCGCATTCTGGACCGCGAGCTGCGCTCCAGCGATCTGGCGGCCCGGTTCGGCGGCGAGGAATTCGTGGTTCTTCTGACCGGACAGACGCGCGAGGAAACGCGCGAACTCGCCCAGCGCATTGCGCGTGCCTTCGCCGTCGAAGCCGCGCGTTTCGATGGGTTGGCCATCAACGCGACGGTCAGCGTGGGGCTGGTGCATTGCGTTGATGCCGACCGCAGCTTCGAGACGCTTCTGGCCGAAGCGGACGCGGCGCTCTACCGCGCCAAGGCGCTCGGCCGAAACCGCGTCGAGCAGGCGCCGGGGCTGGCCGCCGTCGCCTGATCTTGAAGGGAGACCGGACCGCCCGTGGAGAGCGATCCGGTGCGTCAGGTTCAGGCCTTGGCGAGATCGCTGCTCGCCAGGCCTTCGCTTTCCACCCGAGCGTCAGCCTCCTGACGGGCGCGCGGGGGCGCGAGCACGATGGTGGAGAGCGGCGGCAGGCTGAGCGACAGCGAGAAGGGCCGGCCGTTGCAATGGACCTCCTCGGCCTCGCTCCCGCCCATATTGCCGACATTCGAGCCGCCATATATCTCGGCGTCGGTGTTCATCACCTCTTCCCAGAAGCCGCCATGGGGCACGCCGACGCGGTAGCCATGGTGGACATTGGGCGTGAAGTTGCAGACCACCAGCGCCGGGCGGCCTTCGCGGTCCTTGCGCAGAAAAGCCAGAACCGACTGCTCGACATTGGACGTGTCCACCCACTCGAAACCGTGCGGGTCGCAGTCGTTCTCATGCAGCGCCGGCAAGCCGCGATAAAGCGTGTTGAGGTCGCGCACGAGGCGCAGCACGCCCCGGTGCTCGGCATGGTCCAGAAGATGCCAGTCGAGCGACTGGTCGTGGTTCCATTCCGCCGACTGGCCGAACTCACCGCCCATGAAGAGCAGCTTCTTGCCGGGATGGGTCCACATGAACCCGTAATAGGCGCGCAGATTGGCGAATTTCTGCCACCAGTCGCCAGGCATCTTCCCGAGAATGGAGCCCTTTCCATAGACCACTTCATCATGGCTGAGCGGCAGCACGAAGTTCTCGGAATAGGCATAGACCATTCCGAAGGTCATATGGTGCATGTGGTATTTGCGGTTGATCGGGTCTTCCTGCATGAAATGCAGCGTGTCGTGCATCCAGCCCATGTTCCACTTGAAATGGAAGCCGAGGCCGCCGGCATAGGTCGGGCGCGACACATTGGGGAAGGAGGTGGATTCCTCCGCATGGGTCGTGGCGTTCGGGAATTGCCCACCGACCTGCTCGTTCGTCTCCTTCAGGAAGGCCATGGCCTCCAGGTTCTCGCGCCCGCCATAGATATTGGGCTCCCATTCGCCATGGCTGCGCGAATAGTCGAGATAGAGCATGGAGGCGACGGCATCGACGCGTAGCCCGTCGATATGGAACCGGTCGAGCCAGTAGAGCCCGTTGGAGACGAGATAGTTCTTCACCTCCGTCCGACCGTAGTCGTAGATCAGCGTGTTCCAGTCCTTGTGAAAGCCACGGCGCGGATCGGCGTGTTCATAAAGCGCGGTGCCGTCGAAGCGGCCGAGCCCGTGAATGTCGGTCGGAAAATGGCCGGGCACCCAGTCGAGCAGAACGCCGATATCGGCCTGATGGAAGGCGTCCACCAGCCGCGCGAAGCCGGCCGGGTCGCCATATCGGGCGGTCGGCGCATAGAGGCCGATCGGCTGATAGCCCCAGGAACCGTAGAACGGGTGCTCGGACACGGGCAGGAACTCGACATGGGTGAAGCCCATATCCTTGACATAGGTAACCAGCTCGCGCGCCAGCGCGTCGTAGTCGAGGAAGGAATTGTGGTCGCCGCGCTTCCACGAACCCAGATGCACCTCGTAGATCGAGACGGGCTTGTCGGCGGACTGCCAGTCGCTCCATTTGGAGCGGAAGGCGTCGTCCTTCCATTCGTGCTCCACCAGCCCATCCACGACGGAGGCGGTGGAGGGCGCGAGTTCCTGGCGGAAGCCGACCGGATCGGCTTTCAGCGGCAGAACCTCGCCATGCCCGCCGATCAGCTCGTATTTGTAGACCTCGCCCCGCCCAAGGCCGGGAACGAAGATTTCGAACACGCCCGCATCGACGCGCTTGCGCATGACATGGCGCCGCCCGTCCCAGGCGTTGAAATTGCCGACCACCGACACGCGGCGCGCATCGGGCGCCCAGACCGCGAAGGCCACGCCCTTCACCCCGTCCATCTCGGTCGGGTGCGCGCCGAGCTTTTCATAAAGGCGATAATGGCGCCCCTCGCGCATCAGATAGGTATCGAGATCACCGAGGATCGGGCCGAAACGATAGGTGTCCTCTTCCTCCCACGAGCTGTCGCCATGCCAGAAGCGGAAGAGATGGTCGTCGAACGCCTGTGACACGAGGCCGGAGAACAGGCCGTCCACCTCACCGCGCTCCAGTTCGGCCAGAACCTGGCCCTGGCGGTCGATGACCGCGGCGCGCTCGGCCCCGGGGCGGAAGACCCGCACCACGGCGCTGCCATCGCCCGTGCGATGGGGGCCGAGAACGGCGAAGGGGTTTTCGTGACGGCCCTGCGCCAGCGCGCGTGCCTCGTCCCCATGCAGGCCGTGATCGATGCCGGAACTGGCGGAAAGAGACTCGCTCATCAAAGGACCTGTCGTTTCTGGAGAAGGGAGACGATCCCGCGCAGCGGAATCGAAAGCCAGGCGGGGCGCATCGCCGCCTCGTAGCGCAGTTCGTAGAAGGCTTTCTGCAGAAGGAAGAGATCGAGAAGCCTGGCGTTCCCCTCGTCGGAGAGATCGACGCCGCTCGCCTCTTCCCAAGCGCTCAGAAACGCCGCCGACGTCTCGTCGCGCCAGCGCTCGGCTTCCGCCTTGGCGCGCTCGGCCAGCGCCGGATCGTCGGTGCGGATCGCGTCCAGCGCGGCGAAGGCGGCATAGTCGTAGGAGCGCAGCATCCCCGCGACATCGCGCAAGGGCGAGGTTTTGGCGCGGCGCTCGGGCAAGGTGCGGCCCGGCTCGCCCTCGAAATCGAGGATCACGATATCCTCGCCCCGCACCAGCAGCTGGCCGAGATGATAATCGCCGTGAATGCGCGTGCGCCGTCCGGCGGGCTCCAGCTGCTTGAAGCTCTCGAACCAGGCCGAAATCTCGGCTTCGCGCGCGCTGAGCGCCGCGATGTCGGCGCTGACATCCGCGCCGCCTTGAACGCCGCGCAGAACGGCGATCGCGCCCGACGCCTCGTGTTTGGCCTCATCCACGATGCGCGCCAGCGAGACGCGGTCGAGCGGCTCGGGGTCGAAGGCGGATTGGCCGGTTTCAGTGCCCAGCGCCGCGTGCATCTCGCCCGTACGCCGGCCGATCGTGCGGCCGGGGTCGAACGTGTGAGCGCCGGCCTTCGTCCCCTCCCCGGCCCGCAAGCGCTCGGCCAGAGCGCCGGTGACGCTGGCCCAGGCGTCTTCGGCCTCGGTGATACGCTCGAACAGGGCCGCGACGGCGGCGTGGCTGCCATCGGGCCGCGCCAGTTCCAGCGAGCCGAGCAGCGCGGGCGCGGCGGGAAAGCCGGTGTTCTCGGTCAGGAACTCCGTCACCTCCAGTTCAGGCTGTTCGCCATCGCGCAGGAGACGGTAGAATTTCAGGATCGCGACGCGGCCGATGCCGATCGACGTGTTGGACTGCTCGCCCGACAGAGGCTTGATCTCGGCGGCTTCGACGGCAGCGGCCGCTTCCAGACGGTCGGCCTTGACGCTGGATGCCTTGGCGAGAAGCGCCGTGCCGCCTGCCTCGATCCGCCCGCCCTGCGCGATCAGACTGACGATGGCGCGGCAGAAGGCGGGGTCGCGCGTCGCGTCGATCAATTGCCGGTCGCCCGCGAGCGTGCCGATCAGCTTGGGCTCGATGCCCTCGCCGCGCGGGCGCAGCGCCAGCGGCAGGAAGTAATGCTGCTCGCCTTCGCCGGTCTGGATCACGGCCTCGCCAGCCAAGGCTCCGTCCGCGCCCTCGACCGCGCCGGCCGGGACGAAGCGAGTGCCGCTCAATCGTTCGGACTTGGCGGCGAACCAGCGCTGGTGCCCCAGAAAGCGCGCGAGCGCCGAGCTGAGCTCAGGGCCGGACGCGAGATCGGGCAGCGAAGCGTCGGCGAAGGCCGGAAGAGCGTCGGGCGAAATGTCCCCAGCCTTGGGAGAGGCGGTGTCGGTCATGCGCATCCATCGTCGTCTGCGGTCGGCCGGGCCGGACCGTGGAAGAAACAAGACAGGAGAAGCGAGGCGGGCTCGAAGCCCGCCCTCTCTCCCGTCAGACGGATAGACGGAAAATGGCGTAGGGAAGTTCCGCCGGCTCGAACCACCAATGCTGAACCTTGCCGGACCAGACGAACTGGCGGTCGTTCACGAGGTCCTCGACCTTGACCGTGCCATTGTCGGGCAGACCGAATTCCCAGAGCGGCACTTCGAAATGGCCGCCCTGCGGCTGATGCGGGTCGAGCGTCACCATGACGAGAATGAAGGAGGAGAGATCGGCCGTCCGCTTGCCATAGTAAAGGACGTTGTCGTTCCAGAACTGGTAGAATTCCAGATTGCGGAAATCCCGCAGCGCCGGCTCGGACTGGCGCAGCCGGTTGAGAAGCGCGAGATCGTCCCGAATATGGCCCTCACGCTTCCAGTCGAAGGCGCGGATCTCGTATTTCTCCGAGTCCTTGTACTCTTCCTTACCGGTGACGAGAGGCTCGTATTCGCACAGCTCGAAGCCGGAATAGACGCCGTAATTGCCCGCCAGCGTCGCGGCCAGCGCGGCGCGGATGCGAAAGCCCGGCCGCCCGCTCGTATGCAGGAAGAGCGGGTTGATATCGGGCGTGTTCACGAAGAAGTTCGGCCGCATGTATTCGGCGCATTCTTCCTTCGTCAGTTCGGTCAGATACTCGCGCAGCTCCCATTTCAGGTTGCGCCATGTGAAATAGGAATAGCTCTGGTTATAGCCGACCTTGGCGAGACGCTTCATGAGCTTGGGCCGGGTGAAGGCTTCCGCCAGGAAGATCACGCCGGGGTCCACCGCGCGCACCTCCGCGATCATCCATTCCCAGAAGGGGAAAGGCTTGGTGTGCGGATTGTCGACGCGGAAGATGCGAACGCCCTTGTCCAGCCAGAACAAGACGATGTCGCGCAGTTCGACCCAGAGCGAAGGGATCGCGTCCGGCCCGTAGAAGTCGACATTGACGATGTCCTGATATTTCTTGGGCGGATTCTCCGCATATTTGATCGAGCCATCGGGCCGCCAGTCGAACCAGCCCTTGTGCTGCTTGATCCAGGGATGGTCGGGCGAGCATTGGATGGCGAAGTCGAGCGCGAGCTCCAGCCCATGATCGGCCGCGCGGGTCACGAGGCGCTGGAAATCGGCGAAGGAGCCGAGCTCCGGATGGATGTCCTTGTGGCCACCCTCATGCGAACCGATCGCATAGGGACTGCCCGGCTCGCCTTCTTTGGCCGTAACGCTGTTGTTCTTGCCCTTGCGGTTCGACTTGCCGATCGGGTGGATCGGCGGGAAGTAAAGGACGTCGAAGCCCATCTCCCGGATATCGGGCAAGCGCGCGATCACGTCGTCGAACGTGCCGTGGCGCTTGGGATCGCCGGACTGGGAGCGCGGCATCAGCTCGTACCACGCCGAGAAACCGGCGGCTTCGCGGTCCACCCAGACGGGCACTTGGACGGGATAGCGCGAGAGATTGGCGCGCACGCCGCAGCGGCGCAGAAGCTCGATCGTCTCGACTTCCGTGAAGACGGCGTAGAGCGCCGCCTCGTCCTTCAGCTTGCGGAACTTCTCGACGCGGGCGCGCAGGGCCTTCAGCGCCTTGGCATCTTCACGCGAGCCACGGCCGGATTCGGCGGCCTGTTCGAGGATCGCCTCGCCCTCGCGCAGCTCCAGCGCGATATCGACGCCAGCGTCCCGCTTCTTCTTGGTGTCGCTCGCCCAGGTGCCGAACACGTCGCGCCAGGCGATGATCGAATAGCGATAGGGGCCGGGGGTCGCAAAGCGCACCGTCGCGCCCCAGCGGTCGTTGCCGATGAAGACGAAGGGCGTCTCCAGCCCTTCCACCTCACCGCCATGCGTCACCAGCGCGGCGGCGATGATCTCGTGCCCGTCTGAGAAGATGTCGGCCGTCACGGTCAGCGGCTCGTTTTCCATCCGCTTCACGGCGAAGCGGCCGCCATCGATCAGGGGCTCGACACCCTCGATCACGACGCGGCTGGCGGCCAGATCCTTCAAGAGCGCGATCGAAGCCTCGCGGCTGGCGACGGAGGATGCGGAGCGCTTCTTGGGCTTGGCCGCGACGGGTTCCGGGAGAGCCATGGACGAACCTTCTTTGCCGTTGCAGGGCGGGGAAGCCAGTGCGGGAGGTTGGCCCCGCTTCCTGCCAAAGGAATAGGGGCCAAACCCGATTCATCCAGAGAGGCGGCGGGGTTTCTCTCCCGCTGCCGGACTTATTCGTCTGGGCTGGAAACGACCTGACGCTGTTCGCCCAGATACGCATTGCCGAGCGTGACGATATCGCCGGCCTTGAGGAAGACCGGCGGCTTCATGCCCGCGCCGACGCCCGCCGGGGTGCCCGTGGTGATGACGTCGCCCGGCTCCAGCGCCAGGAATTCCGACGTGTAGGAGACGATGGTGGCGAAGTCGAAGATCATGTCGGCCGTGGTGCCGGTCTGCATCCGCTGGCCGTTCACGTCGAGCCAGAGTTCCAGCGCGGTGGGGTTCTCGATCTCGTCCCGCGTCACCAGCCAAGGGCCGAGCGGGCCGAAGCCGGGCGCGCTCTTGCCCTTCAGCCACTGGCCGCCGCGCTCCTTTTGCCAAGTGCGCTCGGACACATCGTTGCACAGGCAGAAGCCGGCGACGTAATTCATCGCCTCGTCCTTGGAGACCTGATAGCAGCGCTCGCCGATGACGATGGCGACCTCGACCTCCCAATCGACCTTGGTGGCGCCGTTCGGAATGGCGAAACCGTCGCGCGGGCCGGCGATGCAGGAGACCGCCTTGTTGAACAGAAGCGGCTCGCTCGGTGTCTCCGAGCCGGTCTCGGCGGCGTGTTCGGCATAGTTGCGGCCGACGGCGATGAAGTTTCGGATGCCGGCGACGGGCGGGCCGAGGCGATGGCTCGGATCAGCCTTGGGCAGGCTTTTGGGGTCCAGCGCGCGCAGCTTCTCCAGCCCGTGCCGGGAGAGAACCGCGCCGCCGATATCGTCGATCTCGCCCGACAGGTCGCGAATGCGATTTTCCTCGTCGATCAGCCCCGGCTTCTCGGCCCCTGGCTCTCCGAAACGCACCAGTCTCATGCCCGTCCTCCTGCCCCGCGCCGGTTTCTCCGGCCGGCTCGTTCTGATAGCGGCGCCCGCTCAAGGCAAAGCGCCGCAGGCGCTATCTAGCGCAGCCGCGCCAGGGTTTAAGCAGCCAACCCGCCATGGGCCAGCGGCGGCGGCTCGGCTAGGCCGCGCGCATGAAGCCGGCGGCCGGCCGCATAGGTCGCGACCACAGCACGCTCGTCTCCGAGCACCGTCAGAGCGAAGAGTTCTTCTTCCAGCGTCTCCACCCGCTCCATGCGCTGGCGCAACGCGGCCGTGGCGCGCGCGTCGAGGATCGTCAGATCCGCCTCGAAGCCCGGCGCGACCTGCCCGATGCGGTCGCCGAAGCCGATCGCATCGGCATTGCCCGCCGTCATCATATAGAAGGCGGCATGGCCGGGCAGACGCTGGCCGCGCAAGGCCAGAACCTTGTAGCCCTCGCCCGCCGTCTGGAGCATGGAATAGGACGTGCCGCCGCCGATATCGGTGGCGAGCCCCATGCGCAGGTTTGCAGCCAGCGCGCCGTCGCGATCGAACAGGCCGGAGCCCAGAAACAGGTTCGAGGTCGGGCAGAACACGGCCGTCGCCTGATGCTCGGCCAGCGCCCTGCGCTCGCGCTCCGACAGGTGGATGCAATGGCCGAACAGGGCGCGGCGGCGCACGAGGCCGTAGCGCTCGTAGACCGCCGTATAGTCCTCGGCCCAAGGGAAAAGCTCGCGCACGAAATCGATCTCGCCAAGATTCTCGGAGAGATGCGTCTGGATCGCAAGATCGGGATGGTCCTTCGCCAGCGCGCCGGCCACCTCCAGCTGCGCCTCGGTGGAGGTCGGCGCGAAGCGCGGCGTGATGGCGACTTCCAGCCGCCCCGCGCCGTGCCAGCGCTGGACGAGCGCCAACGTCTCGTCATGGGCGCGCTCGGGCGTGTCGGTGAGTTCGGGCGGCGCGTTGCGGTCCATCATGACCTTGCCGCCGATCATGCGCAGGCCCAGCCGCGCGCTCTCGGAAAAGAAGCTCTCCGCCGATTGCGGATGCGAGGTGCAGAAGGCGACCGCCGTGGTCGTCCCGTTGCGCAGGAGTTCGCGCAGCAGGAACTGCGCCGCCGCGTCCGCCACCGCTGGGTCGCCATAGCGCGACTCCTCGGGGAACGTGTACTTGGCGAGCCATTCCATCAGCTCCGTGCCGTAGGAGGCGATGACCTGCGTCTGCGGCATGTGGAGATGCGGGTCGATGAAGCCGGCGGTCAGCAGAAACGGGCGATAGTCCGTCACGGGCTGGTCGGGGCCGAGCCCGTCGAGAAGCTCGCTCGCCTCGCCCACGGCCTGGATGAGGCCGTCGCGAATGACGACGAGCCCGTCTTCGATGAAGCGCGCCACCGGCGTCTCGCCCGGCTGAAGATGCTGCACGTCATAGGACAGAACGCGCGCGCGAAGGGCGAGCGTACCGCCCGCTGAAATCGTGATGTCGGTCATATCTGGGAGTCTAAACTCTGTGAGTGCGCCGAGATAGGCTCAAGGCCGATAAAGGCCGCTGCCGGTTTCCAGCCAGCGGGCCAGCGCCAGGCGCTCGGAGGGCTCCATGCCGGTGATATTGCCGGGGGGCATGGCGTGGGAGCGCACGGCCTGACGCTCGATCAAGGAGGCGTTCAGAACGATGTCGCGGCCGTTTTCCAGAAGCACGCCCTTGGGCGCGTGGCCCATGCCCGGCCAGAGCGGCTTGCGCGCATGGCACATGGAGCAGCGCGACTGGACGATGCCCTCGGCCTCCTGAAACAGCGGCGAGCGCGCGAGCGCGAGTTGCGGATCGGCCGGGAAGTCGAGATTGGCATTCGAGGTGGAGGACGCCTCGCCCGTGGGTGAGGCGCGCCAGCCCGGCGCGCCCGACAGGGCCATGACAAGAACGAAGAGCACGCCCGCCACAGCCCAGCACCACCAGAGATGCTGCCCGGTCTTGTGCTTGGTGTTGAAGAAGTGGCGCACGACAGCGCCGATCAGAAGCACCAGCCCCGCGATGGCCCAGTTCCATTCCGTCGCGAAGGCGAGCGGATAATGGTTGGACAGCATCAGGAAAATGACCGGCAGGGTCAGGTAGTTGTTGTGGAGCGAGCGCTGCTTGGCGGCCGCACCCAGGCGCGGGTCCGGCGAACGCCCGGCCTTGAGGTCCGCCACCACGATCTTCTGGTTGGGGATGATGAGCATGGCGACATTGGCGGTCATGATCGTCGCGATCATGGCGCCGGTGTGCAGCATGGCCCCGCGCCCCGAGAAGAGCTGGCTGAACACGAAGCTTGCCGCGACGACATAGACGAACACGATGCCGAGCAGCACCGAGTCGTTCTTGCCGAGCGGCGACTTGCAGATCCGGTCATAGACGACCCAGCCGAGCGCCAGCCCCGCCACGCCGATCAGAACGGCGGCCCAGGCCGGAAGATCGGCCTTGGCGGGATCGATCAGATAAAGATCGGCGCCGAGATAATAGACGAGGAAGAGCAGCGCCGCGCCCGACAGCCAAGTCGCGTAGCTCTCCCATTTGAACCAGGTCAGGTCCTCCGGCATGTGCGGCGGGGCGACCATGTATTTCTGGATATGGTAGAAGCCGCCGCCATGGACCTGCCAGGCCTCGCCGCCGACGCCCACCATGGGCGCGCCATGCGGCTTTCGAAGGCCCAGATCGAGCGCGATGAAATAGAAGGACGATCCGATCCAGGCGATCGCGGTGACGACGTGCACCCAGCGCACGCCAAATTGCAGCCATTCGGAAAGATAAGTCCACATGGGATGACCCCCGAGACGCCGCCCCCTTGTCGCGGAACGCCTCAAAATGAATCCGATGTGCCTTTGCGGGCTCCTCGCCGTTCAGGAGACGGTGGGAGGAGCCAGGCGTTAGGGAAAGGGCGCGGGGCGCCCTTTCGGAACTCGTCGGCCGCCCGGTCAGCATCCCTCATAGAACGCCGACCAGAGGGTCGTGATAGTGAGTCAGTCAGCGTGGAGTCGCGAGACCCGAAGCTGAGCGGACTTGGTGTCCATGAGCATCGGAAGCGCAGCGAACCGCGCTGGATGACCGCCAGCGCGAGCCGTCTTAGTTACGCACGCCTTGGACATACCAGTCCATCTTGAGCAAGTCCGCATCCGGGATGACCTGACCCGCCGGGATCTTGTCGGCGCCCGACTGGTCCTTGATCGGGCCGGTGAAGACCTCGTAGGTGCCGGCCTTGGTCTCGTCCACGATCTTCTGCGCGGCGGCCTTCACGTTATCAGGCATCTTGGGGTTGAAGGGGGCCATCTCGACCTCGCCTTCCTTCATGCCGAGCCAGACGTCCTGCGTCTTCCAGGTGCCATCGGCCACCGCGTTGACGCGGCTGACATAATAGGGGCCCCAATTGTCGACGATCGCGGTCATGTGCGCGTTCGGCGCGAACTTGGTCATGTCCCAAGCCTGGCCGAAGGCGATGGCGCCGCGCTTCTCGGCTTCCTGCAAGGGGCCGGGCGAGTCGGTGTGCTGGGTAATGACGTCGGCGCCTTGGTCGAGCAGCGCGCCGGCGGCTTGCGCTTCCTTGGCCGGGTCGTACCAGGAGTTCACCCAGACGACCTGCGTCTCGAAATTTGGGTTCACCTTGCGCGCCGCCAGCGTGAAGGCGTTGATGCCCATCACGACTTCCGGGATCGGGAAGGAGGCGACATAGCCGGCCTTGCCGGTTTTCGACATCATGCCGGCGATGGTGCCGAGCACGGCGCGGCCCTGGTAGAATTTGGAATTGTAGGCCGCCATGTTCGGCGCGGTCTGGTAGCCCGTCGCGTGCTCGAACTTCACCTTCGGGAACTGCTTGGCGACCTTCAGAGTCGGATTCATGAAGCCGAAGGAGGTCGAGAAGATGATGTCGTTGCCGTCCTGCGCGAGCTTGCGGATGACGCGCTCGGCGTCCGGCCCTTCGGCGACGTTCTCGACGAAGGTCGTCTGCACCTTATCACCCAGCTTCTCGGCCAGATATTTGCGACCCTGGTCATGGGCGAAGGAATAGCCGAAATCGCCGACCGGGCCGACATAGACGAAGGCGGCCTTCACCGGGCGATCCTTCACCTGCGCGAAGGCCGGAGCGCCGATCGCGAGCGTGGCGGCGAGGGCGGCGCCTCCCAGAAGAACCTGACGGCGATTGAGAAGGATCATCGAGAACTCCTTGAGATGATCGGATATCAGGCCGAAGCCCGGAAGGGTTTGCCGAGGCAGGCCGGCGCCGCGCTGCGCGTGCGCGACCGCCCCGAGATAACAGCGAGGACGAGGATCGTCGCCAGATAAGGAAGGCTGGTCAGGAACTCGGGTGCCAGCAGCGACCAACCGGCCGCCTTGGCCTGAAGCTCCAGCGTGATGACCGCGCCGAAGAGATAGGCCCCGAGCAGGAGCCGCCCCGGCCGCCAGGAGGCGAACACGACGAGCGCGATGGCGATCCAGCCGCGCCCGGCGGTCAGCCGCTCGGCCCACATGGGCGTCAGCACCAGCGAATAGTAAGCCCCCGCCAGCCCCGCCATGGCCCCGCCGAAGAGCACCGCGAAATAGCGCACCTTCAACACGGGATAGCCGATCGAATGGGCCGAGGAATCGCTTTCGCCGACCGCCCGCAGCACGAGGCCGGCTCTGCTGTGCTTGAGAAACCACCAGACGGCGAAGGTCAGCGCGAAGGACGCATAGACGATGGGCGAATAGCCGAACAGGACGCGCCAGATCGGATCGTCGCTCAAGCTTGCGGGAAAGACCGAGCCGAAGACCGGCGTGGTGATCCCGACGAAAGATGCGCCCGCCAGCGCCGAAACGCCCGTGCCGAAGATCGTCAGCGCCAGACCCGTCGCCACCTGATTGGCGGTGAGCGTCAGCGTCAGATAGGCGAAGATCAGTGAGGCGGCGGCGGCCGCCGCCATGCCGCCCAGCGCGCCGAGCGCCGGAACGCCTGTCGACACCGAGACGATGAAGCCGGTGACGGCCCCGATCAGCATCATGCCTTCGACGCCGAGATTGAGAACGCCCGACTTCTCCACCACCAGCTCGCCGAGCGCGGCGATCAGGATGGGCGTGGCCGATGTGACGACCGCGACGATGATGGCGACGATCAGGGCCTCGTTCATGCCGGCACTCCGCTTCCGGTCTTGGTCTCGGCAACCGGCGCGATGGCAGGTCCGCTTTGGGCCGGCAGGCCGACCGGCGCACCGCTGCCGCCGCCGGATGTGGTCAGGCGGTAGCGCACGAGAATGTCCACCGCCAGCAGGAAGAAGAGCATCATGGCCTGGAACACGCCGATCGCGGCGGCCGGCAGGCCGATGGCCGTCTGCGCGCTTTCGCCCCCGACATAGGTCAGCGCCAGAACGAGCGCGGCAAACACGATGCCGAGCGGATGGAGGCGACCGAGAAAGGCGACGATGATGGCGGTGAAGCCGTAGCCGACCGGAAAGGCCGGGACCATCTGCCCGAACGGGCCGGCGGCCTCGAAGATACCCGCGAGACCGGCCAGCGCGCCGCCGAGCGCCATGGTCATCCAGACGACGCGCGTTTCGCGGAAGCCGCCATAGCGGGCGGCCTGCGGGCTGAGACCGACGACGCGCACCTGAAAGCCCACGACCGTGCGCGACACCACGAACCAGAGCGCGAGCGCCAGCGCGAGCGCCACCGGAATGCCGAGATGGATCAGCGTGCCCGGCACGACGAAGGGCAGCGTCTGGTCGGGCGAGAACATGGCCGTCTGCGGGAAGTTGAACCCCATCGGGTCCTTCCAAGGGCCGCGCATCAGATAATAGAGAATCTGGATGGCGACATAGTTCAGCATCAGGCTGGACAGGATTTCCGAGACGCCCAGCGCCGTGCGCAGGAAGGCGGGAATAGCGGCCCAGACCATGCCGCCGATGATGCCCGCGACGACCATGAGCGGCAGAATCCACGGCCCGGTCATGTCGAGCGTCATGAGCGCGACGCCCGTGCCGGCGAGGCCGCCCATGACATATTGCCCCTCCGCGCCGATGTTCCAGACATTGGCGCGGAAGCCGACCGACAAGCCGACGGCGATCATGGCGAGCGGCGCGGCCTTCACGAGAAGGTCTTGCCAGCGATAGGGATCGAAGAGGGGCGTGACGAAAATCTCGCGCACCGCGCCGAGCCCGTCATAGCCCAGCAGAGTGAAGACGATCGCGCCGACGAGCAGCGTCAGCACGACAGCCAGAACCGGCGTCGCAAACAGCATGGCGCGGCTCGGCTCGCGCCGGGGAACGAAGCGAAGAGCCATCAGGCCGCCACCTCCGCATGAGTCTCGCCATGGATGCCGCCCATGAGAAGGCCGACGCGCTCGATCGAAATGCCCTTCACGTCCATGGCCGGCGACAGACGCCCTTCGTTGATGACGGCGAGCCGGTCGCAGAGTTCGAGAAGCTCGTCCAGATCCTGGCTGACGACGACGATGGCCGTGCCCTTCGCGGCCAAATCCAACATGGCCTGCCGGATGAAGCCGGCCGCGCCGGCATCGACGCCCCAGGTCGGCTGCGAGACGACGAGAACCGTGGGCTCCTGCCCGATCTCGCGACCCATGATGAATTTCTGCAAATTGCCGCCCGACAGCGAGCGCGCAGCGGCGCGCGGCCCCGTCGCCTTGACGCCGAAGCCCTTGATGACGCTTTCCGCAAAGCTCTTGGCCGCGCCCATGCG
Organism: Aureimonas sp. N4; assembly: GCF_001463925.1. Lineage (NCBI taxonomy): Bacteria > Pseudomonadati > Pseudomonadota > Alphaproteobacteria > Hyphomicrobiales > Aurantimonadaceae > Aureimonas > Aureimonas sp. N4. Next base: position 259,822 of record NZ_BBWS01000046.1, on the reverse strand, counting down.
CAGCAAGCCGCCCGAGGCCAGCCCCTTGCGCGCGCGGGCCGAGAGAATGGCGTTTTCATAAAGCGTCATATCCGGCACGGCGGCATGGCCGTTGCGCTCTTCCGGCACGGTGGCGAGCCCGGCGCGGCGGCGCGCGGAGACGCCGAGGCGTGCCAAATCCTGCCCGTCGATGCGCACGTTGCCCGAAACGCCCGCCGTGCGCTCGCCGGAGAGCACTTCCAGAAGCTCGTTCTGCCCGTTGCCGGCGACGCCCGCGATGCCCAGAATCTCGCCCGAGCGCACGGAGAAGGAAATGGCCCTGAGGCTCGTGCCGAAGGGCGGCAGGCCGGGCGCCGAGAGGCCGGAGACGGAAAAACGCTCCCGGCCGAGGCTGGAAGCCGGCTTTTCCGACAGAGCCTTGAGCGAGCCGCCGATCATCAGTTCGGCCATGGAGCGCGCGGTTTCCTGCCGCGGATCGCAAGTGCCCACCACCCGACCGCCGCGCAGAATCGTCGCCGTCGAGCAGAGGGTGCGGATCTCGTCCAGCTTGTGCGAGATATAGAGGATCGAGCAGCCCTCGCCCTGCAACTGCCTGAGAACGCCGAACAGCGCGTCCACCTCCTGCGGCGTCAGAACGGATGTCGGCTCGTCCATGATCAGAAGCTTCGGCTTGCCCAGGAGCGCGCGCACGATCTCGATGCGCTGGCGCTCGCCGACCGAAAGCGTGTGGACTTCGCGATGCGGGTCGAGCCCCAACCCGTAGGCGCTCATGACCTCGCGCACGCGCGCCTCCAGCTCGCGCCGGGGCGGCGGATCGTCCATGCCGAGCGCGATATTCTCCAGCACCGTCATCGCCTCGAACAGGCAGAAATGCTGGAACACCATGCCGATGCCGAGCCGACGCGCCTCGCGGGGTGACTGGATGCGCACGGCCTGTCCGTCGAAGAGCATCGTGCCCTCGTCGGCCTGCTGCACGCCATAGATGATCTTCACCAGCGTGGACTTGCCGGCCCCGTTTTCCCCGAGCAGGGCATGGATGGCGCCGGGCGCGACGGAAAAGGAAATGTCATCGTTGGCCACGACGCCTGGAAAACGCTTCGAAATCGACTGAAGCTCAAGACGAGGCGCCATGGGCAAAGGTCCGCTACGGTTCAACCGAGATGTTATTGCACTCGTTTTGCACAAGCGCAAAGCCTGAGCAGTGGTTTTCCTCACAGGAGGATGCGAGGGCGGTCAAGATTTCGGCAGCCGCCAAAGCGGCGATCACGGCCGGGCGTTTGTCGCGCACCCGAGCACCGCCGATCGGCAGGACGAGACGCTCGGCCAGAGCCCCCTCCCGCGCCTCGTCCAGGCGGCGGCGGAAGGTTTCCCGCTTGGTCCGCGAGCCGATCATGCCGACATAGGCGGCGTCCGATCGGCGCAGCGCTTCGGCCGCGATCAGGAAGTCCAGCGCATGATCGTGCGTCAAGACGACGAAAGCCGAGCCTGCGGGCGCGCCCGGCACCTCGGCCTCGGGCACGGCGCGCAAGCGGCGCTCGACGCCGTCTGGCAGCGTCGCCAGCCGGTCGGCGCGTGTGTCGATCACCACGACCTGAAGCGGCAGCGGCAGAAGCGCGCGCGCCAGCGCCTGCCCTGTATGGCCGGCCCCGAACACATAGACATGAGGATAGGCCGCGCGCTCGCGCGCTTCCAAGGCTTCCATGTCCGACAGAAGCGCAGCGTCGAGACGACGAAACCCGAGGGTCACATGGCCGCCGCAGCATTGGCCGATGGCGGGGCCGAGCGGGATCGCGAGGCGGCTTTCACTCTCGCCGGAGGCCAGCAGCCGCCGGGCCTCCACGATGCCTTCCATCTCCAGCGCGCCGCCGCCGACCGTGCCTTCGCAAGCCTCTGCCGTCACCAGCATGAAAGCGCCGACCTCGCGCGGGGTGGAGCCGCGCGCTTCCTCGACCCGCACGAAGACCGCCGGCCGCCCCTCGGCCGATGCGGCGCGAAGGGCGGGCAGCGCGCTCATGCGGCGCGCACCGCGCGCACGGCCGAGAGAATGCGCTCGGGCGTCGCCGGGGCGTCGAGCGCGGGGAAGCGCCGCCCTTCGCCCGCCGCGATCACGGCATCCGTCAGCGCCGAAAAGACCGAGAGCGCCAGCATGAAGGGCGGCTCGCCCACCGCCTTGGAGCGGAAGATCGTGGCGGCCGGGTTGCGCCCCTTGTCCCAGAGCTTCACGCGCAGATCGTCCGGCCGGTCGTTGGCGGTCGGGATCTTGTAGGTGGAGGGTGCGTGGGTGCGCAGCCGTCCGGCCTTGTCCCAGACAAGCTCTTCCGTCGTCAGCCAGCCCATGCCCTGAATGAAGCCGCCTTCGATCTGGCCGAGATCGAGCGCCGGGTTCAAGGACTGGCCGACATCGTGGAGGATATCGGCACGCAACAAGCGGTTCTCGCCCGTCAGCGTGTCGATCACGACCTCCGCGCAGGCCGCGCCATAGGCGTAGTAATAGAACGGCTTGCCGCTCGCCGTTTCGCGGTCGTAGCGGATGCCGGGTGTGGCGTAGAAGCCGGTGGAGGACAGCGAGACGCGGCCAAGATAGGCTTCGCCGACGAGATCGGAGAAGCGCTTTTCCACCGCGCCGATCCGCACCCGGTTCGGCAGGAACTCGATGGCATCGGGCGCGACGCGGTAGCGCTCGGCAGCAAAGGCGATGAGCCGCTCCTTGATCGTGCGCGCGGCGGCCTGGGCGGCCATGCCGTTGAGGTCCGAGCCCGAAGACGCCGCCGTCGCCGAGGTGTTGGGTACCTTGGCCGTCGTGGTCGCGGTGATCTTCACCCGTTCCACGTCGATCTGGAACTCCTCGGCCACCACCTGCGCGACCTTGGTGAAGAGGCCCTGCCCCATCTCCGTGCCGCCATGGTTCAGATGAACCGAGCCGTCCTTGTAGACATGCACCAGAGCCCCGGCCTGGTTGAGATGCGAGGTGGTAAAGGAGATGCCGAACTTCACCGGCGTCAGCGCGAGCCCCTTCTTGAGGATCGGGCTTTTGGCGTTGAAGGCCCGCACGGCCTCGCGCCGCGCGCGATAGTCGGAGGAGGCTTCGAGTTCCTCCACCATCTCCGCGATGACGCTATCCTCCACCTTCTGATGATAAGGCGTCAGGCCCGGCTCGCCTGTGCCCATCGCGGCGTAGAAATTGCGCTTTCGCACATCCAGCGGATCGAGGCCGAGATCGAAGCCGATCCGGTCCATCGCCCGCTCGATCGCGACCATGCCCTGCGGCCCGCCGAAGCCGCGAAAGGCGGTGTTGGAGACGGTGTGCGTCTTCAGGCGGCGCGAGTGGATATGGGCGGCCTTCAGGTCATAGGCATTGTCGGCATGGAACATGGCGCGGTCGGCGATCGCGCCCGACAGGTCCTTGGAATAGCCGCAGCGGATGAACTGGTGGAACTCGGCACCCACCAGCCGCCCCTCGCCGTCATGGCCGACGCGGTAGTCCGTCCGGCACTCGTGCCGCTTGCCGGTCATCTCCATGTCGTCGTCGCGGTCGAGCCGGCATTTGGCCGGGCGGCCCGTCTTAAGCGCGACGAGCGCCGCGACGGAGGCAAACAGCGCGGGCTGCGATTCCTTGCCGCCGAAGCCGCCGCCCATGCGCCGGACCTCGATCGTCACCGCATGGTCGGCGCGCCCGATGGCTTTCGCCACATTGTGCTGCACTTCGGACGGATGCTGTGTGGAGGAGCGCACGACGACGTCGCCATCCTCCTGCGGCCAGGCATAGGCGATCTGGCCTTCCAGATAGAAATGATCCTGCCCGCCCGTCTCGACCCGGCCTTCCACGATATGCGGCGCTCCCGCCAGCGCCGAGGCCGCATCGCCGAGCCGCATCTCGTGCGGGGTCAGAAGGTCCTCGCCGGCCGCATCGGCAAAGGCGACGCCCTCGTCCATCGTCACGGCGGCAGGCAGATCTTCGTAGTCCACCACGGCAAGCTTCGCGGCCGCCCGCGCCTGTTTCAGGCTGGGTGCGGCGACGGCAAAAAGCGGCTGGCCGACGAATTGCACGATGCCGTCCGCGAAGATCGGATCATCGCCGAAGACGGGCGAATAATCGTTGATGCCCGGCACATCCTCGGCCGAGAGCACGCAGACGACGCCCTCGCCAGAGCGCACGGGGGCAAGGTCCATTGCGCGGATGCGCGCATGGGCCTTGGGGCTCATGGCGAGATAGACCTGCAACGTGCCGGGAAGCTCGGGATCGTCGTCCAGATAGCGCGCCTCGCCCGAGACGTGCTTGGCTCCACTGTCGTGGCGGATCGGCTGGCCGACGCCGCCCTTCAGCCGGGTTTGCGGCAGAGCAGGCGCTTCGTCCAGCGCCTCGATGCCGACCGTGCCGGCCTCGCCCCGGTCCTGAACGCGGGTCTCGTCCATCAGGCCACCTCCTCGATCCGCGAGGGAACGCCGTCCAGTTGCAGCCGGAAACGCTCCAGGCATCCGGCGGCGGCTTGCAGGCGATAGTCCGCGCTGGCGCGCAGATCGTCCAGCGGCTGGAAATCCTCTCGCAAAGCCTCGGCCGCCCGCGCCACGCTGTCCGCATCGAAGGGCCGGCCGATCAGCGCCGCTTCCGCCGCCGCCGCGCGCTTGGGCGTACCCGCCATGCCGCCAAAGGCAAGGCGCGCCTGTGCGACCACGCCGCTCTCCAGCGTCAGCTTGAAGGCCGCGAGCACGGCCGAAATGTCCGAGTCCAGGCGTTTGGAAATCTTGTAGGCCGCAAAGCGCTCGTTCACTTCCAGAAGCGGCACCTCCACGGCCACGACAAACTCGCCCGGTGCGCGGTCCTGACGGCCGTACTGGATGAAGAAATCCTCCAGCGGCAGGTTCCGCATCGTCTCGCCCCGGCGCAGGAAAAGATTGGCGCCGAGCGCGATCAGCATGGGCGGCAGGTCGCCGATCGGCGAGCCATTGGCGATATTACCGCCGACCGTGCCCGTGTTGCGGATCTGATAGCCGGCGAAGCGGCGCATGACCTCGTCGAGATCGGGGTGGATGTCGGCAAGCCGCGCCCGCGCTTCGCGATGCGTGACACCCGCGCCGAAGAAGAGCGAATGCGGCCCCTCCTCGACATGGCGGAGATCCTCCACGCGCGAGACGTCGATCATGACGGGAAAATCGCGATGCTGCTTCGTGACCCAGAGCCCGACATCCGTCGCGCCGGCCACCAGCGTGGCGTCGGGGTGCGCGGCGTAGGTGTCGGCGAGATCGTCCACATCGCCGGGGGAGAGCCAGAGCCGCCCGTCCGCCTCGTAGCGGAAGACGCCCTGGCCGCGCGCCGCGCGCAGAGCTTCGGCCGTCGCGGCATCCTCGGCGGACGTGTCCGGCAGCGGCTGGCGCGCGAGGTCGAGCCCGGCCTCCACGATCGGCCCATAGCCGGTGCAGCGGCAGAGATTGCCCGAGATGACGTCCTTGACCGACTGCCGGTCGCTGAGGGCGCCGGTGCGCCAGCCGGAATAAAGCTGCATCACGAAGCCGGGCGTGCAGAAGCCGCATTGGCTGGCGTGGCGCTCGACCATCGCCTCCTGAATCGGATGCAGCCCGTCCCGGCCGAGATGCTCGATCGTGACGACCGAGCGCCCATGCAGCGCCGGCAGAAACAGGATGCAGGCGTTGACGGCGCGGCGCTGGAGACCCCCTTCGCCGTCAGGCTCTTCGAGAAGCACGGTGCAGGCGCCACAATCCCCTTCCGCGCAGCCTTCCTTGGTGCCGGTCAGCCGCTCGCGGGCCCCGCGCAAATATTCGAGAACGGTGGTGGTCGGCGGGAGACCTTCCACCATGCGCTCTTCGCCGTTCAAGAGAAAGCGGATCGCCTCGCCCATCTGGTTCAGCTCCCGCGATAGGTGGAATAGCCAAAGGGCGAGATCAGCAGAGGCACATGATAGTGCTTGGCCTCCGCCACGCCGAAGCGGATCACCACGTCGTCCAGGAATTTCGGCTCCGTCAGCTGAAGCCCGGAGCGGTCGAAATACGGGCCGCAGAAGAAGGTCAGCTCATAGACGCCGAAGCGGCAGGTCTCGCCCTCCAGCAGCGGCTTGTCGCAGCGCCCGTCCGCATTGGTGCGGGTTTCCACCACCAGCTCGCGCCGATCGCCTTCCACCCGGTGGAGAACGAGCTCGAGCCCGCTTGCGGGCACACCGCGCGCCGTATCGAGGACATGCGTCGTCAGCCGGCCGGCCGGCGCGTCATTGGCTGCCATGAATCGAGGAACCTTTGGTTTTGACCATCCGGTCAGGTAGTCTGCACCGGTTCGCCCATGCTCGTCCAGCCTTCGAACGCCTCCAATGTAAGAAGCCGAAAAAACGGCGGCATGGAAATTGCCGTGCGATCGTCGTATCGCAGAAGCGACCTCATGTTCCCGGAGACCAAGCGCCATGACGACTTCCTATCCCCGCGACATGCTTGGATATGGCCGCCGGGCGCCCGATCCGCGCTGGCCCAACCCCAGCGGCGCGGGCTCGGCCAAGATCTGCGTGCAGTTCGTGGTGAACTACGAGGAAGGTGGCGAGAACGCGATCATCCATGGCGACAAGGCCTCCGAAGCCTTTCTGTCGGAGATCGTCGGCGCGGCCCCCTGGCCGGGCCTTCGCCACATGAACATGGAATCGATCTACGAATATGGCGCGAGGGCGGGCTTCTGGCGGCTCTGGCGCATGTTCACCGAGCGCAGCCTTCCCGTCACGGTCTATGGCGTCGCGAGCGCCCTGGAGCGCAGCCCCGAGCAGGTGGCCGCCATGCAGGAAGCCGGCTGGGAGATCGCCTCGCACGGGTTGAAATGGATCGACTACCGCGACCACACGATCGAGGCCGAGCGCGCCGATATGGACGAGGCGCTTGAGCTTCATGAGGCGGTGACGGGCGAAAAGCCCCTCGGCTGGTACACCGGCCGCTCCTCGCAGCACACGCTGGAACTCGCCGCCGAGCGCGACTTCCTCTACGCCTCCGACGCCTATGCGGACGATCTGCCCTATTGGCAGGAAACGCGCACCAAACCGCTGCTCATCCTGCCCTATACGCTCGATTCCAATGACATGCGCTTTGCCACGCCCCAGGGCTTCAACACGGGCGAGCAGTTCTACACCTATCTGAAGGACGCCTTCGACTGCCTCTACGAGGAAGGGGAGAAGGGTCAGGCCAAGATGCTGAACATCGGCCTGCATTGCCGGCTCGTCGGCCGCCCGGGCCGGGCGCAGGCGCTGGCCCGCTTCCTCGACTATATCGGCTCGAAGCCCGATGTCTGGGTCGCCACGCGCGCCGACATCGCCAAGCACTGGCGCGAGCATTTCCCCTACAAGCCCTCCATCCAGCCGAGCCGGCTGGAGCGCGACATTTTCCTGCGCATGTTCGGCGGCGTGTTCGAGCATTCGCCCTATCTGGCCGAGCGCGTGCTGGAGCGCGGCATCGGTCAGGCGCATGACACGGCGCAGGGACTCTCGGCCGCCTTCGCGGTCGCCTTCCGGCGCGCCAGCGAAGCCGAGCGGCTCACGGTTCTGCGCGCCCATCCCGATCTGGCCGGCCGCCTGGCGCTCGCCGGCGGTCTCACGGCCGAATCCTCGGCCGAGCAGGCCTCGGCCGGGCTCGACCAGCTGACGCCGGACGAACTCACGCGCTTCACCGAGCTGAACGCGCGCTATGTCGGTCGCTTCGGCTTCCCCTTCATCATCGCCGTCCGGGGCCTCGACAAACACGCGATCCTTCGCGCCTTCGAGGCGCGGGTGGAGAACGACCCGGCCACGGAATTGGCCACCGCCTGCCGCGAGGTCGAGAAGATCGCCCGCCTGCGCATCACCGCGATCCTTGGAGAGTAAGTCTTTTCATGAAGCGCCTGACGCCCCGCCCGCTCGACGCCGACAGCTTCCGCCCCTTCGGCGAGGTGATCGAGCCCGACAATGCGACCGAAATCCGCCTCATCAACAATGGCACGACGACCCGCTTCCACGACATCGCGCCGGTGGACGTGGCGTCGGGCGGCGGCCATGCCTTGATCTCGATCTTCCGGGGCAAGCCCTTCGCGCTGCCGCTGGACATTTCCATGCTGGAGCGCCACCCGCTCGGCAGCCAGGCCTTCATGCCCCTCGACGCCCGCCCCTATCTCGTGGTAGTCGCGCCCGACGAGGGCGGCCAGCCGGGCGAGCCGGTGGCCTTTCTGGCGAGCGGCAAGCAGGGCGTCTCCTATGCCAAGGGCACCTGGCACCATCCGCTGATCTCGCTGGAGGACATGTCCGACTTCCTCGTGGTGGACCGGGGCGGCACGGGCAGCAATCTCGTGGAGTTCTTCCTGCCCGAGCCCGTGCGCATCGAGGCAGAATAGATCACGGGCTCTCGAACCCGGCGGGACTGACCGGAACAGGCGACAGGTTTCGATCAGACCTGAGGCCGGATGCGATGGCCATCGCGCCTTTCCAACATCCGGCATTTCGCACCCGCCTTGAGTGTTATGACTCCCGATCCATATCATCAGGATCGCGGATAATCAGGTCCAACCCGCACCCAAAAGCCGACAATAGCTTATCTTTTCAATATCTTGTGTTGAGGCCTTCTTCACAGCCGCATGCGAACGTAACCACAATCCTGGCGCGTTCGATTCGGTGTTGGCATGGCTACGACAAGTCCCCGTCGATTGCTTTATGGACTGACGGCTCTCTCGCATCTCATCGTCTTTCCCCTCGCCTGGCTTTGTGGCCTTGCGGTCGATTACAGGGAACTGGCCGAAGTTTACGGGATCGGACTCCCGCTTGCCTGCGGTGTCGTCCTCTACGCGATCCGTCAGCGGATGGAGATGCTGCGCGTCGCTCTGGATTGCGTGATGTGCGGTCTTCTTCTGACGGTGCCGGTCGGCATCTCGACCTATATCGCGATGGGCGCCGACCATCTCCTCGCGGACGAGGCGCTGGCCCGCATGGACGCGACCCTCGGCTTCGACTGGAACGGCCTCATCCGTTTCGTCGATGCTCGCTGGCTTCTGGCGGAGGCTCTTTTACAAGCCTACCAAAGCTTCGCCTTGCAATTGGTTCTCGTGCCGGTTCTGCTCGCCGTTTTCTCGCAACCGGCACGGGCTTATGCGATGGTGACCAGCTATGGCGTTTTGTGCTTCGCCTCCAGCCTGATCTCCGTCTGGTATCCAGCCCTGGGAACTTACACGTCTTACGGCAGCACAGCGGAATCCCTCACGCACATCAATGCGCATTTCGGGTTCGCCTTCCTGGAGCAGTTTCACGCGGTTCGTAACGACCCAGCCTTCGTCTTCTCAATGGCGCGGATGATGGGCATCCTGACGTTTCCATCGGTGCATGCCGCCGTAGCGATGCTTTGCGCATGGGCCATGTGGCCCATCCGTCCGCTGCGCTATCCCTTCCTTCTGCTCAACATTCTCATGACGGTTTCGGCCGTTTCACATGCCGGCCATTACCTCGCCGACATTATCGCCGGCATTGGCATCGCAGCGGCAACGATTGCCATCGTCAACAAGCTTTGCCTTCAGCACCAGCACAGCGAGTTTGGCGGCACACGCATCGCGGTCGTTTGAATGCGACCGAGCGCGTCGAGGTAAGGGGCCGAACAATTAACGCTCTTATCGTCATCTCTCCTGTGTTTTCGCCTTGAAGGCCCCTCGCGGCGCGACATTTGGCTCGCATCGTCGCCGCGAAGGAACCGCCATGCCCGGCCGCACGCCTCCCCCCTTCATTCTGGCCATGGCCATCATCCTCGCCCTTTGCGGTGCGGCGCTGCTTGCTGGCGGCGTCTGGCTGCTGACGCATGGCGGGTCGGCCTATTACGTCATCGCCTCCGTTCTCTTCCTCGTCACCGCGCTTCTTCTCTACCGGCGCAAGCCGGAGGCCCTCGCGGTCTATGCCGCGCTCGTCGTCGGCACGCTGATCTGGGCGCTTTACGAAGTCGGCTTCGATTGGTGGCCGCTGGCGGCGCGCGGTGACGTCGTGTTTATTCTGGGCGCGCTCCTGCTCCTGCCCGTCGTGACGCGCGAGCTTGGCCGACGCTCGGTGGCGGACGCGCTGGATGGCCGCCATCCCACCGCACCCTCTGCCCTACGCGGCACAGGCGCGATGCTGTCGGGTTCGCTCGTCGTGGCCGTCGCGGTCGCGGCCACCTCCTGGTTCGTCGATCTGCACCGGACGGAAGGCGAGTTGCCGGGCGTGCGCACCCGCGTCGCGGGCGATGCGCAGGGCATTCCGGCCGGCGAATGGCAGGCCTATGGGCGCACGCAAGGCGGGCAGCGATGGTCGCCGCTTGCCGATATCACGCCCGCCAATGTCTCCGATCTGGAAGAAGCCTGGCAATTCCACACGGGCGACAAGCCCCAGCCGGGCGACCCGAAGGAAACCACGTTCGAGGTGACGCCGCTCAAGATCGGCGAGCGGCTCTATCTCTGCACGCCGCATCAAAGCGTCATCGCGCTGAACGCGACGACCGGCGAAGAGGTCTGGCGCTACGATCCGCGCATTCAAGGCGAACTCGCGCTCCAGCATCTGACCTGCCGGGGCCTCGCCTATCAGCCGCCGGGCGCCGCGCCCGCCGCCGACGCGCAGCCCGCCCCAACACAGGCCACGGCCGAGAACCCGAACGCGCCGGCTGGCACAGCCTCCGAGCTGTCCGCCCAAGGCGGCCTCACCGCGCCGCAGGAGCGTGGACAGTCCGGCGCGCCGACAGAGGGCGCGCCCGCGCGTCAGGAGGGCGGCGCGGCCGACCCAGGCCTGCCGGTGGCCACCGCCAGCGCCGAGACGGCGGTCTGCGACGCCAAGCTCTTCATGCCGACGGCTGACGCGCGCCTCATCGCGCTTGATCCGGAAACCGGCCATGTCTGCTCGAATTTCGGCGGCGGCGACGGTCAGATCGATCTCTGGACCAGCATGCCCAACGTCAATCCGGGCTCCTACTACTCCACCTCGCCGCCCATCGTGATGGACAATCTCGTGGTGGTCGGCGGCACGGTGCTGGACAACGTCTCGACCGCCGAAGCCTCGGGCGTCATCCGCGCCTTCGACATTTCGACCGGCCAGCTCGTCTGGAACTGGGATTCGGGCAATCCGAACGAGACGGCGCCCCTGCCGGAAGGGCAGACCTATACGCCGAACTCGCCCAATTCCTGGTCGATCATGAGCGCCGACCCGCAGCTCGGCCTCGTCTATGTGCCGCTCGGCAACCAGCCGCCGGACCAGTGGGGCGCCAATCGCTCGGAAAACGTGGAGCGCTATTCCTCCGCCGTGGTTGCGCTCGACATCCGCACCGGTCAGGCCCGCTGGCACTTCCAGACCGTGCATCACGATCTCTGGGATTATGACGTGCCGGCGCAGGCGAGCCTGATCGATCTGCCGATCAATGGCGAGACAATCCCCGCGCTGGTCCAGCCGACCAAGCAGGGCGAACTCTTCGTGCTCGATCGGCGCACGGGCCAGCCGGTTCTGCCCGTCACCGAGAAGCGCGCGCCGGGCGGCGCGGTCGCGCCCGACCATACGGCGCCGACGCAGCCGGTCTCGCAGGCGAGCTTCGATCCGAAGGCGCTGCGCGAAAAGGACATGTGGGGCGCGACCATGTTCGATCAGCTCCTGTGCCGCATCGCCTTCCATTCCTATCGCTATGACGGCCGCTTCACCCCGCCTTCGCTTCAGGGATCGATCATCTATCCGGGCAATTTCGGCGTCTTCAACTGGGGCTCGGTGGCAGTCGATCCGCAGCGCGCCGTCCTGTTCGGAACACCCGCGCATCTCGCCTTCCTGTCCACGCTCGTTCCGCGCCCCAAGGACGAAACGCTGGTGGTGAACCAGCAAAAGCCCGAAGGCGCGCTGCCGGCGCTAAACGAGAATTTCGGCGCGCCCTATGCGATCAACCTGCGCCCCTTCACCTCCGTGCTCGGCCTGCCCTGTCAGGCCCCGCCCTGGGGCAATGTCGCGGGCGTCGATCTGACCACGGGCGAGACGGTCTGGATGCACAAGAACGGCACGGTGCGCGATGCCGCGCCCTTCCCGATGATCCCCTTCGAGATGGGCGTGCCCAATCTCGGCGGGCCGATCATGACGGCGGGCGGCGTCGCCTTCCTGTCGGGTACGCTGGACTATTACGTGCGCGGCTACGACGTGACATCAGGCAAGGAACTCTGGCGCTCGCGCCTGCCGGCCGGCGGCCAGTCGACGCCCATGACCTATCGCGGCGCGGACGGGCGGCAGTATCTGCTGGTCATCGCCGGCGGCCACGGCTCACTCGGCACCAAGCGGGGCGATTCGGTGATCGCCTACGCGCTGCCGAAACAATAGGTCGCTCGACGGGGCATGAAAAAGGCGGCACGCGATGGTCTCGCGCGCCGCCTTTTGTTTTCGAGAGATCACACGAGCCGTCTCTCGAGGTCTCAAGCCGCCAAGTGCGCGCGGACCTCGTGCAGATCGACTGCCACCATCCGGCAGAGTGCGCGGATTTCGTCGGTCGCGGGCAGCAGGTCGGGGATCATCACCGTGCGCATCCCGGCAGCCGCCGCCGCGCGGACGCCATTATGCGAATCCTCCAGCGCCAGACACGCGGCGGGATCGACGCCCAGGACTTCCGCCGCGCGCAGGAACGGATCGGGCGCGGGCTTGCCCTTGGCATAGTCGCCGCTCGCGATCACCGCATCGAAGCGCGATGCCAGACCATGCAGCGCCAGATTGAAGGTGACGTCCTCATGCGGGGACGATGTGCAGATGGCGCGCGGGATCTTCAGCGCGTCGAGGTGGTCGAGGAGTTCCACGACGCCAGCCTTCAGCGCCAGACCCGCCTTCAAGGCCACGTAATACCGCCGCCAGACCGAGCCGAAGGCTTCGATGTCCTGCGCCTTACCGAAGACGTCTTGCAGATAGACCCGGTTGATCGTCCAGGGGCGGCCGACCATGACGAGGAAGTCGTCATGCGTGGCAACATGGCCGATCTCGGACGAAGCCGCCAGAAAGGCGTCGCGGCTGAGGACCTCGCTGTCGAACAGGAGCCCGTCCATGTCGAAGATGACGGCGGCCGGCCTGATGGAGGCGGCGTTCGGGGTCGCTTCGTTCTGGGTCAAAGGCGCGTTCCTTCCGGCTCTGGAAGGGCTTCCCTTTTCAGGGTGCACGCGCTTTTGCAAGAGAGGGACGGCGCTCTCGCAAGCGCCGCCGCTGCCCGATCAGCCGCGCTTGCGCACGAACTCGGTGCGCAGGACGAGGCCCTTGATGCTCTCGTGGCGGCAGTCGATCTCTTCGGGGTTGTCGGTCAGGCGGATCGAGCGGATCACCGTGCCCTGTTTCAGGGTCTGACCCGCGCCCTTTACCTTCAGATCCTTGATCAGCGACACGCTGTCGCCATCGGCCAGGACATTGCCGGCCGCGTCCCGCACTTGCGTTCGGGCGCTGGCCGTGGTCGCCATTTCGGAGGCCGGGCGCCATTCGCCCGTCGCCTCGTCATGGATGTAATCGTCGTCGCTCATCGCGCGCCTCGCTTGTGGTTGGCAGGCCGCCGCAAGCCGATAGGCTCGCAACTGACGAGACCATCCGATTGCGGCGGATGATCCAGCGATTAGACGACCTGCGACATTCTGTCCAATACCGCGTCAGGCGAAGCGGCGCGCCGCCGCGCCGTGCTCCGCGCGCAGCTTGGCGATATCGACGCCGACCGGCTGCCCGTCGAGAACGCGCCAGCGCCCCGCCACCATGACCCGATCCGCCCGCGTCGCGCCGCAGAGAACCAGCGCCGCGATCGGATCATGCGCGCCGGAAAAGCGCAGATCGTCCAGCGTAAAGAGCGCCAGATCGGCCTGGAGCCCCGGCGCGATGCGGCCGATATCGGCACGCCCGAGGCAGGCGGCCGAGCCCGATGTCGCATAGCGCAAGGCGTCGCGCGCCGTGACCGCCGAGGCCGAGCCGGTGCGCAACCGACCGAGCATGAGGGCGTGGCGCACGCCTTCCATCAGATTGGAGCCATCGTTGGAGGCCGAGCCGTCGACGCCGAGCCCGACCGGGCTGCCCGCCGCTTCCAGTTCGGAGACGAGGCAAAAGCCCGAGGCGAGCACGGCGTTGGAGGTCGGGCAATGGCAGACGCCGACCTTGTGCGCGCCGAGCCGCCGGCATTCCTCCGAGGTGAAATGGATGCCATGCGCCAGCCAGGTGCGCGGCCCCATCCAGCCGACCTCTTCCAAGTAATCCACCGGGCGGCACTGAAAGCGGGCTTCGCAGAAGCGGTTCTCGTCTTCGGTTTCGCCGAGATGCGTGTGAAGCCGGCAGTCGAAGCGCTCGGCCAGCGCGGCGCTTTGCTGCATCAGGCTCTTGGTGACGGAAAAGGGCGAGCAGGGCGCGAGCGCGATCTGCACCATGGCGCCGTCCGAGCGATCATGCAGCCCATTCAACAAGCGCTCGGAATCGGCGAGGATGTCGTCCTCGTCCTGCACCACGCTATCGGGCGGCAGACCGCCGTCTTTCTGGCTGAGGTTCATCGAGCCGCGCGTCAGCGTCACGCGGATGCCCAGCGTGCGGGCCTCTTCGGCCTCGATATCGATCGCCCGCTCCAGCCCTTTGGGGAAGAGGTAATGGTGATCGGCGGCCGTGGTGCAGCCCGACAGCAAAAGCTCGGTCAGCGCGAGACGGACGGACTGGCGAAAGCTGTCTTCATCGAGCCGCGCCCAGATCGGGTAGAGCGCCTGGAGCCAGGGGAAGAGTTCCTTGTCGATCGCCTCTGGGTGAGCGCGCGTCAGCGTCTGGTAGAAATGATGGTGCGTGTTGACAAGGCCGGGCAGGACGACGTGGCGCGAACAGTCGAACACCTCGTCCACCGGGGCGGCGGGCGCGCCGCCCGAGGGCACGAGTTCGGCGATGCGCCCGTCTTCCACCACGATGCCGCCGGCGGCGGCCGGCTCCAGAACGGCGAGCGGGTCTTTCAGGAAAAGCCGGCTCATGCGGCCTCACGCAGCGGCTGGAGGCCGCCGGTGCGGGCGAGGAAGTCCAGAATGGCGGCGAGGCCCTCGCGGCGCGAGAGGTCGGCAAAGACGAAAGGCAGCGCGCCGCGCCCCTTGGCGGCGTCCACCTTCATGCGCTCCAGATCGGCCCCGACATGAGGGGCGAGATCGGTCTTGTTGACGACGAGAAGGTCGGAGCGCGTGATCGCCGGCCCGCCCTTGCGCGGAATATCGTCGCCCTGGCAGACGGAAATCACGTAGATCGAGAGATCGACCAGATCGGGCGAGAAGGTCGCGGCAAGATTGTCGCCGCCCGATTCCACGAGGATGAGATCGAGGTCCGGATGGCGTGCGTTCAGCGTCGCGATGGCGCGAAGGTTCAGCGAGGCGTCCTCGCGGATGGCCGTGTGCGGGCAACCGCCCGTCTCGACGCCCAGGATGCGATCGGCCGACAGCGCCTGCCGACGCACCAGCGCCTCGGCATCCTCGGTCGTGTATATGTCGTTGGTGACGACGGCGATCGACCATTGGTCGCGCGCGGCCAGGCAAATCTTTTCGCAGAGCGTCGTCTTGCCGGAGCCGACCGGGCCGCCGATGCCGACGCGAAGCGGGCCGTTGCGGCGGCGGGGGGCGAGGCCGGGGGTCGGGGTCAGATCGCTCATGTCAGGAACAGTCTCGGTTGCAGGGTTTCGTGGCGCAGCGCCGCGATGTCGGAGAGGATCGTGGCCGAGCCGAGATCGTCCAGGGTCGAAATAGCCGCCTTCTGCGTGGCCAGCTCGAACACGGGTTCCAGCCGCCGCATGACGCGCACGCCTTCGCGCTGGCCGAGGGGCACGAGGCGGACGGCGACGCCGACGAGATTGGCGGCGAAGGCATGGGCGAAGGCTAGAAGCGCCGGGCGCAGCGAGACGCCCTCGCGCGCGGCCAGCGCGCCGAACACCACGGGATAGGCAGTTGCCTCCCCTTCCGGCTCCGCCCCCCAAGGCGCGGCGGCTTCCGCGAAGGCGCGGCCAAGGTCGAGCGTTTCGCGGCGGCGCTCGGCCGAGCCGGCGGAGGCGCGGGCGAGTTCGGTTAAATCGGTCCAGTCGGTGCCCGCATTCGGTCCGCGCAAGCGGTGCGCTCCAGCTAGAAACACGAGATCATTCCAGCCGCTGCCATGGAGCAGCAGCGTCTCGACCCAAGTGAAGAGCGCGTCGCCATCCCGCACCTGTCCGTGCGCGATGGCGGCTTCCAGCCCATGCGAATAGGCGAAGGCCCCGATCGGGAAGGCCGGCGAAGTCCAGGTGAGGAGGCGCGCCAGCGCGGCGAGCCCTTCCGAGCCCTCGCCCGACCCACCTCGCCCGTCACCCTCAGCCATGGGAGTGGGTATGGTCATGGCCGTGTGTATGCCCATGCGAATGGGGCGTTGCGCCCGGCGTCGCATAGGCGCCGCCGACCGGATCGAAGGCCGCTTCGACCTCATGGATATGCGCGCCGAGTTCCAGGAGCATGTCGCGGATCACATGGTCGCGCCGCACCAGGATGCGTTTGGCCTCGATCTGGCAGGGCAGATGCCGGTTCCCGAGCTGCCAGGCGAGCGTCAGGAGATGCACGGCGTCGCGCCCCTCGATCGCGTAAAGCTCCTCCGGCTTGGCCCGCACCACGACATAACGCCCGTCCGACAGGGTGATGGCGTCGCCCTCGCGCAGAAGGCGCGCTTCGGCGAGGTCGAGCAGGAAGGCGATGCCATGGTCGCTGACCATCGCCATGCGGCGGCGATGACGCTGCGCCTCGTCCAGCGTGATGGTGTCGGCGGCCTCCCCGATAAAGGCGCCGCGTTCGATGATGCTATTGGCCTCGATCACGCAGATGAACTCGCTACTTTTGACGGCGAAAGGTCAATCGACCCCAGGGAAAAAGTCCGGATCGAGAATGTCGTCGATCCCGAACGGACAGGAAAGCGGAAAGGTCTCCAAAGCCATGTTCGTCTCTGCGACCGCGTTCAAACGGGCCAGAGCATATTCCTCGTCCAGAACCTCGGCCGGATAGGATCGCAGACTCGGACTTTGGCGCAGACGGCGCGCGATCCGCATCCGCTGTTCGGCGATGGTCGCCCGCCAGCTATTGGAGCGCTTCGAGGGCTGAAACTGCCATTTCAGAAGATGAGCCAGGAGAACGCACAGCCGGTTCTCGATCTCGCTTTGCTGTGACGAGCCCAAATCCTCGATTTCCTCGGCGAGTCTTGTTGTGTCGAGACCGGAGGCATCCGCGCTCCGCTCTCGCAGGAGCTGAGCTTGCTGGCGCGTCCAAAGAAAGAAATCGCGATCGTAGAGCGTCGGCCGGCCAGCACGCGACCGGCTCGTTCCGCCTGTCTGAAACACCGGCCCCATGTCCTGCTTCTCCTTCGGCTGCGCCATGGCAGGCCCCCCAAGAGTTAGAACAGGAAGTAGCGCTGCGCCATGGGCAGCACCTTGGCGGGTTCGCAGGTCAGAAGCTCGCCATCGGCGCGCACCTCGTAGGTCTCGGGATCGACCTCGATATGGGGCGTCAGATCGTTGAGGATCATGGAGGCCTTGGTCAGCCCGCCCCGCGTGTTCTCGACGGGCAGGAAGGTCTTCTCGCAGCCGAGCTTCTCGCGCAATCCGTCCGCCATAGCGGCGCTTGATACGAAGGTGACGCCGGACGCGCCGACCGCCTTGCCATAGGCACCGAACATCGGGCGATAATGCACGGGCTGCGGCGTCGGGATGGAGGCGTTGGGATCGCCCATGGGGGCTGCGACGATCGCGCCGCCGAGCAGCACCATGGCGGGCTTCACGCCGAAGAAAGCCGTGTCCCAGAGCACGAGATCGGCGCGCTTGCCGACTTCCACTGAGCCGATCTCTCGGCCCATGCCCTGCGCCAGAGCCGGGTTGATCGTGACCTTCGCGATATAGCGGCGCACGCGCAGGTTATCGTTGTCGCCGGTCTCGCCGGAGAGGCGGCCGCGCTGCTTCTTCATCTTGTCGGCGGTCTGGAAGGTGCGAATGATCACCTCGCCGACACGGCCCATGGCCTGACTGTCCGACGAGATGATCGAGAAGGCGCCGATATCGTGGAGAATGTCCTCGGCCGCGATCGTCTCCTTGCGGATGCGCGATTCCGCGAAGGCGATATCCTCGGGGATGGACGGGTCGAGATGGTGGCACACCATGAGCATGTCCAGATGCTCTTCCAGCGTGTTGATCGTGTAAGGCCGGGTCGGATTGGTGGAGCCCGGCAGGACGTTCGGCAGGCCGCAGACCTTGATGATGTCGGGCGCGTGGCCGCCGCCCGCCCCTTCCGTGTGGAAGGCGTGGATCGTGCGGCCCCGGAAGGCGCCGACCGTGTCTTCCACGAAGCCCGACTCGTTGAGCGTGTCGGTGTGGATCATCACCTGCACGTCGTGCTCGTCGGCCACCGTCAGGCAGCAGTCGATCGCGGCCGGGGTCGTGCCCCAGTCCTCGTGCAGCTTCAGCGCTGCCGCGCCGGCCTTGATCATCTCGACCAGCGCACCCGGCTGCGAGGCATTGCCCTTGCCGGCCAGCGCGAAGTTCATGGGGAAAGCGTCGAGCGACTGGATCATGCGCGCCAGATGCCAGGGGCCGGGCGTGCAGGTGGTGGCGAGCGTGCCGTGCGCCGGCCCCGTGCCGCCGCCGACCATGCAGGTGACGCCCGAGAACAGGGCGTCCTCGATCTGCTGCGGGCAGATGAAATGGATATGGCTGTCGATGGCCCCGGCGGTCAGGATCTTGCCTTCGCCCGCGATCGCCTCCGTACCGGGGCCGACGACGATCGTGACACCCGGCTGCGTGTCCGGATTGCCGGCCTTGCCGATGGCGTAGATGCGCCCGCCCCGAAGGCCCACATCGGCCTTATAGATGCCGGAGTGATCGACGATCAGCGCATTGGTGATGACGGTATCGACCGCGCCTTCGGCTCGGCTCGCTTGGCTTTGGCCCATGCCGTCGCGGATCACCTTGCCGCCGCCGAACTTCACCTCTTCGCCATAGGTGGTGAGATCGCGCTCCACCTCGATGAAAAGGTCCGTATCGGCCAGCCGCACCTTGTCGCCGACGGTCGGCCCGTACATCGCGGCATAGGTGGAGCGACTGATGGATGCGGGCATGGGTCGGGACTCCTGAGGCGTCTTTCGCGTTGCGGCAGATTAAGCGGATCGCGGCGGATTGTCTGCCACCGGCTGCGGGAAACTTGAGCTTTTCGCCAATTTGCGCGTTCTGGAAGCATGACACGTTTTCCGCGCCCCGCACCGCTTCCGGTTCTCGCCCTGTGTGCCTCGCTTCTGAGCGCTTCAGGCGCTTTCGCGCAGCCCTTCGACCCCGGCCCGCCGGGCACGCCGGTCGGCTCCTCTATGTCGGGCGCGCGAATCGGCGGCGCGCCGAAAACCCGCGCGCCGCTCGCCATCCCGAACGCCCGCGTCTTCGGGGATACGGTAGAGGAACGCGCCTATGGGCGCGACTACGACAATTCCTATCTGACACCGCGCATTCCACAGCCGGACGCGGACGGCAGCTCGACGCGCCTGCGCGCCGGCGAAGGGCGCCCCGCTCTGGATTCCAGCCGCGCCGGCGATTTCGCGCGCTCGGACGGCTCGGTGATCAACAAGAGCGGGGTGACACGGCCCATCTCGCCGCCGCGCCGGGCGCGCATCGTGCCCAACAGCAAGGCTCCCCGATAGGTCACGAAGGAGCGGAAGCGTTTACCAGACTTGACATTTCTCGAGAGTGCGAGGGCTGCCGCGCTGGAGCGGGAACGCGAAAGCGGCTTTGCTGTTGTTCGACAAAGGATCGGATTGTCCGATTCGCTTTTTCGCGCCGGGCTTTGCCCGACCTTTCGAACGAGGCCACGCGATGCGTTCTTTTTCCTGGTCCCTGATCGCCCTTGCGGCCGGTCTGTCCTTCGCCCTTCCCGCCCATGCCCAGAGCATCGGAGGCGGCGGCATCGGAGGAAGCTCCGGAGCGAGTGCCGGCGGCGGCAGCTCGACGCCCAGCCTCGGCGGGGCCACCAATTCGCTCGGCTCGTCGGGCGGCGTCGGCTCCAGCAGCACCTCCACCCAGCAGCGCGCGACCGCCGGCTCGGCCACGATCAACTCCGTCAACGCGGACGCCGCCGCGCGTTCGGGTAATCTCGGCGCGGCCTCCACGATCGGCAATTCGACCGGCTCGGCGCTGGGCGGCGGCACGTTCCAGAGCACGGCCGGAACTGGTCCCGCCGCGCTCTACAACATCCCGATCCCCAAGGTGAACGTCGATCTGCCCTCGATCCGCAGCGCGCTGCGCCAAGGCCCGAACGCCACGCCGGATCGCTACGGCAACTGACCGAAGAACGAGGGCTGGCCACCCGACCGGCCAGCCCCCGCCTTGGGCAGCGCCCTTTTCATCTTTCGCCAACCCTCTATCTATGCGCGCATCGAATCCACTCGAACGGGTATACGTTCGAGTGTATGATCCCCTTAAAGCGCATCTCGCCTCCGACCGGAGGTTGAGCCACGCTCCATGTCGAAACGGGTTCGAGAAAGCGGGACGTAGCAGGGGGATCATGACGAAGGATGCAGCCCCTCCCCTTGCGCCAGCGCCCGGTCTCAGCCCCGACGACATTCTGGCGATCTTCGACTGCGCCCCGACATCCCTTTGGGTTCAGGATCTCAGCCTTCTGAAGGCGCGGCTCGATCAATGGCGCGCGGGCGGCATTCGCGATCTGCGTGCCCTTCTGGCACTGGATGCCGCGCGGGTCGAGGAACTCGTTCCCCTCGTTCGAATCGTGAGCGTCAACGCCGAGACGCTGCGCCTTTATGATGCCGCCGACGAGGCGGACCTCTTCGCCCATATCCGCGTCATCTTCGGCCCGGATCAGATCGCCTCCTTCGTCGAGGTGATCTGCCAGCTTTGGGACGGGGCCTTGCGCGCGAGCTTGGTCACCAGGAATTACACGGTGAAGGGCCTGCCCTTCGACGTCAGCTATAACGGGCGTCTTCTTCCCGGCCATGAAACCGGCTGGGGCCGGTATCTGATCTCAGTCGAGGACGTGTCCGACCGCGAGCAGGCGCGGCGGCAGCTGGAGTTCGCCCGCACCCACGATCCGCTGAGTGGTCTCTTCAACCGAACCTTTCTGACCGATGAAATGGAGCGGCTGGAAACATGTGCTGAGCCGGTCGCGATCGCGGTGATCGATCTGAACGGCCTCAAGGACGCGAACGACCATTTCGGCCACAAGGCCGGCGACGATCTCATCCGCAAGATGGGGCGCGTTCTGTCCACCAGCCTGCCCGCCTGCTGCCGCTCGGCGCGCATGGGCGGGGACGAGTTCGTGGTTCTGGTGCAGGGTGCGGGGAAAGGGCAATGGGGCCAGCTTCTGGACGCCCTCACACGCGGCGTCGAAGCGGAGAATGCGAGCGGCGGCGTTGCCCCCTTGAACTTCTCCATCGGCGCGGCCTGGCGGATGCCGGGCGAGACCATGGAAAGTTTGCTGGCCCGTGCGGACCGGCGCATGTACCGCTCCAAACGCGCCTTTTACGACGAGGTCGCCGCCTGACATCTCTGTCCCGGCCGCGACTGGCGGAGATAGGGCATCATGAAAAAGGCGCCTCGCGGCGCCTTTCCTGTTTCTGGAGCTGAGGTCGTCCGCTTCAAAGCGCGCCCTGCACCCGGCCATTGAAGCCAAAGACGCGGCGCTCGCCCGAAAGCGGCACGAGGCGCACGTCGCGCGACTGGCCGGGCTCGAAGCGCACGGCCGTTCCGGCCGCGATGTCGAGCCGGTAGCCGCGCGCGGCTTCCCGGTCGAAGCGCAGAGCGCCGTTGGTCTCGGCGAAATGATAGTGCGAGCCGACCTGGATCGGCCGGTCGCCCGTATTGGCGACGTGAAGCTCGATCGCCTCGCGCCCTGCATTCAGAACGATGTCGCCATCGGCTACGATGATTTCGCCGGGGATCATATCAGCCCACCATGAGAACGAGGCCACCGAGGGCCGTGGCGCCGCCCAGAAGACGCGGCAGGAGACCCGCGCCACCCAGCGCGCGGCCGAGAAGAAGACCCGCGCCATGCAGCGCGGCGGTGGAAAGCGCAAAGCCGATCGCGAAGCTCGCAGCACCCGCGCCGCCCAGTTCGCCGCCATGGGCATAGCCATGGAACAGCGCGAAGAGGCCGACCACAACGGCCGACAGCGCCACGGGCAGGCGCACCGCGAGCGCGACCAGGAGCCCCAGCGCCACGACGGAAGCGAGAATGGCGGGTTCGACCATGGGCAGCGAGACGCCCGAGAGCGCAAGCGCGAAGCCGACGAGCATGGTGCCGACAAAGGCCGTAGGCACCAGCCATCGAGCGCGGCCGCCGATCAGCGCGGCCCAGAGACCCACCGCCACCATGGCGAGGATGTGATCGGCCCCGAACAAGGGATGGCTGACGCCCGCCATGAACGAGCCGTGCGCGGCCGGGTCCAGATGGGCGAAGGCGGGGGCCGTGGCGGTGCCGAGCGCGGCGGCGGTCAGCAGGATCAGTCTCAACATGTCTTGTCCCTCGTTTGGTCGACAGGCGCCCGGTTTCGGTCGCGCCGCATCGCCCTTCGCATGGACGCTCCATCCCCGCAAGAACGCGATGCTTCGGTCTGGAGAACAGCATGAAAGCGCGCCGCGCCAATGTCAAAGGCAGGCGATGCCCTTGCCTCGAAAACGGACAATTGACCATCCAGGCAAGTGTTTCAAATGCGATGGAGCGCCGTCACCGAAGAGAAATCCTCCCACGCTAGGATCAGCGCAAAGGGAGCGGAAGGACTGAGAGCCGCGCCCGAGACAGGACCTCGAAACCCGATGAAGCGGATCGCAGCCCTTTCCATGATCGTGACGGTTTTGACCGCTGGCCTCGGCTTCGCCTCGCCGGCCGGCGTATCGGAGCCATTCCGCGTGCGCACCGTGACGATGAACGGCATCAGCGGTCCGGCCTATTATTCCCGCGCCGCCGGCACGTTCCGCTTCCTTCCCCAAGCGTCGGGCAGCCAGATGGCGGCTTTGAGAGCGCCCTGACCATGAACGCGTCAGGCACTGCGGCGCGTCGCCCGATCTGAACCTATCCAGCCAGCGAACGCTGCACCTTCGAACCGCTTAGCGGATCGGCTCGTGCACCGTTACCAGCTTGGTGCCGTCGGGAAAGGTCGCCTCGACCTGCACGTCATGGATCATCTCGGCAATGCCTTCCATGACCTGATCGCGAGTGATGACATGGGCGCCCGCTTCCATGAGATCGGCCACCGAGCGCCCGTCGCGCGCGCCTTCCACCACGAAATCCGTGATCAGCGCGATGGCCTCGGGGTGATTGAGCTTCACGCCTCGCTCCAAACGCTTGCGCGCCACGATGGCGGCCATGGCGATCAGAAGCTTGTCCTTTTCGCGAGGGGTAAGGTTCATCGACGCGATCTCCTATCCATGGTCCCGAGCACTCTGTTCCAGCCGAATCGGAGGCGAGCGGTTCGTCAGAGCGACCATACGCGGGGAAGGCCAACCTGCGAAAGCAGCGCCAGCGCCGGCACGAGCCGCTTTCGCAGCGCATAATAGCTGGGCGCGACAAGGCGGGCCATGCCGAACCCGTCGAGATGACTGGCGCCGCCCTCCGGCCCCAGCACCTCGCGCAAGGCGGGCAGCACGCCCTCTCCGCGCTCGTCCTGCCAGAACACGGTCGCAAAGGCGCGGGCCGCGCCGAGCGAAGCGTTTCGGCCGGTGAGTTCGGCGATGTCGCTACCCAGCTTGAGATCGTCGGCCAGGATGAGTTGCCCCTCGCGGCGCACACGCCAGCGATCCCGCAAAGCGCCCGTCGTCACGCTCTCGCCCATGGCCTGGCGCCCCAGAACGACGCTTTCGCACAAAAGGAGCCGGCTGCTGAAGGCGGCGTCTACATCGAGACTGCGGCTGAGCCGGCCGCCGTCGAACAGGATCGTTTCCTGCGGGAGATAGCTCAGCGCCGCATTCGGCGCGACGGTCAGGCGCGTCGTGACACGGGCGTCGGGCCCGGTGGAGCGATAGATGCGCTCGCAGGCCTGCGTCGTCACGCGCAGCGCGGCGCTTGGCTCCACTTCGAAGCTCTGCCGCAGCGCGTCACCGCCCGTCAGGCCACCGGCCGTATTGATCAGCACCGCCTCGGCCTTAGCCACGCGAGGAAAGCGCAGCTTGAGCGCGCCGGCCTGATGCAGGTGCCGCAACCGCGTTTCGCTGCGCGGGCCCGTGGGGCCGAACGTGGCGCGTGCCTCACCATGGGCGCGTTGGGCGCGCATAGGCGGCACGTCGCCGGCTTCGCGTGGGAGATCGATCAGCATGGAAAAGGAAGACGAGATTTACTGCGCGGCTTCCGCGAACGCGCCGTGCGGCTGTTCGGAGGAGACTTCGCGACCGGGCAGAACGCCTTCGGCGAAGCGGCGGCCAGACATGGCAAGGTCGGACGGGCCAGCGACATAGACCCGAGTCGAGCCGTGAAGAAGAGCGACGAAGCAGCCATCCACCACGCCGGCCGCCGAAATCGCCTGGAGGCTGGAGCCAGCGGGAACATCGATCTGCTTGATGAGACAGAGCGGCGAGCCGGGAACCTGCGCGGCCAGCCAGGCGGCCACGCTGTCCGACGTGACGCTCCAGGTGTCGTCGGCGTTGCGGCCCGACAGGATCATGTCGGAGGGCATCCAGACCGGCACGAGGCCACGGGCCTGCGCGGATTCGATGGCTTCCAGCGTGCGGGCCGGCACCAGCTTTTCGCCAAGCGCCACGAGCGCATGGCCGAACTGTTCCATGGCCAGCAGCGTCATGCGGTAGGCCGCTTCCGCGTCATAGCCGATGCGGGTCTGAAACTGGCGCACGGTGTTGGCGAAGGGTCCGCCGCCCGGCACGATGACCAGCGGGCGTCCGGTCTTTTCGATGGACTGGACCCACTTGCGCAGATCGGGCGTGGCAATCGAACTTCCGCCGAACTTCACGATCAGCATGGGCTTCGTCATCGCCTCTCTCCCTCGATTTTCTGAGTGTGGCTCAAAAGAGCCTCATTCATGCGCAGCTTGAACACGTTTTAGCAGTCTTGCAAAGTTTCGTGATTCCCTGTCACATAAAATGCAAATAGCTGCATCCCGTCCAACGCATAGCGGGCATGATGGCTCCGCCTCGCCCGGGCATCGCAGTTGCATCGCGTCCGGCCACTTCGGCGAGGCCGGATCTTGAGCAGCCTGCCTGCGGGAGATTAGATCGTGCGTTCGTCGCGGTGGCGACGGATCGCGACACCGACGGCCTCCGGGCCGAGATCGAGCTTTTCCACCTGGATCTCGACCGACAACAATCGGGCATCGCGCAAAAGGTCGGCGGCCAGGTCTTCGGCCAGCGCTTCCACCAGATCGGTATGCCCCTGGTCGGCCAGGCGGCGGATCGCGTCCGTCACGATGTCGTAGGAATAGACTTCGCTGACCTCGCGCGGGACGCGGCTCGGGCGGCGGATTTCCGCCTCGACGGTGAAGCGGAGCCGCTGCGTGCGGTCGCGCTCGAAGCGATAGGCCCCGACGCGGAAGGGCAGTGTGAAACCGCGTACGAAGATGCGATCGGTCTCCGCCGCGCTGCGCTCCGGCGGTGCACCGCGCTCCGGCGCGAAAGCGGCGGGCGGGGCGTCCAGCATGCGCCGGCCGAGCGCCAGCGTTTCGGCATCGGCCTCCTCGAACACCAGCGCTTCGGGCCCGAGCACCAGAAGGCGCGGAATGTCGGGAAGCTCCAGGCGGCCGCCGAACCAGCATTCCATCCCCGCCTCGCGGCACGCGCGCTGGAACTCGGCCAGCGTTTCCAGCGAGAAGGCGCGCAAGAGCGCCCGGTCCGGATCAAGCAGAATCACCGAATAGCCGCCGCGCATCACAGCAACGAACTCGTCCGGCGCTTCCAGCCGGGCGACGCGCAAAGGGTCGGCCGGGAGCGTGACGTCGCCGGCCATGGCGAAGTACAGCTCGGGCTGGCCCTCGACCCGCCGCTCGATGATCTGGCCGGGCACCCTGTCCCGCCGGGCCGGCGCCAGCACATAATCCGCGCCCGCTTCGAGCGCGCGGCGCGCTTCCTCGGGCGAGCGGACGGCGATGGCGAGGCGGCAGGGCTTGGAAAGCGTCATGTCACGGTGTTCCGGCGCTGGAAGCGCTCGTCCTCGTAGCGTTTCGAAGCGAGCAGTTCGGCGATGGTTATCGCTGCGTTAAGCGCGTCGGCGAAGCTGTTGTAAAGAGGCGCGAAGCCAAAGCGCAGAATGTCGGGCGCGCGGAAGTCTCCGACGACACCCTCGTCGATCAGCGCCTGACACAGGGCATAGGCCGCCGGATGCGTGAAGGACACCTGACTGCCGCGCCGCGCTGGCTCGCGCGGGGTGACGAGTTGCAGCCCGTGCCCGGCACAGAGCGCCTCCACGGCCGCGATGAAGAAGCGCGTCAGCGCCACGGACTTCTCGCGCAACGCGGCCATGTCCACGCCGTCGAACGCATCCAGCGCGGCGTCCAGCGCGGAAAGCGCCAGCACCGAGGGCGTGCCGGTCAGGAAGCGTGTGACGCCCGACGCCGGCTGGTAGCCCGCCTCGAAGGCGAAGGGTGCGGCATGGCCGAACCAGCCCGACAGCGGCTGGCGGGCGGCTGCCTGATGACGCGGCGCGACATAGAGAAAGGCCGGCGCGCCGGGGCCGCCATTCAGATATTTGTAGCCGCAGCCGATCGCGAAATCCGCCCCGTCGCCTGCGAGATCCACCGGCAGAGCCCCGGCCGAATGCGCGAGATCCCACAGCGCCAGCGCGCCGCGCTCATGCGCCAGACGCGACAGGGCGGCCATGTCGTGCAGCGCGCCGGTGCGATAGTTCACCTGCGTCAGCATCAGAACGGCGGTCTCGTCCGTGACAAGGGCCGGAATCTCGTCGGCATGATCGGCGAGACGCAGCTCGTGCCCTTGGTTCAGAAGGCTGGCGAGGCCTTCCGCCATATAGAGATCGGTCGGAAAGTTGGAGCGCTCCGACACGATGACGCGACGGCCCGGCCGCAGCGCCAGGGCGCTCGCCAGAACCTTGAAGAGATTGACCGAGGTCGAATCGCAGGCAACGAGCGCCCCCTCCTCCGCCCCGACGATGCGGGCGATGCGCGCGCCGACGCGCGCGGGCAGGTCGACCCAACCGGCCTGGTTCCAGGAGGCGATCAGCCCCGTGCCCCATTCGCGGTCGACGACATCGCGCAACCGGGCTCGCGCGCCATAGGTCAGGCAGCCGAGCGAGTTGCCGTCGAGATAGGTCATGCCTTCCGGCAGATGGAACAGGGCGCGCAAGGGGCGCAGCCTGTCGGCGTGGTCGGCGGCCTCGGCGCGCTCGGTCCAGAGATCGGAGAGAGCGGGAATCACATCAGCCACGGCCGAACGCCTTGAACGCGACGGTGGTGAACGTATCCACCACGCCATCCACCGTTTGCAGCTTCTCGGTCACGAAGTGCCCGATGTCGCGCCCGGCTTCCAGATAGAACTTGGCGAGAAGATCGTATTGGCCCGATGTCGAGTAGATTTCCGAAATCTCCTCGACGCTCTCAACCAGATCGTCGGCAACGGTATAAGCCGTACCGGGCCGACATTTGAACTGAACAAAAATCGCTTGCATCACGGTGTCTCCAGAGCGCTTGAGCTATCAGAGAGAAGCGCCTGAGGTCAAAACTCTCGTGATCTGCGAGCCCGACAGAGCCAAGTCTTCGATCACATCGAAATGGTGCCGATCGGGAATGTCCGCCGCTTCCACCGGGACGCCCAGCCCGGACCATGCGGAGGCCAGAAAATGCGTCTGGCGGCGAAGCTCGGGCAGTTCCGCCGCGCCGACCACGGCATGGATGGGGCAGATATGAAGAGGCTCAAGCAGCGCCGGGCTTTGCGCCAGCGCTTCAGCCGCGTCGATGCGCAGCGTATCGTTCATGCGGGTGCGACGGATCGGCCTGAGATCGTGCAGGCCGCTGATCGGCACGACGCGATCGACCCGCGCCAGGACGGGGCCGGGCAAAGGCGAGCCGGCGGCGACCATGCGCGCCACGAGATGGCCGCCCGCAGAATGGCCGACGAGCCGGATGCCGCCCTCGACGCGGCGCGCGGCCAGCGTTATCGCCTGCCCCACATCCTCCGCGATTTCGGTGAGGCGCGCTTCGGGCGCGAGGCGGTAGCTCGGCATGGCGACCGCGAAGCCCGATTCCACCGCTCCGCGCGCCAGATGCGACCAGACGGATTTCTCGAGCGCCTTCCAATATCCGCCATGAACGAAAACGACGAGGCCGCGCGCGGGGCCTTCGGGATGGAACAGGTCGAGCTTCTGGCGCTCATGTGCGCCATAGGCGAGGTCGATCTCGCTGCGTCGCCGCCCTTCCATCACATCGCGGAAGGCGGAGGCTTCGCGCTGCCAGCGGGGCACGAACGTGTCGGAGCGCTGGACGGCGCCCGAATTGTCATAGGCCGCGTCGAAATCGGCGACCGGGATCCAATGGGTCATGCTGCGCTCCTCCCCGCATTCGGGAAGGAATAGGGCGCGACACCGGCCGCGTCACGCCCCGCGCTCCATCAATCGACGAAGGAGCGCTCCACGACATAGGTGCCGGGCTTGGAATTGGCGCCTTCTTCGAGGCCGAAGCGCTCGCACAGGGCGGCCGTTTCCTTCAGCATTTCCATGGAGCCGCAGATCATGGCACGGTCGGTCGCGGGGTCCATCGGCGGCACGCCGAGATCGGTGAAGAGCTTGCCGGTTTCCAGCAGTGTGGTGACGCGCTCGCCCTTGTGCTCGCCCTCGCGCGTGGCGGAGCCGTGATAGAGCAGCTTGTCACCGACGATTTCCGACAGGATTTCGTCGGTCTTGATCGTCTCGACCAGTTCCTGCCCGTAGCGCAGCTCGGCCAGCTCGCGCGTCGTATGCGTCAGGATGACCTGATCGAACTTCTCGTAGGTTTCGGGATCGCGGATCACGCCGGCGAAGGGCGCAATGCCCGTGCCGGTGGAGAAGAGATACAGCCGGTTGCCCGGCAGGAGCGCGTCGAGCACCAGCGTGCCGGTCGGCTTCTTGCGCATCAGCACCGTGTCGCCCGGCTGAATCTTCTGGAGATGCTCGGTCAGCGGGCCGCCCGGCACCTTGATGGAGAAGAATTCCAGCTCTTCGTCCCAGGAGGGGCTGGCGATCGAATAGGCGCGGAAGACCGGCTTCTCGGCATTGGGCAGGCCGATCATCGCGAACTCGCCGGTGCGGAAGCGGAAGCTCGCGGGCCGGGTCATGCGGAACTTGAAGAGACGGTCGGTATAGTGCTTCACCTCGGTCACGGTCTCGGCGAAGACATTGGCCGGGATCGGGAAGGCGGCGGTTTCAGACGCGAGCGGAGTCTGGACGGGGGCGTTCATCGGGGGCCCTTCGGCAGCAAGCAAAACGGGGCACGGCTGACCTCAAGCCAAACCGGCATCGCGGCACGAAACCGCGCCGCAAACGAAATTCCCCTTCTCCTGACCCATCCCGGGCCCAAAAAAAAGGTCGTTTATTCTCAAACCAGCACGTCGCGCGAAATTTCCGCCTTCGTGCCGAAGATGCGGCGATAGCGCTCGATGGACTCGGGCGTGCCCGTGGCCTTGGCCGGATTGTCCGACAGCTTGACCGCCGGACGCCCGTCCGCGTCCATGACCTTGCAGACCAGCGAGATCGGATGGAGGCCGGGCGTGTCCTCCGGCGCGACGCCGCGAAAGTCGTTGGTGAGGTTGGTGCCCCAGCCGAAGCTCATGCGCACGCGCCCGTCGAAATGGCGATAGGTCTCCTCGATGGAATCGACGTCCATCCCGTCCGAGAAGACGAGGAGCTTGTCGCGCGGATCGACACCCTTCGAGCGCCACCAGGCCATGATCGCCTCGCCGCCCTCGATCGGCGGGGCCGAGTCGGGGCGGAACCCCGTCCAGTTCGCGACCCAGCCGGGCGCGCGCTCCAGAAACGAGGCCGTGCCGAACGTGTCGGGCAGCACCACCAAGAGATTGCCGCCATACCAGCTCTGCCACGCCTTCAGCACCTCGTAGGGCGCATCGCGAAGCTCGGCGTCGGAGCGGGCCATGGCGGCATAGACCATGGGCAGTTCGTGCGCGTTGGTGCCGATCGCTTCGAGATCGGTCTCCATGGCGAGCAAGACGTTGGACGAGCCGATGAAGCGATCGCCGAGCTTTTCCTTCAGCGCTTCGACGCACCAGCGCTGCCACAGGAAGGAATGGCGGCGGCGCGTTCCGAAATCCGACATGCGGATGGCCGGCAGCTTGTCCAGCCGCTCGACCTTCTCCCACATCTTGGCCTTGGCGCGGGCATAGAGAACGTCCAGCTCGAAGCGGCCGTAATCCTTCATCGCGGCGCGCGAGCGAAGCTCGTTGATGATGGCGAGCGCCGGGATTTCCCACATCATCGTGTGGGTCCAGGGGCCGTGGAACATCAGCTCGTACTGCCCGTCCCGCTTGGCGAGTTCATAGGGCGGGAGCTGGAAATCGCGCAGCCATTCCAGGAAGGCCGGCAGGAAGATCTGCCGCTCGCCATAGAAGGAGTTACCCGCCAGCCAGATCATCTCGCGCTTGGAAAAGCGTACGGAGCGGGCATAGTCGAGCTGGGCGCGCAGCTCCGCCTCGTCGATCTCGTCGGCGATGCGCACGGTCTTGGTGCGGTTGATGAGGCGGAAGGTGACCTGCGTGTTGGGATGCAGGCCCCAGACCATCTGCAGCATCAGAAGCTTGTAGAAATCCGTATCGAGCAGCGAGCGCACGATCGGGTCGAGCTTGAACGTGTGGTTCCACACCCGCGTTGCAATATCCGTGGCGACCATGACCGCCCTTTCCGATGACGCTCGTTTCGGCTTCGATGCTTAGCCGATCGAAACGAGCGATGACAGCCCGACCCTGCGGCAGGCTTATCTATGCTGCATTGCCCACTTCATACTCATGGTCAAATAACTTGCACAATCCTGGCGAAAGTCGTGATCTACTCCGGCCGTGAACCGCATGGAGCGCCCTCGCATGGCTCGAACCCCGCCGCCCTCTTCCCCTCATCCGGTCGATGAGCGCCTGCCCGCCGGGCGGCTTGCGCCGCTCGCCGTGCAGCATGTGCTCGTCATGTATGCCGGCGCGGTGGCCGTGCCGCTGATCGTCGGGCGCGCCCTGCAACTGCCGCCCGAGGATGTCGCCTTCCTGATCTCGGCCGATCTCTTCGCCTGCGGCATCGCCACGCTGATCCAGAGCCTCGGCCTCTGGAGCACGGGCATTCGCCTGCCGGTGATGATGGGCGTCACCTTCGCCTCGGTCGGCCCGATGCTCGCCATGGGCGCGCTGCCGGAGGTCGGGCTGCTCGGCATCTACGGCTCCGTCATCGCAGCGGGCCTGTTCGGCATTCTCGTCGCGCCTCTCGTCGGGCGCGTGTTGCCGTTGTTTCCCCCTGTCGTCACCGGCTCGATCATTCTCGTGATCGGCATTTCGCTGATGCGCGTCGGCATCAACTGGGCGGGCGGGGGCCTGCCGACCCTGCCGAAGGTGCTGGAAACGGGGGAGCGCGTGCAGGTGGCCAATCCCGCCTATGGCGCGCCGGAAGGCCTCTTGATGGCAACTTTCGTGCTCCTCGTGATTCTGGCCATCCTGCGCTGGGGGCGCGGCTTCATCGCCAATGTCGCGGTTCTCGCCGGCATCGTGGCGGGCGCGGCGGTGGCGACGATGCTGGGCGCGATGCATTTCGACAAGGTGGCGGCGGCTCCCTGGTTCGGCCTCGTCCTGCCCTTTCATTTCGGCTGGCCGCAATTTCATCTCGTGCCGATCCTGACCATGTGCCTCGTCATGATCGTGGTGATGATCGAGTCGCTCGGCATGTTTCTGGCGCTCGGCGAGATGACCGAGCGGACGCTCGACCGCAAGGCGATCACACGCGGCCTGCGCGCCGATGGCGTCGGCACGCTGATCGGCGGCATCTTCAACACCTTCCCCTATACGTCCTTCTCGCAGAATGTCGGTCTCGTCGGCGTCACGGGCGTCAAGTCGCGCTTCGTCACGGCGGCGGGCGGCGTCATCCTGCTTGGTCTCGGCCTCAGCCCGAAAATGGCGGCGTTGGTGGAGGCCGTGCCGGTGACCGTGCTCGGCGGGGCGGGGCTCGTGATGTTCGGCATGGTGGCCGCGACGGGCGTTCGCATTCTCTCCGCCGTGGACTTCCGCGCCAACCGGAGCAATCTCTTCATCGTCGCCCTGTCGATCGGCTTCGGCATGATCCCGCTGGTCGCGCCCGGCTTCTTCCACCACATGCCCCGCGCCCTCCAGCCGCTTCTGGAATCGGGCATCCTGCTCGCCGCCATCGCCTCGGTCCTCCTCAACCTCTTCTTCAACCGGCTGGACGGGGCGGATGTGGCGCGCACCCGGTCCGCCGGCGTGGCCGGGGCGTCCGAGCACGTCTGAGCCGG
This sequence comes from Aureimonas sp. N4, assembly GCF_001463925.1. Classification (NCBI taxonomy): domain Bacteria; kingdom Pseudomonadati; phylum Pseudomonadota; class Alphaproteobacteria; order Hyphomicrobiales; family Aurantimonadaceae; genus Aureimonas; species Aureimonas sp. N4. Next base: position 227,468 of record NZ_BBWS01000046.1, on the reverse strand, counting down.
CGATGGATCGAAGACACGGGCGGGTGCGCCTCGACGGGTGCGCCTGCGCCATGCGACAAGCCGGGCGAACTCCTAGGCAAGGATCGCCCGCCATGTCGCTTCGCCACTTCGCGCTTGCCGGCCTTCTCACCGGGCTGACCCTTTCCGCCCCGCCGGCCGAGGCCGACGATACGAGGCGACTGCAACTGCCGGTCGCCTGCGCCATCGGGCAGGACTGTTTCGTCCAGCAATTGCCGGACATGGACCCCGGCCCCGGCGCCACCGATCCGTTCTGCGGAACGGCGGCCTATGACGGGCATGACGGGATCGACATTCGCGTCCTGTCCATGCGCGATATCGAGCGCGGCGTGCCGGTCGTGGCCGCTCTTGGCGGCACGGTGCGGGGCGGGCGCGACGGGATGTCGGATCGGCTCGCCAATACGAAAGAGCTGCGCGATGCCGTGAAATCCGTCGAATGCGGCAATGGCGTCGTGATCGCCTACGGCCAAGGCTTGGAAACGCAATATTGCCATATGCGGCGGGGTTCCGTTCGCGTGAAGCCGGGCCAGCGTGTGGAGGCCGGCCAAGTGCTCGGCGAGATCGGCTCGTCGGGGCTCGCCGAGTTTCCGCACGTCCACCTTTCGGTGCGCCGCAACGGCGCCAAGATCGACCCCATCTCCGGCCGCGCGGTCGGCGGCGGCTGCCTCGCTGACGATACGGAGCGCACCACGCTCTTCACACCCGAGGCGGCGGAGCTTCTTGCGCGGCCGACGACGCAGCTTCTCGCCATGGGGCTGGCCGGCGAGGTGTTGGATTACGATAAGCTCGCCAGTGACGGCCCGCCACCGACGGCGGGCGCGAATGCGCCGATGACGGTCGGCTGGGGCTGGTTCGCCAATCTCCATGGTGGAGACCGCGTGCGCTTTGGGCTGACCGACCCCGCCGGGACCAAGGTTCTGGACACGCTGACCGAACCGCTCGACCGCAACAAGGCCGTTTATTCCGGCCTTGCGGGCCTGCGCCGCCCGCCCACGCCGGGCACATGGGTTCTGGAGGTCGCGGTGGAGCGCGACGGAACCGCGCTTCTGCATCGAACCCAGCGCATCGAAATCCGCTGACGGGCCCCGGCTTCGCGCGTGACAAGCGCGCGGGGCTGACGCAGTCTGTGCGCCGACGCCGCCCGGTCTCGCGCGGCTTTCGGTCAGGAGACGCGCCATGTTTCGTCGGACCCGCCTTTCTCTTCTTCTGTGCCTGACGGTTATACCGGTCTTTCCGGCGGGAGCCGCCTCCCCCGCCCCGGTCGCCGCCGAGCATGGCATGGTCGTCACCGCCCAGCGCATCGCGTCCGAGATCGGCGTCGAGGTTTTGCGCTCGGGCGGCAACGCCGTGGATGCGGCGGTGGCGGTCGGCTATGCGCTCGCCGTGGTCTATCCGACCGCCGGCAATCTCGGCGGCGGCGGTTTCATGACGCTGCGCCTGAAGGACGGCACCGCGCGCTTCATCGACTTTCGCGAACGCGCGCCGGGCAAGGCCACCAAGGACATGTATCTGGATGCCAAGGGCGATCCGGTTCCCGGCCTTTCGACCGATGGCTATCTCGCGGTCGGCGTGCCCGGCTCGGTCGCCGGCTTCGAACATGCGCGCGAGCATTTCGGCACCAAGGACCGCGCGGCGCTGCTTGCCCCCGCGATCCGCCTCGCGCGCGACGGCTTCGAGCTGTCGCCCGGCGATGTCGCGAGCTTCGCGGAGGGAAATGCCGATCTTGCCAAGGACCCGGCGGCGGCGGCGATCTTCCTGAAGAACGGCACGGAGCCTTATGGCGCGGGCGAGAAGCTGGTGCAGAGCGACCTCGCCGGCACGCTGGAGGCCATCGCCCAACGCGGACCCGACGGGTTCTACAAGGGCGCGGCGGCCGAGGCCATCGCGCAGGCCAGCGCAGCGCATGGCGGTATTCTGGAGCGGAGCGATTTCGAGGCTTACAAGGTTCGTGAACTCGATCCTGTCCGCTGCGACTATCGCGGCTATGAGATCATTTCCTCGCCGCCGCCCAGCTCCGGCGGCGTGGTGATCTGCGAAATCCTCAATATTCTGGAAGCCTATCCGCTGAGCTATACCGGCTATGGCTCGGCCGAGACGGTGCATCTGATGGCGGAGGCCATGCGGCAGGCCTTTGTGGACCGCAATTCGGCGCTGGGCGACCCGGACTTCGTGAAGAACCCGACCGAGACGCTGCTGTCGCAAGCCTATGCCGACAAGGTGCGCGCGCGCATCGATCCCAACCGCGCCGGTGTCTCGGCCGCGATGAAGCCGGTCGGAGCGGAAAGCCACGAGACGACGCATTATTCCATCATCGACAAGGACGGAAACGCCGTCGCCGTGACCTACACGCTCAACGGCGCCTTTGGCGCGCGCGTGGTCGCGCCCGGCACGGGCGTTCTCCTGAACAACGAGATGGACGATTTCACGCAGAAACCCGGTGTGCCCAATCTCTATGGGCTGGTGCAGGGCGAGGCCAATGCCATCGCGCCCGGCAAGACGCCGCTGTCTTCCATGAGCCCGACGATCATCACGCAGAAGGGCGAGCCCGTCATGGTGATCGGCTCGCCCGGCGGCTCGCGCATCATCACCATCGTCGCGGAAGCCATCATGAACGTGGTGGATCACGGCATGGATATTCAGGAAGCGGTGGACGCGCCGCGCATCCACCATCAATGGCAGCCCGACCGAATCACGATGGAACCCCGCGCCCTCTCGCCCGACACGATCCGACTTCTCGCCGCCAAGGGCCATGTGGTGCGCGAAGACCCGAACTGGCCGGTCTGGGGCGAGGCGGCGGGCATCCTCGTCGGCGGCCCGAGTCTGGCCAAGCGCGATCCGCAGAGCCCCAACCGCTTCTTCGGCGCCATCGACGCGCGGGCCGGCTCGGGGGCAGCCATCGGCTACTGACGCACCCGCGAGCCGCCATCCTTTTGCCACGACTTCGCCCCCTGAGGATCGCAAAGCCGCTTCGCCGCGTTTGCCCTTTTGAGGGCGGCGAAGCGGCGCCGGCCTCGCGGAAGAGCAGCGAGGGGCGCGAAGGGCGATGAGCGGAGACACGCAGCGGAAACATTCGGCGACAGGGGACATCATCCTCGGCCTCGCCTCGGCGGGCGCGCTGACCGTCCTGGGCTTCATCGCCGGCAAGTCGGGCGTGGCGCGCGAGCGCGGCTGGCCGGGCGAGGCCGGCGGCAAGGACGCCTCCGCCGCTTGGTCCGACGATCCGGCCTCGGGCCAAGGCGGGAAAACGTCGGTGGCCATGGGCGACAGCGCGCACGGGCGCGCCGCCCAGAAGCCGACAGCCATTCCGGCCAAGGGCTGGAAGGACGTTCTCTGGCGCACCTATGAGGAATTCTCGAACGACCGGCTGATGCTGGTCGCCGCCGGCGTCACCTTCTACGTGCTTCTGGCGCTGTTTCCCGCCATCACCGCCTTCATCTCGATCTATGGTCTGTTCAGCGATCCGGCCAGCGTGCGCGATCAGTTGCAGGGCCTGCAAGGCGTCCTGCCCGGCGGCGCGCTCCAGATCATCGGCGAGCAGTTGCAGCGCATCACCTCGCAGGAAAGCGCCAAGCTCGGCTTCGGCATGATCTTCGGCCTCGGCGTCGCGCTCTGGAGCGCCAATGCCGGCATGAAGACGCTCTTCGACGCCATGAACATCGTCTACGAGGAAGAGGAAAAGCGCGGCTTCATCAAGCTGACTCTCATCACGCTCGGCTTCACGCTCGGCACGATCGTCGCGCTCATCGTGGCGCTGATGGGCGTCGTCGTCCTGCCGATCGTCCTGGAGTTCCTGCATCTGGGCAGTCTGGAAACCGTGCTTCTGGTTCTGCGCTGGCCGATCCTGCTCGTGCTCGTCGCGCTCGGGCTTTCGATCATCTACCGCGTCGGCCCCAGCCGCTCGGCCGCGCGCTGGCGCTGGATCGCGCCGGGCAGCCTGTTCGCCGCCGCGCTCTGGGTCGTGTTCTCCCTGCTCTTCTCCTGGTACGCCCAGAATTTCGGCTCCTATGACGAGACCTATGGATCGCTTGGCGCGGCCATCGGCTTCATGACCTGGATCTGGATTTCCACCATCGTGGTGTTGATCGGGGCCGAACTCAACGCCGAGATGGAGCATCAGACGGCGATCGATTCCACCACCCACGCCGCCCGCCCCATGGGCCAGCGCGGCGCGACCATGGCCGACACGCTGGGCGAGACGAAGGGCTGATGCTCCCTTCGGTGTCGTTCGCCACCCAAACGAACTCTCAGGAACTGGACTTCGAAACCTCCGGTTAAGCTTGAAGAGAGCGCAACGGCGATCCGGCTTCGCTTCGATCCCTCGAACGAGCCGGTCCGCATCGCGGCGCGCCCTCCCCGCAGCCCGAGAGGAGATTTCCATGAAAGCGCTGACCTGGCACGGAAAGAGCGACATCCGCTGCGAAAGCGTGCCCGATCCTCGGATCGAGGACGCGCAGGACGTCATCATCAAGGTAACGTCCTGCGCCATCTGCGGCTCCGATCTGCATATCTATGACGGCGTGATCCCCGACATGCATTCGGGCGATATCGTCGGCCACGAGACGATGGGCGAGGTCGTCGAGGTCGGCTCGGGCACCAAAAACCTCAAGGTTGGCGACCGGGTGGTCGTGCCCTTCACCATTTCCTGCGGCGAGTGCTTCTTCTGCAAGCGCGGCTTCTTCTCGGCTTGCGAACGCTCCAACCCGGACAAGGCCAAGGCCGAAAAGCTCTGGGGCCATTCGCCCGCCGGCCTGTTCGGCTATTCGCATCTCTTGGGCGGCTATCCCGGCGGGCAGGCGGAATACTTACGCGTGCCCTATGCCGATGTCGGGCCGATCAAGGTGCCGGACGGGCTCACCGACGAGCAGGTCCTCTTCCTGTCCGACATTTTCCCGACCGGCTACATGGCGGCCGATTTCTGCGACATCCAGCCGGGCGACACGATTGCCGTCTGGGGTTGCGGCCCGGTCGGCCAGATGGCGATCAAGAGCGCGTTCCTGCTCGGCGCCGAGCGCGTCATCGCGATCGACACGGTGCCCGAGCGTCTGGCGATGGCCCAGGCGAGCGGCGCGATCACGCTGAACTTCATGGACGAGGACATCTACGACCGCATTCAGGATCTCACCAACGGGCGCGGCGCGGATGCCTCGATCGATGCGGTGGGGTCCGAAGCGCATGGCATGGCCTCGTTCGACTCGTTGATCGACCGCGTGAAACAGGCGACCTTCATGGGCACCGACCGGCCGCATGTTGTGCGTCAGGCCATCCATTGCACCCGCAATTTCGGCACGGTTTCGATCGTCGGCGTCTATGGCGGCTTCGTGGACAAGATCCCGATGGGCTCGGCCATCAATCGCGGCCTGACCTTCCGCATGGCGCAGACGCCCGTGCAGCGCTACCTGCCGCTTTTGATGGAGCGCATCGTGAAGGGCGAGATCGACCCGTCCTTCGTGATCACTCATACGGGCACGCTGGAAGACGGGCCGGATCTCTACAAGACCTTTCGTGACAAGCAGGATTCCTGCATCAAGGTGGTGCTGAAGCCATGAGCGAGACCGTGCATTCGCAAAGCCGTCCGCTCGCCGTCGTCACCGGCGCGTCCAGCGGCATCGGGCTGGAACTGGCGCGTCTCTGCGCGGCCGACGGGTTCGATCTCGTCATCGCCGCCGACGAGGCCGAGATCGAGACGGTGGCCACCGAGCTGCGGCGCTCGGGCGTCGCGGTCGAGGCCGTGACCGCCGATCTCTCCAGCCTGGAAGGCGTCGGCCAGCTCGTCGCCGTCATTGGAGAGCGCCCGGTGCATTCTCTCTTCGCCAATGCGGGCCAGGCGCTCGGCAAGGGCTTCCTGGATCAGGACCTCCATCGTGCGCTGGAGATGATGAACACCAACATCACCGGCACGCTGGCGCTGATCCACCACGTCGGCAACGCGATGCGGGCGCGGGGCGAAGGGCATATCCTGATCACGGGCTCCATCGCCGGCTTCATGCCGGGGGCCTTCATGGCCGTCTACAACGGCACGAAAGCCTTCCTGAACAGCTTCTCCTTCGCGCTGCGCAACGAGCTGAAGGGTACGGGTGTCACCGTATCCTGTCTCATGCCGGGGCCGACCGACACGGAGATCTTCGCGCGCGGCGACATGCAGGACACGAGCATGGCGCGGGATGTGCCGAAGGAAGACCCCGCCAAGGTCGCGCGCACCGGCTACGAGGCCTTGAAGAAGGGCGAGGGCGACGTCGTGAGCGGCTGGTCGAACAAGCTTCAGGCCGCGCTCGCCAATGTCACGCCTGCCCCGATGCTGGCGGAGATGAACCGCAAGCTGGCCGAACCGGGCTCGGCCAAGACATGAGCGGCGTGAGCTCAGAAGCCGATCCGTTCGATCTCGGCCGGTTTCTCTCGGCGCAGGAGACGACACAGGCCCGAGCCCTCGCCGAACTCCGACGCGGGCGCAAGGAAAGCCATTGGATGTGGTTCGTCTTTCCGCAACTCGCGGGACTGGGGCGCAGCGAAACGGCGCGCCATTACGCGATCCGCTCGTTGGCCGAAGCGCGCGCCTATCTCGCCCATCCTGTGCTCGGCCCCCGACTGCGCGAGGCCGTGGCGGCCGCCATGGCGTCGGGCGTCACCTCACCCCGCGCCCTGTTCGGCTCGCCCGACGACATGAAGCTGCGCTCCTCCCTGACGCTGTTCCGCGAGGCGGCCGAGGGCGATGAGGCGCAAGCCTTCGACGAGGCGCTCGCGCGCTTCTTCTGCGGCGAGGCGGACAAGGAAACGCTGAAGCGGCTGGGCTGACGGCCGCTTCACGTTGCCGCGAGAGAGGGCCGAGCCGGCGAACCCCGGCGCACCTTCGCCATTGTGACCTCGTGGCGCAAGGATGAGGGACGAGACGATGGCCGACAGCTTGGACGTTCCTCTCTCCTGCGACGACATCCCCCACGGCGCGGCCGACCTCCCCTCCTTGCGCGTTGAAAGCTACAGTCTCGACCTGCGAGAGGAGGACGGCTTCGTCGGCGACAAGGCCAGCGAGACCGCCTTTCGCGAGCTTCTGGACGAATGGCGCGAGCGCCTGTCCGGCCGGGGCATCAAGCCCTTCGGCGAGGAGCCGACCGAAGAGCTGGAGCGCGACGAGTTGGACGAAGCCTTGCGCGGCCCCGCGCGGCATCCGAATGAAGCGGCCGAGGCGGAGACGCTGGAGCGCTCCCTTGCCGAGTTCTCCCGCGACCTGACCGACGTGCTCATCCGTTTCCTGCAGACGCCCTCATGGCGCGGCACGCAGCGCATTGTCTGCGGCGGCGGGCTGCAATCGGCCGAGATCGGACAGGAGGTCTTGCGGCGCGCCCAGGCCCATCTCCGCGAGGCGAATTGGAATGTCGCCCTCACCCCGCTCAGCCACGAGCCCGACGATGGCGGCATGATCGGCTGGGCCTATGCCGCGCCGTCCGAGCTTCTGTCGCAGGGCAACGGGTTTCTGGCCGTCGATATCGGTGGCACGAATCTTCGCTGCGGCCTCGTGTCGTTGCCGAGCGGCGTTGGCGCGCCGGACGTCGTCGCCCGCGAAAAATGGTGCCATGCCGACGAGACGCCGAGCCGGGACGAGATGGTGGAGCACATCGCCGCCCTGCTGCGCGACATGGCCGGCGAGGCGGAGCGGCACGGGCTGCGTCTCTCGCCCGTGATCGGTCTGGCCTGCCCCGGCCTGATCCGCCCGGACGGCTCGATTGCGAGCGGCGTGCAGAACCTGCCGGGGGACTGGAGCGAGGATGGGTTCTTTCTCCATGAGCACATCCGGCGCGCCGTGCCCCTGCTCGCCGGGCAGCCGAGCGTGGTGCTCCTTCACAATGACGCTGTCATCCAGGGCCTCAGCGAAGCGCCCTCGATGCGGGATGTCTCGCGCTGGGCGGCGGTGACGATCGGCACCGGGCTCGGCAATGTCGCCTTCCGAAACCACGCTGCATTCGAGCAGTGAATCCTGCCGTTACGATTAAGGAAGTGATTACGTCTGCCGGCGATAGTGCGCTCATTCATTCAAGAAGGAGTCACCATGTTGGACACGGTTGGGATCGGCGGAAGCCGCATCCGCTCGTTCGTGGAGCGCGTGGAACAACTGGATCAGGAAATCCAGGATCTGATGGAAGGCAAGAAGGACGTCTTCGCCGAAGCGAAGGGCGAAGGCTTCGACGTCAAAATTCTGAAAGAAATCATCAAGCTGCGCAAGCAGGACAAGGACGAGCGCGACGAACACGAAACGCTGCTCGACCTGTATCTGCGCGCGATGGACGAGGCCCCGGCAGAGACCGCCAAGGCGGCTTGAGTCTGGCGGCGCGGTCAATTTCGACCTGCGCCCCTCGTCCAGCAAAGCCCTCCCCGCCCGCCGGCGGGGAGGGCTTTTTCATGTCGCGATGTCAGTTCTGCGAGACGGGGCGATAGTCCACCAGAGGGTCGGCCTCGACCTTGGTCATGTTAGTCACGCCCAGAAACACGATGCCGCCCGCAAAGAGCAGGCTGAGGGTCAAAAGGCCGTATCGAAGAAAGCGAACGTGAAAAGGGCTGCGGCTGCGCATAGGCGTCCATCCATGAAATCGTCAGGTCAACAATCGCGTGATGATGGCTGGGGTTCCCTGGCGGCCCGACAAATCCTTTCCATTTCGTAAAAATCCCGAGACCTAACAGCAAGATAAGGCGTCAACAGCCCGAGGCGCCTGCCGTAGGTCGAGCCCTTCATCGCCCGCCATCGCCCCTTGTTGCGGTGCAACCTCAACCGACCCTCGTCGTTGCCCGGCTAACGACAAGGAAACGCCTATGGTCCTGCCTGAATCCGCCCGCCTGCCCCGAATGCTGCGCTACATCGGCTGGCCGCTCGCCCTGCTTTTGGTCTGGGACGTCCTCGTCACGCTCGCCTATGTCTATCTGCCCCATCCCGAGTTCGAACTGCCGATCCTGCCCATGACGCTGCTGGGCTCGGCGCTGGCGCTGTTCCTCGGCTTTCGCAACAACAACGCCTACAACCGATGGTGGGAAGCCCGTACGCTCTGGGGCGCCATGGTCAACGCCTCGCGCTCCTATGGCAGGGCCGTGATCCACCTCATCGACAAGCGGCCGGAAAGCCACGACCTGCGCCATGCGCTCGTTATGCGGCAGGTCGCCTATGTCAACGCCTTGCGCTGCCATCTGCGCCGCCAGCCCGCGCTCGAGGAAATCCGTCCCTTTCTGGGGGAAGGCGAGGCCGAGGGGCTGAAATCCGCCGCCAATGTGCCCAATGTCATCCTCAACGAAACGGCCGCGCTCTTGTCGGACGCGATGCGCCAGGGCTGGATGGACTCGATCCGCCGCACCCAGATCGAGCAGTTGCTGGTCGATATGAGCAATGCCCAAGGGGGTATGGAGCGGATCAAGAACACGCCGCTGCCGCGCGAATACGCCTATTTCCCGACGCTCTTCGTGCAGGTCTTCTGTATCCTGCTGCCGGTCGGCCTCGTCGACAGCTTGGGCATCTACACGCCGCTCGCCTCCACCATCGTCGGATTCATGATGCTGGCCATGGACCGGATCGGGGGCGATCTGCAGGACCCGTTCGAGAACCGCGCCCACGACGTGCCGCTGACCTCGATCTGCCGCACGATCCAGATCGATCTGGAGCAATTGTGCGGCGAGCCGGACGTGCCGCCGCCCGTGCGCCCGGTTAACCATGTGCTTTGGTAGGATCAATAGCAGGGCGCGCGGAAAGCTTTCGTTAACCGCGCGCATGGTTTCTGAAACCTTCCGATACGAGCGAAGGTTCGAGCCATGGATATCGTCACGACCCTGTTCTCCTTCATCCTGACCATGGGCGGTTTCGCGGTGCTCGTCTCCGTCGCGCTTCAGCTTTCGGGCGACAAGAGCCCCAAGCCGCGCAACGCGCGCTGATATCAGGCGCTCCATCCGCCATCAGCTGAGCGGGCTCGCTCGCGGACCATTCCTTTGCAAAGCTCGCGTCCCGTTGTGGGAGCGGGCTTTTCGTGTTGTTGCGATCCACCGCATTGCAACCACAAGCTTCAAGACACTTTCGCGCCCGCGACAAGCTCATCTCACGAAACCGTTATAGCGGCGTAATCTCTCGTAGATTCCCGAGAGACAAACCCGGCAAACTCGGTCTTTTCATCCTCCTGAGCGCCTCAAACTGACAGGTTGTCGCAGTCATCATCTAAGGATTGACGTGACAATACACGTCACCCTCCTGCAACACTTAGAAAATGCCCACGAGCAGCCTCTTGAGTGGGGGGGATAAGCTGTCATCTTGAAGCACAACGGCACGAGCAGCCGGGGAGATTTCGAGTTTCCCTGTCGCCCATGCCCCTCTGACACGAGAGGCCGAAAGAGCCTCCTCGCAACTGGAGCCTGTGCCATGAAGACCATCGCCCTCCTTCTCGCTTCCGCCGCCACGCTCGGCCTCGCCTCGCAGGCTCTGGCCGCCGACGTCGTGTATCAGGAGCCGGCCGCGCCCATCGCCGTCGCGCCCGTCGTCAACTGGACCGGCCTCTATCTCGGCGTTCAGGGCGGCGGCGCGTTCAACCCGGACAATGGCGACAATCTCGCCATCGTGCCGAACTTTACCGGCGCCGGCGCGACCTTCCTGACCAACGCCTTCGGCTCGAACTTCTCGACCGAGTTCCAGTCGAGCTTCATCGGCGGCGCGCATATCGGCTACGACTATCAGGCCGGCAATTTCGTGGTCGGCGCTCTGGCCGACATCAACGCGCTCGACATCGCCCAGCGCGCCAGCGCCTTCTCCAACACGCCGGCCGTCTACACCGCCGAGCGCAGCCTCGACTATCTCGTGACCGGCCGCCTGCGCGCGGGTTACCTCGTCACCGAAAGCGCGCTGCTCTACGCCACGGGCGGCTTCGCCTATGGCGAGGTGGACTATCGCTTCGGCACCAACAGCCCGGCCGTCACCGCCGCCTTCCCGGCCCTCGTCAACACGAACGAGGACGAGTGGGGTTACTCGGTCGGCGGTGGCATGGAAGTGAAGGTGACGCAGAACATCTCCTTCGGCGCCGAATATCTCTACACCAATCTCGGTGACAGCGGCTCCTTCACTCGCCTGAACGGCGGCCCGTTCGACGGCGCGGCCGCCGCCGTGGTGCCCGGCCAGTTCACCGACTTCCGGAGCCAGGGCGACTTCGACTTCCACACCGTTACGGCGAAGCTCTCCTACCGCTTCAACTGATACGGCGGGGATCGCGCTCCCCACACGATCCCCTTCGAAAGGCTCGCCCGGCGAAAGCCGTGGCGGGCCTTTTCGTGTTGTCACAGAGCGTTGACGGCGCGCGCGGCGATGGCGCGCAGAGCCCTTGCGCGCCGAAGGACTTTTCAAACCGCTCTCTGGCTATAAGTCAGTCCTTATAGGGGTCGGAGGGAATACATGGCATCGGACGAAGATCCGATCATCACGGTGCTTCGTTTGTCGGAAGAGACGGACGATCCGGACGAGCTGACACAGCTCTTCCGTGAGACGCATCCCGACCTGCCGCATCAGGCCTTTCTCGACGCCTGCATGGTGGCGCTCGACATTATCGGCTCGCGCCCCGCGCGCCTTCACTGACCGGCCCCGACGCGATACGTTGGTTCACGGCCTCACGCGCCTTTCTGCCCCAGGGCATCGGCGAGCTAGAATGAACGCATTTCGTTACCTGCCGTTAAGAGAGCATTCAGTACGATTTAGGGGTGTCCACCTTACCAGTCGTCCAAGCGTTGCCTCGCGCGTTAGACCTCTGCAATTGAAAGGCCGCCGATGCGGTCCCGATCCGGTTTGGTTCCTCTTGCATCAAACAGACGGGACGCGAAGGCGAGCGAGACACGAGGCTGCACGGCTTCCCAAAAGCGTGCGGAGTGGACACCAATGAACCGATTGGACTGGATGACCCCGTTCCGGCGGCTCGCTGCGTTTCTGATCGATTTCGATCCGCGCGACGCGCGCGACGGCCCCCTGCCGGACAGCGTGCAGACCGAGCGCGTGGATTTCGCGCTGCGCCTGGCACCGCTGACGGCCATCACCGCTTTCATGGTGGTTCAGGTCATCATCGTTCTCTACTGGCGTAGCGGCTATGGGGTCTATCTCCTCGGCCTTCAGATCGGCAGCGTCGCGCTGGCCATCCTGACGCTGGAGAGCTGCTGGCGCTGGCGTGGGCGCGGCGACGCGCAGCCCATCACCCATCGGTTTCGTCAGGCGATGACGGCGACGGCTCTTCTCGCCGGCCTGCTTCTGGCATCGGTGCCAGTGGTGCTCTTCGCGCAAAGCGATATGCAGGGCCGACTCCTCATCGCCTCCACCTGTGCCGGGCTGATCGCGACGGGCATGTGTCTGGCCACCGTGCCGCGCGCCTCGATGGCCTATGTCGGGCCGATCGTCTGCGGCTCGTTCCTGGCGCTCGCCATGACGGGCGAGCCGGTCAATCTCTATGTCGCCGTTCTCCTGGCCTTCTACGCGCTCTTCATCTTCACGGCGATGTTCCATCTGCGCCGCCTCGTAACCAAGCGCGTCCTCACCCAAATCGAACTGACGCGCCAGCAGGAGCTGACCAATCTCCTGCTCAACGATTTCGAGGCTCATGCCAGCGACTGGCTTTGGGAAACCGACGCCGAGTTGCGGATGCAGCATGTCTCGCCCCGGCTGGCGGAAGTGCTGGACCTCCCCGAAAGCGTCCTGCACGGGCTGACCATGGCGCGCCTGTTCGGCGCGGCGGGCGCAAACCCGCAGGAAAAGGAGCTGGCGGCCCTGTTCCAGACCATGGCCGACAAGCGCGAGTTCCATGGCGTCGCGATCCGCCTGCGCTTTTCGGGCGAAGAGCGCTGGTGGAGCCTCAGCGGCAAGCCGATCGAGGACGAGGACGGCGCCTTTGCGGGCTATCGGGGCGTGGGCTCCGATATCACGGCGCAGCGGCGCTCGCAGGAGCATCTCTCCTATCTCGCCACGCACGACCCACTCACAGACCTTCCGAACCGCGCCCTGTTTCAGCAGACGCTGGACAGCTATAGGGCGCGCGGCGAGTCGAGCGGATTCGCGGTCATGTGTCTCGATCTCGACGAGTTCAAAAACGCCAACGACACGTTCGGCCATGCGGTCGGCGATGCGCTGCTGCGGGAAGTGGCGAACCGGTTGCGCAGCTTCGTCGGGCCCCACACATTCGTCGCGCGGCTCGCGGGCGACGAGTTCATGGTGCTTTACGACAATGGCGACCGTCGCGCCGTCGCGCGGCTGGCCGAGCGCATCCTCGCCACCATCGCCCGGCCCTGCCGTCTGGGCGACATTCATCTGGGCATCGGCGTCAGCATCGGCATCGCGGTCTCGCCTTGCGACGGCGGGGAGGATCTGGTGCGGCGCGCCGATCTCGCGCTCTACCGAACGAAGAGCGAGGGCCGCAATGGCTATCGTTTCTACGAGGCCGAGATGGACGAGCGCCTCGTTCGCCAGCGCGCCTTGGCGGCGGACCTGCGCGGGGCGCTGGAGCGGGGCGAGTTCCAGCTTCACTACCAGCCGCAGGTCCACGCCCGCTCCGGCGCGATCTGCGGTTTCGAGGCGCTTTTGCGCTGGAACCATCCCAAGCGCGGCGAGGTGCCGCCTTCGGAGTTCATTCCGATTGCCGAGGAAACGGGCGTCATCATGCCTCTCGGGAATTGGGCGCTGCGCGAGGCCTGCCGCACGGCCGCCAACTGGCCCGAGGAGATCGGCATCGCGGTCAATCTCTCGCCCATCCAGCTGCGCCATACCGACGTGCCGAAACACGTGGAGGACGCGCTCCAGACGTTCGGTTTGTCGCCTGCGAGGCTGGAACTGGAAATCACCGAATCCGTGCTTCTGGAGGCGGCCACTCAGGTCAACACCAAGCTGGCGCGCCTGCGCGCGCTGGGCGTGCGTCTGGCGCTGGACGATTTCGGCACCGGCTATTCCAGTCTGGCCTATCTGCGCCGCATCGCCTTCGACAAGCTCAAGATCGACCGCAGCTTCGTCACCGATCTCAATGGCGAGGGGGCGGATATGCCCATCGTGCGCTCCATCGTCTCGCTCGCCAAGGCGCTGGGCATGGTGGTGATCGCGGAAGGGGTCGAGTTCAAGGAGCAGCAGGCCTGCCTCATCGATCTCGGTTGCGACGAATGCCAGGGCTTCCTGTTCGGCCGCGCCATGACGGCGGACGCCGCCAACGCTCTGGTGCGCACGGCTTTCCCCGCACCCGATCTGCGGTTGGTGAGCTGACGAAGAGGCCCGCCGACGGAGGCCTCGCCAAGCGTCAACGCTGACACAAGCGTCAACGCTGACTGAGCCTTCGCAGGGAAACGCCTAGAGCGCTTCCGACAGGCTGGCTGCCCCTGCCCCACGGGCATTCAGGCCGGAGGTCTTCGGCCAATAAGGCAGGAAGCCTCGAATGATGCTGGCAGGAATGTCGAGCGGACGATAATCCTTCGTGTCCACGAACATCAGCGACTGCGAGCCCCGGCCGAGAAGTCCCTGATTCTCGCTATGAATCTCGTGCGCGAGGGTGACGAATTTGCGATTGTGCGTTTCGATGCGGATGCGCACGATGATGGGCTCGAACTCCTGCGCCTCGCGGCGGAAGTCGTGCTGGAACGAGCGCGTCAGCACATAGAACGAGGTCGAGGCGAGATCGAACTCGGGCATGCACTGGTTGAAGAACAGCTCCCGCGCCTTGCCCACCCAGCGCATGTAATTGGCGAAATAGACATTTCCGACCGAATTGGTGTCGTCGTAGGTCGGCACCATGCGCATCACGAACCAGTCGCCATCGAAGCCATGCGCGGCCGAAAGCTCGGCGACCTTGCCCGCAGGCGCAAGCGGCGCGAGCTGAACCGGTTGGTTTGCCGGCTCCGAAGGCGCGTCCGCCTTGCTCGGCTGTGTTTCAGGCTCGCCGGGCTGCAACAGCATGGGCAGCGCGCCGATCAGCGCGACAAGCGCCGAGAGCGCGAGAAGGCTGGGCACCGGCCCGGCATAGCCGATCACGAAGAGCAGCATGGAGGCGAAGCCGATCAGATAGCACAGGACGCTGTCGTAGCGCCCGCGACGCCCCAGCACCCGCGCCAGAAGACAGGCCGCCGGCCCCGCAAGAAGCGTGGCGAAGGGCATCATGAGATAGATCATCGGGAGTTGCGCCTGCACCGCAAGGGCAGCGAGAGCGACGGCCAGCGCCAGAACCCAGAGCGGCGAGGCAACGAGCGAGGCTGGCACGATGGCCAGAAGCGGGCTGCTGCTGCGCGCCGTCACCCCGGCCAGAAGCCAGCGGAGCGCGGCGTAAGCGCCATCCACCGTCGACAGGAGCGCGATCGACGCCCAGACCAGAAAGGCGCTGCCTGCGAGCCCCCCGCCCCGTTCGGCCAGCGCGCCCGCCACCGAGGCCGGCTCCCAGAACCCGGAGGACGCCGCAGGCGGCGTCACCATCCCGGCCGCGACCGCGAGCCCGGCATTGAGAAGCAGAAGCCCGAAGAACAGGGCCGCCCCCAGACCGTAAGCCAGCCTCACCGAGCCGCCGGCCTTGCGGATTTCCACCGCGCGCTGCCATTGCTGCACATCGGTCCAGGGTCCGAGAAGAAAACCCACCAGCGTCGGCAGGACGAGACCGAAGAAGCGGCCATCCAGCCCGTTGATCGCCCCAGGAAGCGGCTGACCTCCCCCTCGCAGCGTGACAAGGGCGACCAGCGCAGCGCCGACACCCAGCGGAAGGTAGAGGGCATGAAGGCGTCGGATCATGCCGATCGAAACGGCGTGGCCGATGGCGCAAGCGGCCAGAACCACGAGCCCCGCCAGAAGCGCCATGGCCGGAACTCCGCCCAGCGGCGCGAGATAGGCGACGAAAGCCTGAAGGCTCACCGCGACGGCGGCGATCTGGGTCAGCAGGAAAAGGCCGGTGAACGGCCCTTGAAGGCGGGGCCAGAGCATTGCTGGATCACGCCCCGGCCGGCCGAGAACCCACCCGAACAAAAAGAAGCCCGAGGCGTTGGCCAGCGCGAAGGCGAAGAACCCCGTCCAGCCATAGGTTCGCGTCACATGGATCGCGTAGAAGAAGCCGAGCCCCCAGAACCAGGACAAGGCAATCGTCGGAACCCAACCGAGAGACGTACGGAGGGCGGAATGGGGCATGATATTCGCCTTGGACGCGTAAATTCTGAATCAAAACGTCCGCGTTTGGACGCATTTCGTCAATGATTTTTGATCAGCCATCCAGATAAATTTTCACCCGATTGGGTGAGCACCCGGCGCGCGCCACAATAACACGAGCGATCCTTTATTGTGCGGTTGAAATAGAACACCCTCCGCATCAATAAATCCGGATCGATGACCGCATCATCGCCATCGCGCATGCGCAAACAAGCATCGTCACGGTGAGAAAACAGGCAGGTTCCCGCACCCACAACCTGAGAGCACAGCCCTGATCGATCTTCGCCTAGCCCGTGAGACAAGACCCACTTTGGTCGAGCCGGTTTGGCCGTTGGTCGGCCTGCCTCTCAGACCCCTGTCAAACGCGTGGGCAGGCGAACGCGCTCACCGCTGATCTCGTCCAGAATCGGACAATCGGGGCCTCGTCCCTTTTCGCAATCCTGCGTCAGGGAGGCGAGTGAACGCTTAAGGGTCTGAAGTTCCTCGATCTTACGGTCGATCTCGATCAGGCGCCGACTGGCCAGCCGGCGGACTTCGTCGCGCTGGCTCCCCTCCCCGCCATAGAGCGCCAGCAGCTTGCGCGCCTCGTCGATCGAAAAGCCGAGCGAGCGCGAGCGCTGGAGAAAGCGCAGGACATGCACGTCGCGCTCGCCATAGTCGCGATAGCCGTTGGCCGCGCGGGCGGGCCGCACGAGACCCACATCCTCGTAATAGCGTATGGTTTTCGGCGGCAGGCCGGACCGCCGCGAAGCCTCCCCGATATTCATCCGAACCCCCGGAGTGTTACCCTGTATCCACAGGATCGGCACAGACATGTCGCCGCCCTGTGGATCGTCAACTGTGCTCGCACCGCAACAATGAATTCTTAACCACGCACCGGTCTAATCTTCACGTTGCCAGACATGGGTCGGAGGCGTACGGATCGGGCACCCTCAATGGGATTGCTTGTCCGGGGCTTGCGACATGATCTGCCCGCCCGCCCCGCAGCCTGCACCGGACGTTTCATGAAGACCCGCTCGAATCCGCTTCTCCTCGGCGTTTGCCTCGCCGCCATGGCTGCCCTCGGTGCCTGCACGACCACGCAGCAGCAGCGCGCCTCCATCGTCAAAGTCGCGCCGATGGCCCAGGCCTATGTCGCACCGACGGAAGAGATCAAGTCGGGCGGTCCGCTCGGCCCGGTCGAGTTGACGGCCTATGATTCCTTCGAGGATGGCGGCTTCAAGCTTCCGAAGATCCCGGCGAACAAGATCAACGCACAGTTCCTGCGCCAGCGCGTGGTCTACAATGGCGAAGGGCTGGAGCCCGGCACCGTCGTCGTCGACACGAACAACCACTTCCTTTACGTGGTCGAGCCGCAGGGCACCGCGATGCGCTACGGCATCGGCGTCGGCAAGGCCGGTTTTGCCTGGTCCGGCGAAGCGCAGATCAAGGACAAGCAGCACTGGCCGAAGTGGTTTCCGCCGGTCGAGATGATTGCGCGCCGCCCCGAACTCAAGCCTTACGGCAATGAGGTCGGCATGAATCCGGGCCTCAACAACCCGCTCGGCGCGCGCGCGCTCTACCTCTACCAAGGCAAGAAGGACACGCTGTTCCGTCTGCACGGCACGCCGGAATGGTGGTCGATCGGCAAGTCGGTCTCGTCGGGCTGCATCCGTCTGATGAACCAAGACATCGTCGATCTCTACGACCGCGTTCCGATGAACGCCCGCGTGATCGTGCTCCAGGGCAAGGAAACGCTGGAAGATCACCGCCGCACGGCACCGCAGAGCTAAACAGTTTCAAGAGCGGGGGACCGCTCCGGCCGGGCGCTTCGGGGGAAGCGCCCGGCCTTTTTTGTGCGCTCTCGGCTGGTCTCGGAGCCCGTCTCACCCGACGCGCCGGGCTGTTCAGGCTACGGTTCCCCTTGCTGCCGCGTGTCTCGCGCTCGGGGCAGCGGACGGGGTTTCCGCTGCCCGCGCCGCAGCCGGCCCCTCTGCGCGCGAAGGCTTGCAAGCCGAATCACGCTGGGTTTTGCGCCGTCGCGCGGCCCTCATGCGCCATCCCAACACGCAGGCAGAGCGCAAGCGTGACCGCGTTCAACCCATGCCAGAGGAAGTGCGTGCCCAAGGGCCAAGAGGGGCAGACCGCCCCGTCCGCCATGCGGAAGAGAAGCGAGAGTGTGAAGACCGCGCCGGCGCTTAAGAGTCCTAGCCCCGACGCCTTTCGGCCGATTCCCATCAGCCAGAGCGCCATGCCGTAGAGCGCCAGAAGCGCCGGCAGATAGGCTTCCGACGATCCGAGAAGCGGCTCGGCCAAGGGTGCTACGAACTGGTCGAAGGCGACAAAGGCGAGAAGCCCCAGCAGCGTCAGCGGCCAGGACAGGCCGATGAGCCGCCGCAGCGCCAGCGTGAAAAAGCCGAAGATGAAGAGCGCGATGGGCAGGACATCGGCCAGAGCCGACCAGCGGTTGGCAAAGGTATGGAACAGGAAGGAGCCGACACCGATCACGCCGACGAGCCCGATCAGAGCCAGCGTGGCCCGGTCGCCTCCGCCCCTCGCCCGCCAGCGCCGGAAGGCCCAGAGCGCGGCCAGAAGAAAGGCGAGATTGGTCAGCGCGTTGACGGGCTCGGACCAGAACGCCGCGCTGGTCCGCTCGCAATAGGCGTCGATCGGGGTGGCCCAGTCCATGCCGCCTCCTTTCAGGGGGGACGACGGGTGCCGAGCGGTCAACCGCCCCAGAGGCCCAGCGTCGCCAAGGCCAGAACCACATAGCGCGCGCCCTTGCCCAGCGCCACGAGCGGCACGAACCAGCGCAGCGGCACGTGCAGAAGCCCGGCGATCACGGTCAGCGCGTCGCCCACGACCGGCAGCCAGGTGAAGAGAAGCGAAGGCAGGCCGAATCGCGTGAACCAACGCTCGGCCCGCGCCAGTTGCGGGCCATCGGCGGGAAACCAGCTTCGATCCCGGTAATGCGCGAGCGAGCGCCCGCAGAGCCAATTGACCACGGCCCCCAGCGTGTTGCCGGCGGTCGCGACGATGACGAGTGGCACGGGATGCCCCGTTCCGCTCGCCAGAAGCCCCACCAGTACCGCCTCGGACGAAGCCGGAAACAGCGTTGCCGCGATGAAGGCGGAGGAAAAGAGCGCCAGATAGGGCCAGACTTCGGTGATCATCGCGGACATGGGGCGTGGCCGGACAGGACAAGACCCGGCGGGGGCGAGAGGCCGCCGGCCGGGTCTTGGCGAAATGTAGGAGCAGGGTGGGAGGCCCGGCCAGTGATCAGGCGCGGCGCGCCTCGGCCTTCTTTTCGAGGCGGCGGCGATGCAGGACGGGCTCGGTATAGCCGTTCGGCTGCTCGCGGCCCTTGAGCACGAGATCGAGCGCGGCCTGGAAGGCGATGGAGCCATCGAAATTCGGCGCCATCGGCTGGTAGGCCGGGTCGCCCGCGTTCTGCTTGTCCACGACGGCCGCCATGCGCTGCATGGTCTCGACCACCTGGGCCTCGCTCACGACGCCGTGCAGCAGCCAGTTGGCGATGTGCTGCGAGGAGATGCGGCAGGTCGCGCGGTCTTCCATTAGGCCGACATTGTTGATGTCGGGCACCTTGGAGCAGCCGACGCCGGCATCCACCCAGCGCACGACATAGCCTAGAATCCCCTGCGCATTGTTGTCGAGTTCAGCCTGCACGTCCTCCGGCGTCCAGTTCGGGCGCACGGCGACGGGAATGGTCAGGATGTCGGTGAGCTGGGTGCGCGGATGGCCCTCCAGCTTGGCTTGAACCTCGGCGACATCCACCTCGTGATAATGCGTGGCGTGAAGGGTCGCGGCCGTGGGCGAGGGCACCCAGGCCGTGTTGGCGCCCGCCTTGGGATGGCCGACCTTCTGCTCCAGCATGGCGGCCATCTTGTCGGGCATAGCCCACATGCCCTTGCCGATCTGCGCGTGGCCCTTGAGGCCGCAGGCGAGGCCCGTGTCGACGTTGCGGTCCTCATAGGCCTTGATCCAGGTGGAGGCCTTCATGTCCCCCTTGCGGATCATCGGCCCGAGTTCCATCGACGTGTGCATCTCGTCGCCGGTGCGGTCGAGGAAGCCGGTGTTGATGAAGACCACGCGCTTGCGGGCGCGGCGAATGCATTCCTTGAGGTTGGCCGTGGTGCGGCGCTCCTCGTCCATGATGCCCATCTTCACCGTGTTGGGCTGAAGGCCGAGCGCGGCCTCGACGCGGGCGAAGATCTCGTCGGCGAACTCCACCTCGTCCGGCCCGTGCATCTTGGGCTTGACGATATAGACCGAGCCGGCGCGCGAGTTGCGCAGACCTTCGGTCTTCTTCAAGTCGTGCAGGGCGATGGTGACGGTGAAGAGCGCGTCGAGCAGCCCTTCGGGGGCTTCCGAGCCATCGGACAGGAGCACGGCCGGGTTGGTCATGAGGTGGCCGACATTGCGCACCAGCATGAGCGAGCGGCCGGGCAGCGTCAGCGCGGAGCCATCGGGCGCAGTATAGGCGCGGTCGTCCTCAAGCCGGCGGGTGACGGTCTCGCCGCCCTTCTGGAAGGTCTCCTGAAGGTCGCCCTTCATCAGGCCCAGCCAGTTGCGGTAGACGGCCGCCTTGTCCTCGGCGTCCACGGCGGCGACGGAATCCTCGCAATCCTGGATCGTCGTGATCGCGCTTTCGAGGATGACGTCGCTGATCCCGGCGTGATCGGTCTTGCCGATCGGCGAGGTCCGGTCGATGACGATTTCGAGATAGAGGCCATTGTTGTTGAAGAGCAGCGCGGTCGGCTGGCCGACCTCGCCGCGATAGCCGGCGAACTGCTGCGGCTCGGCCAGCGGCACGAGGCGCGCGTCGCCCAGACGCGCGCAAAGCCGGCCATTCTCGATCTCGAAGCTCTTGGCGTCCGTCCAGGACGCGCCGTTCAGCGGCACGGCGCGGTCGAGGAACGCGCGCGCCCAGGCCACGACCTTCGCGCCGCGCTTGGCGTTGTAGCCGCGCCCGCGCTCGGCGCCGTCCTCTTCGGAGATCGCGTCCGTGCCGTAGAGCGCGTCATAGAGCGAGCCCCAGCGCGCGTTCGCCGCGTTCAGCGCGAAGCGGGCATTGAGAACGGGCACGACGAGCTGCGGGCCGGCCTTGGTCGCGATCTCGGGATCGACATTCTCCGTCTCGACCGAGAAGGCCGGGCCTTCGGGCACGAGATAGCCGATCTCGCGCAGATAAGCCTCGGCCTCCGCGCCGTCCACCGCCGCGCCCTTGTGGTCGCGGCACCAGGCGTCGATCTGGAGTTGAAGCGCGTCGCGGCGCGCCAGAAGCTCGCGATTGCGCGGGGTCAGGTCGGTCAGAAGATCGGCCAGGGCCTGCCAGAAGCGGTCGGGCTCGATGCCGGTGCCGGGCAGCGCCTCGGTCTCGGCGAACTCCTTGAGGATGGACGAAACCTTCAGGCCATGAAGCTCGACATAATCGCTCATACGGCGCTCCCCTCGAATGCGTCGTCGAAAAAAGACGGGTCGGCAAGCTGTGTCGGCCATGCGAGGGGCCGCTGTCAAACGGACTTTATCAAGAGATGGCAGGGAACGGGCTTCCCAAACCGGGTGCCGGTCGGGAAACATGCTGACCGGCGCGTCCCGGCGCCGCTCCGATCCATGAGGAAGGCTTGCCCATGAAATCGTCCCTCTTCGGCCTTGCCGCGATTCTTCTCGCCGGCACCGCCCTGCCCGCCGGGGCATTCGACCTGACGATCCTGCACATCAACGATTTCCACAGCCGCGTGGAGCCGATCAACAAATATGACGGTCCCTGCTCGGCCAAGGAAGCGGCCGAGAAGAGCTGCTTCGGCGGCATCGCGCGCATCGCCTCCGCCATCGAGGCCGAGCGCAAGGCGGCCGGCAGCCGCCCGGTCCTCCTGCTGGATGCGGGGGACCAGAGCCAGGGCTCGCTCTTCTACACCTATTACAAGGACAAGGATTCGGCCGAGTTCATGAACCGGCTCGGCTTCGAGGCCATGGCGGTCGGCAATCACGAGTTCGACGACGGCGTGCCGGTGGCACAGAGCTTCGCGAGCGCGGTGAAGTTCCCGATGCTGATGGCCAATGCCGACCTGTCGCGCGAGCCCGAACTCGCCAAGCTGATCAAGCCCTCCACCATCATCGAGAAGGACGGAGAGAAGATCGGCATTATCGGCCTCACCCCGCGCGACAATCAGGAGCTGACGGCGGCCGGCAAGTCGATCAATTTCACCGATCCGGTGGAAGCGGCCAAGCGCGAGGCGGAGAAACTGACGAAGGAGGGCGTCAATAAGATCATCCTTCTCAGCCATTCCGGCTATGAGGTGGACAAGCGCCTCGCGGCCGAAGTGCCGGGGCTAGACGTGATCGTCGGCGGCCATTCGCACACGCTTCTTTCTTCCACCGACCCCAAGGCCGCCGGCCCCTACCCGACCCTGGTGAAGGGGCCGGACGGACGCGAGGTGCCGATCGTGCAGGCCTATGCCTATTCGAAATATCTCGGCAAGCTGGACGTCACCTTCGATGATCAGGGCCATGTCACCAAGGCGGAAGGCGCGCCGATCCTGCTCGATGCCTCCGTGCCGGAGGACGCAAGCTTCGTGGCGCGTGTCGCGGAGCTTGCCAAGCCTCTGGCGGAAATCCGCAATAAGGTCGTCGCCCAGACGGCGGAGCCGATCGACGGCACGCGCGAGGTCTGCCGGAAGGCCGAATGCGCCATGGGCAATCTCGTCGCCGATGCGCTTCTCGACCGCACCAAGGATCAGGGCGTCACCATCGCCATCGGCAATGGCGGCAATGTGCGCGCCTCGATCGACGCGGGCGACGTGACCATGGGCGAGATTCTCACCGTCCTGCCGTTCCAGAACACGATCGCGACCTTCCAGCTGACCGGAGCGGACATCAAGGCCGCGCTGGAAAACGGCGTCAGCCAGGTGGAGGACGGCGCCGGTCGCTTCCCGCAGGTGGCGGGCCTCCAGTTCGACTGGTCGCGCAAGGGGCAGGCGGGCGTCGATCGCATCAAGGCCGTGCGCGTCAAGAATGCCGCGGGCGAATGGGTGCCGATCGATCCGGCGGCCACCTATACGGTCGTCTCCAACAACTTCCTGCGCCAAGGTGGAGACGGCTACAAGGTCTTCGCCGAAAAGGCTCAGAATGCCTACGACTACGGCCCCAACATGGAGGACGCCGTGATCGCCTATCTCCAGGCGAAAGGCACGGCCTACAAGCCTTACACGGACGGGCGCATCCACGAAGTCGAGTAGGCAAACCGCGCTCAGGCGCATCGCAGCATGAGGGAACCCGCGCCGGTGCTCCGGCCTGCTGGCGCGGGTTCCTTCTTCCACCAGCGCATGGAATTCGCTCGACCCGGCGGCGTCAGGGCCTAAAGTCCCTTTGCAAGAAGCAAGGGAGGCGAGATGGACGGCTTGGCGCAACTCGGGTTCGGACCTGGCAGCATTCTGGTCGTGGTTGTCGTCGTGGCGGTGCTCTTCGTGCTTGCCTCGACGGTGAAGATCGTGCCGCAGGGCTATAATTACACGGTCGAGAACTTCGGCCGCTACGTGCGCACGCTGACGCCCGGCCTCAACCTCATCACGCCCTTCGTGGAGCGGATCGGGCACAAGATGAACATGATGGAGCAGGTGCTCGACGTCCCGACGCAGGAGGTCATCACCCGCGACAACGCCTCCGTCGCCGCCGATGGCGTCGCCTTCTACCAGATTCTCGACGCCTCCTCGGCGGCCTACGAGGTGTCGAACCTGCAATATGCCATCCTCAATCTCGTCATGACCAATCTGCGCTCGGTCATGGGCTCGATGGACCTCGACGACCTCCTGTCCAACCGCGACACGATCTCCGAGCGCATCCTGCGCGTGGTGGATCAGGCGGCCCATGGCTGGGGCATCAAGATCACGCGTATCGAGATCAAGGACATCAACCCGCCGAAGAATCTCGTGGATTCCATGGCGCGGCAGATGATGGCCGAGCGCGAGAAGCGGGCCGAAATCCTCGAGGCCGAAGGCGCGCGCAACGCCAAGATCCTGCGCGCCGAGGGCGAGAAGCAGGCGCAGATTCTGGAAGCCGAAGGCAAGCGCGAGGCCGCCTATCGCGAGGCCGAAGCGCGCGAGCGACTGGCGGAAGCCGAAGCCAAGGCGACGCGCATGGTCTCCGAAGCCATTGCGGCGGGCGACGTGCAGGCGATCAATTATTTCGTGGCGCAGCGCTACACCGAGGCGCTGGCCAAGATCGCCTCCGCGCCCAATCAACGCGTCGTCTTCATGCCGCTGGAAGCCTCCTCGCTGATCGGCTCGATCGGCGGCATCGCGGAATTGGCCCGTGCGAGCTTTCCCGACGCCGCGCCTGCCTCCGCCGTGCCGCAGGCCAGCACGCGGCGTCCGCCCGCCACCGTTCCCCCACGCGCCGGGGCGTAATCGGAATGGATGGGTTCACGTTGAGCTATGCCTGGCTGATCGCGGGCCTCGCGCTGCTCATGGGAGAGCTTCTCCTGCCGGGTGTCTATCTCCTGTTTCCCGGCATCGGCGCGCTGGTCATCGGCATCAACGCGCTCTGGCTGCCCGCCTTCAGCTGGCAGAGCCAATGGATTGGCTTCGCGCTGGTGACGGGCGTCGCCACCCTTCTCGGCCATCGGCTCTATGGGCGCCGCGCCAAGCCGGCGGGCGAGGCGCCGCTGAACGAGCGCACGGCGCGGCTCGTCGGGCGGCGGGCCGTGGTCAGCGAGGAAATCCGCAACGGGCGCGGGCGCGTGGCGGTGGACGATGGCTGGTGGAGCGCCGAAGGGCCGGACCTCGCCGCCGGCGCCCCGGTCGTGATCGAGGCGGCGGACGGCTCGATCCTGCGCGTGCGCCCGGCCGAGCCAAAGACACCCGTTTGAGCCCAGCGGCGCTTACCGCTCGGCCAGAAGCACGCGGTGATCCAGAAGGAACTTGGCGAAGAAGGGCAGGCTCGCCGAGCCGACCTCGCGCGCCGAGCGGCCGATCGAGCCTTGCGTGACCGCGATCGGCTGGAGGCCCTGAAAGTCGAAGCGCTCCAAGGCCGCGCGTGTCGCCTCCACGAGACGAGCGCGCACAGGCGGCGGGAAACTGCCGTCGATCACCGCGCGCTCGAAATCATAGACCGCCAGCGAGGAGGCGATCGCATAGGCGAGCCCTTCGGCCGATGTTTCGACCCACTCGTCCAGAAGCGGCCCCAGCCCCGTCCAGTCCGCCTCGTGCCGCCAGAGTTCGACCGCCGAGCGCCCGGAGGCTTCCACCATGCGCTCCAGCACATGCACGGAGGCGACATGGATGAGCTGACGGCGCTCGCCGAGCCGCGTCGGCACGGGCATGGAGCCCAGCGCGCCGGCATTGCCGACCCGGCCGGGCACCAGCGCCCCGTCCATGACGATGCCGCCGCCCACGAAGGCGCCGACGAAGAAATACACGAAATTGGCCGAGACGTCGGTACCGAAGGCCTGTTCAGCGCCGCAGGCGGCGGTCACGTCATTGGCGATGAACACGGCTTCGCCGGTGGCGCGCTCCAGCTCCGCGCCGAAATCCACCGTGCTCCACTCGTCCATCTCGCCGGGCGGCGCGCCGTTCGCCTCCGCCCAGGACCAGATTTCATAGGGCATCCCGACGCCCAGGCCGACGATGCGCCGCCGCAGGGCCGGGCCGAGCGACTGGCGCAGCTCGGTGCTCGCCTCCTCCACGAAGCGCATCACCTCGGCACGGCGCGGAAAGCGATAGAGAATCGCCCGGCTTTCGCGCACGCGGCCGACGAAATCCATCAGCACCATTTCGCTGGTGCGCCGGCCGAGCTTGAGGCCGAAGGCGAAGGCCCCGTCCGGGTTGAGACGCATCGGGACGGAGGGCTGGCCGACGCGCCCGCGACGCGGCTCGCCCGCCAGAACCAGCCCGTCCGCTTCCAGCGAGCGCATGATCACGGAGGCCGTCTGCGGCGAGAGGCGCGACAAACGCGCGATCTCGGATTTCGCCAATTCTCCATGGCGGCGGATGAGCGACAGCACGGCGCGCTCATTATGAGCGCGCAGGCCCGCCTGGTTCGATCCTCGAAGGGACTCGTCCCGCTCGGCCGTCCGGCTATCTGCCACCGACGTCGACATTTCCATCACCACCTGTCGACCCTCCCCGTCGACGCCCGCCCTGTCCCTGCGGGTTCGTGACGCGACCATGACGGAGACTTTGCCGAACTGTCAATAAATAAATCTCGGTGAGTTATTGATTGACAGCCCGTTCGAGATCGTGTCTGATCCAGCTATTCGAACACGGCGAGGAGGCCGGTTCGGGCCAGCCCGGAGAGCGGCTGGTCATTCTCGGGAGGGTTTCTGGTGAATCTGCGTCATCTCTTTGCGTCCGCCGCCGTGGGCGCCTTCGGTCTTCTCGCGCTGTCCGGCTCGGCCTCGGCCCAGAGCCCGATGACCGTCTGTCTCATCACCAAGACCGACACCAACCCGTTCTTCGTCAAGATGAAGGAAGGCGCCGAGGCCAAAGCCAAGGAACTCGGCATCAAGCTGCAGTCCTATGCCGGCCGCGTCGACGGCGATTCCGACAGCCAGGTGCAGGCGATCGAAAGCTGCATCGCGGGCGGTGCCAAGGGCATTCTGATCGCCGCGTCCGACACCAAGGGCATCGTGCCCGCCGTCAAGAAGGCGCGCGACGCGGGCCTCATCGTGATCGCGCTGGACACGCCGCTGGAGCCGCTGAACTCGGCCGACGCGACCTTCGCCACCGACAATTACGAAGCCGGCGTGCTGATCGGCCAGTGGGCCAAGGCCAAGATGGGCGCGGAAGCGGCCAACGCCAAGATCGCCTTCCTCGACCTCACCCCGCAGCAGCCCTCCGTCGCCGTCCTGCGCGACCAGGGCTTCATGGAAGGGTTCGGCATCGACGTGAAGGACAAGGCCATCGTCGGTGACGAAAGCGACAAGCGCATCGTCGGCCACGACATCACCAACGGCAACGAGGAAGGCGGCCGTCAGGCCATGGAGAATCTTCTTCAGAAGGATCCTTCGATCAACCTCGTCTACACGATCAACGAGCCGGCCGCCGCCGGCGCCTACGAGGCTCTCAAGAGCCTGGGCGTCGCCGACAAGGTGACGATCGTCTCGGTGGACGGCGGCTGCCCCGGCATCGCCAACGTCAAGGCCGGCGTCATCGGCGCGACCTCCATGCAGTATCCGCTGAAAATGGCTGCGATGGGCGTCGAAGCCGTCAAGACCTTCGCGGAATCGGGCAAGAAGCCGGAAGCCTCGGCCGGTCTCGACATCACCAACACGGGCGTCGATCTCGTCACCGACAAGCCGGTGGACGGCGTGAAGTCCATGGACTCGGCCGCCGCGTCCAAGGCCTGCTGGGGCTAAGAGCGCCCATCGCGGGGGGCGTTCGCTCCCCCGCAACCTTTGCCAAGGGGCCGATGCCCCTTGGTCCCCTCCTCCTTTGACGGCGTGCCCCGGATCGGTCGAGGCGCTCGGTCCCGTTCGATTCGGGACGCGTCTTGAAGGATAGCGGGGGCTCGGGGCGCTAGCCCCGCTTCGAGCGATCTCACACCCTTCCGGAGGCCTTGGCGCATGAGCGAGACGACCACTCCCAAGGGCAGCGAATTCGAGTCCCAGCTGAACAAGAGCGACACGCGCGTCGCCGAGTTCAGCGGACACAAGCGCACGCCCCTTCAGCATCTCCAGCATTTCCTGCACGGCAACCCGACCATGGTGCCGGTGATCGTGCTTCTGGTCGGCATCGGCATTTTCGGATCGCTGATCGGCGGGCGCTTCTTCAACGCCTTCACCATGACGCTGATCCTTCAGCAGGTGGCGATCGTCGGCATCGTCGGCGTCGCGCAGACGCTGATCATCCTGACCGCCGGCATCGACCTCTCGGTCGGCGCGATCATGGTCCTGTCCTCGGTCATCATGGGCAATCTCGCCGTGGTGAACGGCGTTCCCGCCCCGCTCGCGCTCCTGATCGGCTTTGCGGTCGGCACGCTGTGCGGCGCGATCAACGGCGTTCTGGTCGCCAAGGTGCGCCTGCCGCCCTTCATCGTGACGCTCGGCATGTGGTTCGTGTTCGAGGCGGTGAACTTCATCTACACGCAGAACGCCACGATCCGCGCGCAGGACGTGGAAGCGGCCGCTCCGCTTCTCCAGTTCCTCGGCAACACGTTCCAGATCGGCGGCGCGGTCTTCACCTATGCGGTGGTGTCCGTCCTGCTGCTCGTCGCGCTCTTCTACTACATCCTCAACAACACGGCCTGGGGCCGGCATGTCTACGCCATTGGCGACGACGAGGACGCGGCGCGCCTGTCGGGCATCCGCTCCAACAAGGTTCTGATCTCCGTCTACGCCGTATCCGGGCTGATCTGCGCCTTCGCCGGCTGGGCCCTGATCGGGCGCATCGGCTCGGTCTCGCCGACTTCGGGCTATGAAGCGAATATCCAGGCCATCACGGCGGTGGTCATCGGCGGCACCTCGCTCTTCGGCGGTCGCGGCTCGGTGATCGGAACGCTGGTCGGCGCTCTCATCGTCGGCGTCTTCGCCATGGGCCTGCGCATCTACGGCACCGACCCGCAATGGACCCGCCTCACCGTGGGCGCCCTCATCATCGCGGCCGTCGCGGCCGATCAGTGGATCCGGAAGGTATCGGCCTGACCATGTCCCATCTCGGCACCCAACCCGTTCTGCGCGCCCGCAATCTTCGCAAGAGCTATGGCCGCGTGGTGGCCATCGACAACGCCGATTTCGACCTCTATCCCGGCGAAATCCTCGCCGTGATCGGCGACAACGGCGCCGGCAAGTCGACCCTGATCAAGGCCCTGTCCGGCGCGGTGACGCCGGACGCCGGCGAAATCCTTCTCGACGGCAAGCCGGTCTCCTTCGCCAACCCGCAGGCCGCGCGCGACGCCGGCATCGAGACGGTCTACCAGCAGCTCGCGCTGTCGCCGGCCCTCTCGATCGCCGACAACATGTTCCTGGGGCGCGAAATCCGCCGCACCGGCCCGCTCGGCCAATGGCTGCGGATGCTCGACAAGCCCAAGATGCGCAAGATCGCCCGTGAGAAGCTCTCCGAACTCGGCCTCATGACGATCCAGAACATCGACCAGGCGGTGGAAACGCTCTCGGGCGGCCAGCGTCAGGGCGTGGCGGTCGCCCGCGCCGCCGCCTTCGGCTCCAAGGTGCTGATCCTCGATGAGCCCACCGCCGCGCTCGGCGTGAAGGAGTCCCGCAAGGTTCTCGACCTCATCCTCGAAGTGCGCTCGCGGGGCCTGCCCATCGTGCTCATCTCGCACAACATGCCCCATGTCTTCGAGATCGCCGACCGCATCCACATCCACCGCCTGTCCAAGCGCCTCTGCGTGGTGGACCCGAAGTCCATCTCCATGTCCGACGCCGTGGCGCTGATGACCGGCGCGAAGACGCCGGAAGCGGAGATGATGGCGGCCTGATCGCCCGACGACTGAACGGCTCTAGGATTGCGGCTCCGAAGTTTCTATCTTCGGAGCCGTTTTCATGAGGATCGCACCATGAGCCAGCGCCCGACCATCTTCACGGTAACGGCCTTTCGGGACGAAGAGGCGGATGTGTGGGTCGGCACCTGCGATGCCGTTCCCATGACGGCGGAAGCCGAAAGCCTCGACCTTCTTTTGGTTCGCCTGTCGGAAATGGCCGCCGATCTCCTGCCGGACAATCATCCGGGTCTCGACCCGTCCTCCGTCTTCCTGCAATTGAGCGTCCTGCAGGATATCGGGTCTCATGCTGCGGCCGCTTGATGGCACCCAGAACCTTCGACCGAGACCTTCGCCACCTCCTTCTGGCGGCAGGTTGCCATCTCCTGCGACAGGGGAAGGGCAGCCACGAAATCTGGCATAGTCCGGTCACGAACCATTCGTTTCCCGTTCAGATCGGCGTCGCCAGTCGGCACACGGCCAATGCGATCTTGAAACAAGCCGGATTGCCGAAGGCCTTTTAAGGCATCAAGCTTCGATGGCCTTCGGCTCCGCACTCACCCCGCCAAAGCCACCAGCCCCGACGCTTCCTTCGCTTTCATCCGCCGGGCGGCCTCTTCGCCCGCGAAATGGCAGGCGGCGCGGTGCGTGTCGGAGACGGACGCGAGTTCCGGCGGAACTTCGGCGCAGACGCTTTCGGCAATCGGGCAGCGCGTGCGGAAGGCGCAGCCGGACGGCGGGTTGACCGGCGACGGCGGATCGCCTTGCAGGACGGTGCGCCGGCGCGTGCGCGCGATGGCCGGGTCCGGGATCGGCGCGGCCGAGAGAAGCGCCCGCGCATAAGGATGCGCGGGATTCTCGAAGACCTCGGCCCGCGTCCCCTCCTCGACCACGCGGCCGAGATAAAGCACGAGGATACGGTCCGAGACGAGGCGCACGACCGAGAGATCGTGGCTGATGAAGAGCAGCGTCAGGCCGCGCCGCCGGCGCAAGTCGGCCAGAAGATTGACGATCTGCGCCTGGATCGAGACATCGAGCGCCGAGACCGGCTCGTCGCAGACGATGAGCTTGGGCTCGGTGATGATGGCGCGCGCGATGCCGATGCGCTGCGCCTGCCCGCCCGAGAATTCATGCGGGTAGCGATTGATCATGTCGGAGACCAGCCCGACCTCGCCCATGACCTTTTCCACCCGCGCGCGGCGCTCCGCGCGCGACAGGCCGGGCTCGGCGACGCGCAGCGGCTCGGCGATGATCTCGCCCACCGTCATGCGCGGGTCGAGCGAGGCGATCGGGTCCTGAAAGATGATCGAGAGGTCGCGCCGGGCCCGGCGCATCTCGGCCTCGGAGAGTTCGGCGAGATTGCGCCCCTGCCAGACGACCTGACCGGCGGTCGGCTCGACCAGCCGCAGGATCGAGCGGCCCAGCGTGGACTTGCCGCAGCCGGACTCGCCGACGATGCCGAGCGTCTCGCCCTCGCGCACCGTGAAGGACACGTCGCGCACGGCCTTCACCGTCTGAACCTTCGGGAAGAAGCCCTTGCCCTTGAGTTTGAACTCGGTCGAGAGATGACGAACGTCGAGGAATTCCGTCTTGATCTCAGACATGGGCGAGGTCTCCTTGCGCGGCCGTGCCCTTGGCGGCGTCCACGAAGGCGCGCCAGCAGGCGGCCCGGCGCGGCCCCGCGCCCTCGCGCGCCACACGCTCCAAAGGCGGGCGCTCGGCCTTGCAGCGATCCACCGCAAAGCCGCAGCGCGGATGGAAGGCGCAGCCGGATGGGGGGCGGATCAGGTTGGGCGGGCGCCCGGGAATGGGCTCGACGGCCCCGGCGTCCCGGTCCACACGCGGGATGGAGCCGAGCAGCGCGGCCGTATAGGGATGGGCGGGCGCGGCGAAAACATCCTCCACGCGCCCCTCCTCCACGATGCGCCCGGCATACATGACGGCGATGCGATCGGCGACGCCCGCCACCACGCCGAGATCATGCGTGATGAGAACCAGCGCCGTCTTGTCGCCCGTCAGCTCCGCGAAAAGGTCCAGGATCTGCGCCTGAATGGTGACGTCCAGAGCCGTCGTCGGCTCGTCGGCGACGATGACCTTGGGCCGGCAGAGAAGCGCCATGGCGATCACGACGCGTTGGCGCATGCCGCCCGACAATTCGTGCGGATATTGCTCGATGCGCCGCTCGGCGTCGGGAATGCCGACGCGCTTCAGCATCGCCAGCGCCTCGGCTTCCGCCGCGCGCCGCTTCAGGCCCTTGTGGACTTCCAGCGTCTCGGCCAGCTGCCGCTTGATCTTGAGGACCGGGTTGAGCGCGGTCATCGGGTCCTGGAAGACCATGGCCATGTCGCGCCCGCGCACGCGGTCGAGATCGCGCGCGCGCAGCGTCAGAAGGTCCGTGCCCTCCAGCTTCGCCAAGCCTTCGGTGCGCCCGTTCTTGGCCAGAAGCCCGAAGACGCCATTGAAAGTCTGCGACTTGCCCGAGCCCGATTCTCCGACGATCGCCAGCGTCTCGCCGGGATGGACGTCGAAACTGAGATCGCTGACCGCCTGCACCTCGCCATCGGGCGTGGCGAAGCGGATCGAGTAGTTCGACAGGGACAGGACGGGTGTGGGTGTGTCTGGTGTCATGGGATTACCGGTCCTTCGGATCGAAGGCATCGCGCAGCCCGTCGCCGATAAAGGCGAGCGAGAGCAGAAGCGAGACGAGGACGCCGCCGGGGAAGAGAAGCAGCCAGGGCATGATCTCCAGCGTGTCCGCCCCTTCGGAGATGAGCGTGCCGAGCGAGGTCAGCGGCTCCTGAACGCCGAAGCCGAGATAGGACAGGAAGCTTTCCGTCGCGATGATCTCGGGGATGGTGAGGGTCGCGAAGATCACCACCGGGCCGACGAGATTGGGCACGATATGGCGGCGGATGATGGCGAAGGACGAGACGCCCGAAGCGCGCGCCGCTTCCACGAATTCCCGCTCCTTCAGCGAAAGCGTCTGCCCGCGCACGATGCGCGCCATGGTCAGCCATTCCAGAAGGCCGATGGCGGCAAAGAGCAGATAGACGTTGCGCCCGAAGATCACCATCAGAAGGATGACGAAGAGGATGTAGGGCAGCGCGTACATGACATCGACGAAGCGCATCATGGCCGCGTCGATGCGCCCGCCGAGGAACCCCGCCGTCGCGCCGTAGAGAATGCCGACGACGACCGAGACGCTGGTGGCGATCAGCGCCACGAGAAGCGAGACGCGCGTGCCGTAGAGCGTGCGGGCGAGAAGGTCGCGCCCGTTCTGGTCGGTGCCGAAATAGTGCCCCGTCTCGATCGAGGGCGGGGCGCGGAAGGCGGCCCAGTCCGGCGTTTCGTAGTCGAAAGGAATGAGCCAGGGGCCGATCACGGCCGCCAGCACGATGAAGACGAGAACGGCCAGCGAGAACATGGCCGCCTTGTTGGAGCGGAACCGGCGCATGGCGTCGAGCATCAGCGAGCGCGGCTTGCCGTGAAGGGCTTCCGTCTCGTGGTTCACGAAGGGTTCGAGCGCCTCGCGCTTGTCGACGTAAAGGGTCATCGGGCGCGCACCCTCGGATCGAGCCAGGCATAGGCGAGATCGACGAGCAGATTCAGAACCACGATCAGCACCATGTAGAAGACGACCGTTCCCAGAACCATGCCATAGTCGCGGTTCAGGGCGGCCTGGATGAAGTAGCGGCCGATGCCGGGAATGCCGAAGATCTGCTCCACAACGATGGAACCGGTCAGGAGATGGCCGGCGGCGGGGCCGAGATAGGAGACGACCGGGGTGAGCGCCGGCTTGATGGCGTGGCGCGTCACCATGAGCCGGGCCCCGACGCCCTTGGCCCGCGCGGTGCGGATATAGTTGGAGTTCAACACTTCGATCATCGAGCCGCGCATGAGGCGCGAGATGCGGCCCGCATGGGGAAAGGCGAGCACGAAGACCGGCAAGACGAGATGCGGCCAGGACCCGTCGCCCCAGCCGCCCACCGGCAACCAGCCGAGCTTGATGCCGAAGAGGAGCTGAAGGATCGGGGCCACGAGGAAGTTGGGCACCACGACGCCGATCATGATGATGCCGGCGATCCAGTAGTCGGACGCCTTGTTCTGATGCAGCGCGCCATAGACGCCGGCAACGGTGCCGACCACGAGCGCCACCAGAAAGGCAGAGCCGCCGAGCACCAGCGTATAGGGCAGGCCGATGAGGATCTGCTGGCCGACCGTGAAGTCCTTGGTGACGAAGGAGGGGCCGAGATCGCCCCGCAGGAGGCCGCCCAGATACATGAGGTACTGCTGGAACAGCGGCAGGTCGAGATTGTAGTGGGCGCGCAGATTGGCCAGAATGTCGGGCGGCAGGGCGCGTTCCTGATCGAACGGGCCGCCCGGCGCCAGTCGCAGAATGAAGAAGCAGGCGGTGACCGCGATCAGCACCACCGGGATCGACGTCAGAAGACGCCGAAGGGCGAAGGACAGCATCGCTCAAAGGTTTCCAAAAGGGCATCGGCCGGTGCGGCGGGATGGTGGCCGCGCAGCGGGATGCGTCGTTTTCCAGATATGAAGCTCGGCCCGGGAGGCCCGCGAAGGTGGCCTGAAAGGGCAAGAAGCGCGGCATCGCGCCGAAGAAGAAGCGGCCCTGGCTCGGCTCCGTGGCCGCCCGATCGATCGGCAGCCGCCGGTCCCGCTTCGCGCGGCGCGAGAAGAGAGCGCACAGCGCCCTCCCCTCACTGGTCCTGAGCCTTACTCGGCCTTGGAGAGCCAGCGCGTGCGGTGAATGTCCTTCACATTGTCCTCGAAGCCGGAGATCTTCGGGGAAACGACGTTCTTGGTGACATAGTAGTAGATCGGGATCGCCGCCGAGTCCTTGAGGGCGATGGTCTCGGCCTGCTTCA
Source organism: Aureimonas sp. N4 (assembly GCF_001463925.1). Taxonomy (NCBI): domain Bacteria; kingdom Pseudomonadati; phylum Pseudomonadota; class Alphaproteobacteria; order Hyphomicrobiales; family Aurantimonadaceae; genus Aureimonas; species Aureimonas sp. N4. The sequence continues at coordinate 192,992 of NZ_BBWS01000046.1, read as the reverse complement.
GGAGGCCGGCGCGCGCCTTGAGATCGAGCGTCGTCTGGGCCTGATCGAGCAGCTTGTCGTATTCGGCGTTCTTCCACTTGCCGTAGTTCATCTCGATCCCGCCCTTGAGCAGGTCGAGGAAGTTGGTCGGATCGTCGTAATCGGCCAGCCAGCCCGCGCGGCCGACCTGGAACTCGCCGGCGCGCAGATCGGCGTAGTGAACCTTCACCTCGCTGTTGACGAGTTCAACCTCGACGCCGAGCGGCTTCCACATGGAAGCGATGGCGACGGCGACGCGCTTGTGGTTCTCGTCCGTGTTGTAGCGCAGCTGGAGCTTCAAGGGGTTGGACGGGCCATAGCCTTCCGCTTCCAGGAGCTTCTTGGCTTCCGCGATCTTCTGGCCCTGCGGCATGTCCTTCCACTCGACATAGGCCGGGCCGCCCTCGTAATTGGCGATGCCGGGCGGAACCCAGCTATAGGCGGGCAATTCGCCGGTGCCCAGAATCTGCGGGCCGATCGCCTCGCGCACCACGGCCATGGACAGCGCCTTGCGCACATTGGCATTGTCGAGCGGCGGCTTGGAGCTGTTCAGGACGTAATAATAAAGGCCGGCGAAGGGCGTCACATGCGCCTGGCCCGGCATGTTCTCCTGCAGCCACTTGTACTGGTCGCCGGGGAACTGGGTCAGAATGTCGAACTCGCCCGCGCGATAGCGGCGCAGGCCGGCCGGCAGGTCTTCGAGCGTGAAGAACTTGGTGCCGTCGATCTTCAGCGAGGCGGTGTCGTACCAGTTCGGATTCTTTTCGGTCAGCACGTAGCTGCCCGGCACCCATTCCACCGGCTTGTACGGGCCGTTGGTGACGATGTTGCCGACCTGCACCCAGGCATCGCCCTTGGCCTTCACCACATGCTCGGGCAGCGGATAGGCGGTGTAGTGGGTGAGCGCGCCGAGATAGAAGGGCGTCGGGTTTTCCAGCGTGATCTGAAGCGTCTTGTCGTCCAGCGCCTTGACGCCGAGCTGGCTCATATCGTCCAGCTTGCCCTTGTTGATCGCCTGCGCGTTCTTGATCGGGTACTGGAGATAGGCGTATTTCGCCGCGCGCTTGGGGTCCATCAGGCGCTGAAAGGCAAAGACGAAGTCCGACGCCTTGACCGGCTCGCCGTCCGACCACTTCACGCCGTCGCGCAGCTTGAACGTGTAGACGAGGCCGTCGTCCGAGATCGTCCAGCTTTCCGCCATGCCGGGGATGGGGTGCGCCTGTGCGTCTTCCGTCACGAGCCCTTCGAAAATATCGCCCGCCACGCGGTTTTCCCAGTCGCCCGACATCTGCTGCGGGTCGAGCGAGGTGACGTCGCCGCCATTCTGCACGTTAAGCGTGGCGGCATGGGCCGAGCCCATGGCCATGAGAGCGGCCAGCGAAGCGGCGCCCAGAAGGGTGCGGACATGAATCGTCAAAGGAGAACCTCCCCGGAATGTGGCCGGCTGACGGCCTGGAAGCGGGCCTTCAATCATATCCGATATGGCTCTGTCCAGCAGCATTATGATGACATTTTGATCGGTCAGCAGTGCTGTCGTAATTTCAGGCATCTTGTGATAAGCAATTCTAAGCTTAGGGAATTCGCCCCTTCCTTTGACGAGAACTGCCTGATACGGGCGACTCCCCCTGCAACCCGGCCCGCCGGCTGCGCATTGGCGGCCCATCATGGGAGGCTTTATGATGGGCCAACGGTTCGATCTTTATTACTGGCCGCAAATTCAGGGACGCGGCGAATTTCCGCGCCTCGTTCTGGAAGCGGCCGAGGCCGATTATCGCGATGTCGCGCGCTTGGCAGACGCCGAAGGCGGCGGGGTTGCGGCCATGATGCGGCTGATGGAAAAGGCCGAGCGACGCCCCTTCGCGCCGCCGTTCCTGATCCACGGAAATCGTCTCGTGTCGCAGGCGGCCGAAATCAGCAGCTATTGCGCCGAGGAACTGGGGCTCGCGCCGCAGGACGAGAGCGACCGGCTCTTCGCGCGCTCGATCGCCCTCACCACGGCCGATCTCGTGGCGGAGGCGCATGACACGCATCACCCGATGGGCGTCGGCCTCTACTACGAGGACCAGACCCTCGAAGCCCGGCGGCGCTCTCAGGAGTTCCGCGAAGAGCGTATCCCCAAATTTCTCGGCTGGTTCGAGAGCATTGCCGCCGGCAATCCCCAGCGCTCCGGCTGGCTCGTAGGCGAGCGCATGAGCCAAGCCGATCTCGGCCTGTTTCAGGTGCTGGAAGGGCTGCGCTATGCCTTCCCCCGGCGGATGGTGAACATCGAAAGCCGCTACCGGCACATTTGGGACATCCGAAACCGGGTCGCGCAACATCCCCCCGTCGCCCGCTACCTCGCGAGTTCCCGGCGCATCCCGTTCAACGAGAACGGCATTTTCCGTCGCTATCCCGAACTCGATGCGGACTGACCGGCCGGCCGTCGCTCGACCATGCCGACATCGCCCGGCCCGGCCGAGCCATCCCGTGCCCAGCCATGGCGGTCAAAGTCGCAGGCGCAGCTGGCCGCGGCCGTTTCCAAGGGCAGGGCGGCTCGCCGCGCAGCATCGCGGCCAGAGCGTCTGATGTCGGGCCGATCGCGGCCATTTCTGCGATCGACAGGGCGTTTTCGGTCACACTCGTGCGGATGCGAAGAAGCGCGTCCGCGTCGCCCGCCCTCGCCGCGCGAAAGACGGGCGACAGGCCGACTTCAGTTCGCGAGCTTGGAGGCGAAGAGCGCGAGGCCCTGCTGATAGACCACGGCACGGTTCCAGTCTTCCAGACGCGCGAAGTTCGGCTCGCCCGGATTGTAGCCCGCGCCCGCGATCCAGCCGTGCTGCTTGAGGAAATTGGCGGTGGAGGCCAGAACGTCCGCCTTGGAGCGGATGAGGTCGCGCCGGCCGTCGCCGTCGAAATCCACGGCGTAGCGCAGGTAGTTCTTGGCCAGAAACTGCGTCTGGCCGATCTCGCCGGCCCAGGCGCCCTTCATGTCGGACGCCTTCTTGTCACCCCGCTCGACGATCTGAAGCGCGGCCAGGAGTTCTTCCGTGAAGAAGTCCGAGCGGCGGCAGTCGTAGGACAGGGTCGCGAGCGAGCGGAAGATGTTCATGTTGCCGGAATTGGCGCCGAAGCCCGTTTCCATGCCCCAGATCGCGACGAGGATTTCCTTCTGGACGCCGAAGCGCTGCTCGATCCGATTCAGGAGATCGCGGTTCTGCGCGATGATGCCCTTGCCCTTCTTGACGAAGGACGAGGGTGCGCGGCGCTCCATGAACTGGTCCAGCGAGAGCTTGAAGCTCTTCTGGTTGCGGTCGAGGCCGATGACCTTGCTGTCATAGGTGACGCCGCCGAGCGCGGTCTGGAGCGTGTTCTGCGAAATGCCTTGCGAGGCGGCCTGACGCTTGAAGCTTTCGAGCCAGGTCGGAAAGCCGCCGGGGCCGTTGCCGCAGGCCTGCGCGAAAGCGGGCGAGGCCGAAAGGAGAACGGCGGCACCCAGCGCCGCGGCTTTCAGTGTGTGGAGGACGCGCAAAATGGCTGTTCCCATATCTAGTGTTCGCTCGCGAGCGCCGCAAAAGGCCCGGCCATCCCACGAACAAGGGGCAGCCATGGGCGCTCGCATAAGGTCGTCAGTCCGCCTCATAAAGGACATGGAAAGGTTTGCGTAGGGTTATCGAAGTTTTGCCGGTCCTCACGATCGCGCGAGGATGGGGCAGGAACCGACACGGACTTGGGCCACGGGCGGTCTGCCCTATGTGAGACCCGCAGCACCAGCCGGAGCCAAACGATGTATATCGCCATGAACCGCTTCAAGGTCATCAAGGACGCGGCGGAGGATTTCGAGACGCTGTGGAAGAACCGGGAATCGCATCTGAACGAGGTGCCCGGCTTCGTCGAATTCCACCTCCTGAAAGGCCCGGAGCGGGAGGACCATCACCTGTATTCCTCCCACACGATCTGGGCGAGCCGGGAGGATTTCGAAGGCTGGACGCGCTCGGAGGCCTTTCGTGCCTCGCATCGCGGCGCGGGTGGCACCAGGCCGCTTTATCTCGGCCATCCCGAATTCGAGGGCTTCGAGGTGATCCAGACCATCAGCCGCGACGAGGCCGCCTGACCCACGGGCCGGCCGCTTTCCGGCTGCGGGCGGTGTGTCCGATCTGGACGCATCGCGTCAGCCTTTATATCTGACGCTTACATCTGACGCCCCACGGGCCGCGACGCGACCCGCGAGGTCAAACCTTCGCGGATCATTCCCCATGCAGCCAGCCGACGGACTTCCCCAACCCCAGCGCTCGCTCGCTTTCGCGACCGTGGCGCTGACGCTCTTCGTGGGCGTGCTCGACGGAGCGATCGCCAATATCGCGCTGCCGCCCATCACCAGCGATTTCGGCATCCAGCCGGCCGATGCGGTCTGGATCGTCAATGCCTACCAGCTCGCCGTCACCATGGTGCTCCTGCCGCTGGCCAAGCTCGGCGAGATCATCGGCTACAAGCGCGTCTACCTCAGTGGGCTGGCGCTGTTCACCGTCTCCTCGCTGCTTTGCGCGGTGTCGAACTCGCTCGACCTGCTGATCGCCGCGCGCGCCGTGCAGGGCCTCGGGGCGGCCGGCATCATGTCCGTCAATATCGCGCTGGTGCGCTTCATCTTTCCGCGCGCCATGCTGGGCGGGGCGGTGGGCAATGTCGCGGTCATTGTCGGCGTCGCCTCCGCGACGGGGCCGACCATCGCCGGCCTGATCCTCGCCGTTGCGCCCTGGCAGGCGCTGTTTCTGGTGAATGTGCCGATCGGCCTCGTGGCGCTTCTGGTGGGCGCGCGCACGCTGCCCGCCACGCCCCTGTCGGGCGAGCGCTTCGACCTGCGCAGCACGCTGCTCAGCGCCGCGACCTTCGGCCTCGTGATTTCGGGCGTCAACGCGCTCGGCCATTCGGAAGGGCCCCTGCTGGCGCTGGCGCTGATCGGGGCCGGCATCCTCGTCGGCATCGTCTTCACGCGCACGCAGCTTTCGCTGCCCGCGCCCATGCTGCCGATCGACCTCCTGCGCCGTCCCATCTTCGCGCTCTCGGCCACGACTTCGATCCTCTCCTTCGCCGCGCAGATGCTGGCCTTCGTCGCCCTGCCCTTCTTCCTGCACGACACGCTCGGGCGCAGCGCGTCCGAGACCGGGCTTCTGATGACGCCTTGGCCCATCACGACGGCACTCGCCGCCTTCGTCTCGGGCCGGTTGGCGGATCGGATGCGCGAGCCCGGCCGCCTTTCCGCGCTGGGCCTTGCCATCTTCGCCTCGGGCCTCCTGTCGCTGACGCTGCTGCCCGCCAATCCGAGCAATCTCGATCTGATCTGGCGTCTGGCGCTCGCCGGCCTCGGCTTCGGCCTGTTCCAGTCGCCCAACAACAAGATCCTGATTTCCAGCGCGCCGCGCGAGCGCTCCGGGGGCGCGAGCGGCATTCAGGCGACCGCGCGTCTCGTCGGCCAGTCCATGGGCGTCGCGCTGCTGGCGGTGATCTTCGGTCTCGTGCCCGATCATGCGATCGGCGCGGCGCTCGGCTGCGCCACCGGCCTTGCCGCGCTCGGCATCGTGCCCAGCGCCCTGCGCCGGGTGGAGCGCGACGGCGAGCCCTCCGGCGCGGTGGGACGCCCGGCGGAATGAAACAAAGGCCAGCCGAAGCGGACAGGCTTCGGCTGGCCCATTTTTTGTAACAAGGGTCGAATTGCCGACCCGCTCAGCGTCGCCGGAAATCCCCCGAGGGTATGCCGGCCTATTCCGCCGCGAGCGGCTTGATCCAGAGGCTGGAGCAGACGATGCGGCTCGTGTCGCAGCGCTCGCGATGCTTCTCGGCCACGCGCACCACCTCGTCCATCAAGCCGTCCGACAGGCGCGTCGGCTCCAGGCCCAGCTTGATCAGCGTGTCGTTGGCGACCACGAGATCGTTCTCCGCCATCTCGTTGCGCGGATTGTCGCGGTGCTCCACGGGAACGCCGGTCATGCGCGAAATCATCTCGGCGAGATCGCGCACGCGGTGGGTTTCGGTCATCTGGTTCATAATGCGGACGCGCGCGCCGCGCTCGGGCGCCGAGCGGATGGCAAGCGCGATGCAGCGCACCGTGTCCCGGATATGAATGAAGGCGCGCGTCTGACCGCCCGAGCCATGCACCGTCAGCGGATGGCCGATGGCCGCCTGCATCAGGAAGCGGTTCAGAACCGTGCCGTAATCGCCATCATAGTCGAAGCGGTTGACGAGGCGTTCGTCGAGATCGGTCTCGGGCGTCGAAGTGCCCCAGACGATGCCCTGATGCAGATCGGTGATCTTGAGCCCGTCATTCTTGGCGTAATACTGGAACAGAAGTTGATCCAGCGTCTTGGTCATATGGTAGATCGAGCCGGGATCGACGGGATAGAGAATCTCGACATTGGCCTCCTGGCCGGCCGAGCGCAGCGTCGCCTCGATATAGCCTTCGGGGATCGTCATGCCCTTGGTCTTGCCGTAGCCATAGACGCCCATCGTGCCCAGATGCACCAGATGCGCTTCGGGACAGGCCTCCACCATGGCGCAGAGCACCGCGCTCGTGGCGTTGACATTGTTGTCCACCGTGTAGCGCTTGTGCCAGGGCGATTTCATCGAATAGGGCGCGGCGCGCTGCTCGGCGAAATGAACGATCGCGTCCGGCGCGACGCGTCGGAACAGCGCCTCCAGCCGGTCGTAATCCTTGGCGACGTCGAGTTCCACGAACTCGATCGGCGAGTTGCGCGTTTCGCGCCAAGCCTGGAGCCGCTCGGGCATGGGACGGATCGGGGTGAGGCTCTGGACACCCAGTTCCTCGTCGGTGCGCCGGCGCACGAGATTGTCCACGATCGTCACCTCGTGGCCTTCGGCCGAAAGGTGGAGCGAGGTCGCCCAGCCGCAGAATCCATCACCGCCGAGAACGATTACCTTCATGACCGGAACACCTCGAACATTTCTCCCGGATGCGTCTTGACGCTAGTATCTGGCGCAAGGTCTAGCATTGCGTAGGTCCGGCAGGAATCGGACCGGCATTTTCTCAGGCCGAAAGAGCGCGACATGCGTATTCTGATAGCTTCTGATGCAGCCCCCCCTCAAATCAATGGCGTGGTCCGCGTGCTCGACACGACGGCCGAATGGCTGAGGCGCTTCGGCCACGAGGTTCGGATGGTCACACCCTCCGACTTCTCCGCCAGCCTGCCAGCCCCCGGCTATCCCGAAGTGCGCCTCGCCATGACGCTCGGCCGCCGCCTCGGCCGGATCATCGAGGACTTCCAGCCCGACACGATCCATATTCCGGTGGAAGGCACGATCGGCCTTGCCGCGCGCCATTATTGCCGCCGGCGCGGCATTCCCTTCACCACATCCTTCCACACGCGCTTCGGGGATTATTTCGAGAAGCGGATCGGCGTCGGCTCGCCGCTGGCCTACGGGTTCCAGCGCTGGTTCCACAATGGCGGCAACGGCATCATGGTGCAGACCGAGACGCTGGAGCACGAACTCGCCGAGCGCGGATACAACAACATCCGCCGCTGGGGCCGCGCGGTGGATACCGACCTCTTCACCCCTTGCCGCGAGGAACCGGGCTTCGACCCGGATTTTTTGTCCCTGCCGCGCCCGATCTTTCTTTATCTCGGCCGCATCTCGCCGGAAAAGAATCTCGACGCCTTCCTGACGCTCGACCTGCCGGGCTCCAAGGTTCTGGTGGGCGACGGGCCATCGCTGGACGGGCTGAAAAGCCGCTACCCGCAGGCGCATTTCCTGGGCCGGCGAACGGGCCGGGCGCTCGCCGAGCATTTCTCGGCGGCCGACGTCTTCGTCTTCCCCTCGCGCTTCGAGACCTTCGGCCTCGTGGTTCTGGAATCGCTCGCCTGCGGCACCCCGGTGGCCGCCCTCCCCGTTCCCGGCCCGATGGACATCGTGGGCGGCACGCCCCATGCGGTCCTGTCGGAAGACCTGCGCTCGGCCGCGCTCCAAGCGCTCACCATCGACCGCGCCGGCTGCCGCCGCCATGCCGAGACCTATAGCTGGGAGCGCTGCTCGCGCGAGTTCGAAAGCAATCTCGTGCCCATCCCACCCTCCATCTGGCAGAAGATGGCGGCTTGAGGGGAACACTGACGAGGCCCGCCTTTGCTTGAGGGCGGGCCTCACGCATCCATTCCGTTTTCGCGCCGCACAAGCCAGGGTCGAAGGAAACGCTTGGCCCGTGCCGTTATTTTCGCCATGATCAAACCCATAGCATGGCGAAACGGGAGGATTCTTTCATGTCACGACTGCCGTTCGGTCGCGCCACGCCTTGCGAAACGCCCTCGCTCAAGGTCGGCTTTCTTCTGGCGCATCAGTTCACGATCTCGGCCCTGTCGCTGTTCATGGACGCGCTACGGCTGGCCGCCGACGAAGGCGACCGATCCCGCCCGATTCGCTGCTCCTGGAGCGTGATGGCGGCCCGGCCCGAGCCGATCCGCTCGTCCTGTGGCGTCACGGTCTCGCGCACCGCGCCGCTCACAGACCCCAAACAGTTCGATTATATCGTCGTGGTGGGTGGCCTGCTCCATTCGGGAGAGCAGATGGACGATGCCTCCATCGCCTATTTGCGCACGGCCGCCAGCGCCGGCGTGCCGCTGGTGGGCGTGTGCACCGGCTCCTTCGTGCTGGCGCGCGCGGGGCTGATGCGCGGGCGGCGCTGTTGCATTTCCTGGTATCACCATGCCGATTTCGAGGCCGAATTTCCCGACATCAAGCCGGAAGCCGACCAGCTCTTCATGGTGGACCGCGACCGCATCACCTGCGCGGGGGGCTCGGGCGTTGCCGATCTGGCAGCCTTCCTGATCGAGCGCCATGTCGGCGCCTCCGCCGCGCAGAAGAGCCTGCATGTGCTCCAGCTCCAGAACCGCCGGCAGGGCAGCGACGCTCAGCCCCATGCAGCCACCGGCACGGCGGGCGGCGACGACCGGGTGCGGCGCGCCATTCTCCTGATGGAGCAGCATGTGGCCGAGCCCTTATCGGTCGAGACGATCGCGCATCGGCTGCAACTCTCCTCGCGCCAGTTGGAACGCCTGTTTCAGGACACGCTGTCCGTCAGCCCGGCCGTTGCCTATCGTCAGTTGCGCCTCGGTTATGCCAAACGCCTGCTTCAGACAACGCGCAAGAGCGTCACCGATATCGCCATCGAGGCCGGTTTCTGCGACGGCGCGCATTTCGCCCGGCAGTTTCGCGCGCATTTTGGCATCGCCCCGCGCGACCTGCGCGCGCCCGAATCCGCCGTGCTGGAGATGACGTCGCAGGCGACGGTTCGGTCTGCCTGTGAGATGACCATGGCCCAAGAAACCGTCATGTAGAAAGACGCCATGTCGCCTTCCTACAAGGCGATGTCTGGATTCGCATCGTCACACGGTTAAGCTGAGGTCACGATCCGTCATCGCATTTTTGGAGCGGCTCCAGACTTAAGAGCCCTTACCGCGATGGAGGATGGTTCGATCACGCAATCCCCCGCCCCCCCGAATGCCGAGCGCATTCGCGTATCCCAGATCGTCAAGCTCTTTGGCGACAACGAGAAAACAGCCCTGCGCCGCTTGAAGGAGGGGGCCGGCAAGGCGGATATCCTGGCCGAGACAGGCGCCGTGCTCGGGCTCGATAATGTGTCCTTCTCGGTCAACGAGGGTGAAATCCTCGTGGTCATGGGCCTCTCGGGCTCGGGCAAGTCCACCATGCTGCGCTGCCTCAACCGCTTGGTGGAGCCCACCGCCGGATCGATCCGCATCGGCGGAACCGAAGTGACCGAGCTGTCCACCAAGGCGCTGCGCGAGTTCCGCCGCGAAACCTTTGGCATGGTGTTCCAGCACTTCGCCCTGTTTCCCAACCGCACGATCGCGGAAAATGTCGAATACGGCTTGGAAGTTCAGGGCGTCGATCGCAAGACGCGGCGCGAGCGCGCGCTGGAGGCGGTCGAACTGGTCGGCCTCAAGGGCTGGGACACTAAGTTCCCGCGCCAGTTGTCGGGCGGGATGCAGCAGCGGGCGGGCCTTGCCCGCGCCCTGTGCGCCGATGCCGACATTCTCCTGATGGATGAAGCCTTCTCCGCGCTCGATCCGCTGATCCGGCGCGACATGCAGAACGAGCTCCGCTCGCTACAGCAGAAGCTGCGCAAGACCATCGTCTTCGTCAGCCACGATCTCGACGAGGCCATTCATCTGGGCGGGCGCATCGTCCTCATGAAGGACGGCGCCATCGCGCAAAGCGGCACGGCCGAAGAAATCCTCCTCGACCCGCAGGGCGACTATGTCCGCCGCTTCGTGGAAAATATCGACGTGTCGTCGGTCGTCACGCTCGGGCGCCTCGTGCGCCCGCAGCCACGCCTGTTTCAGGGCGCGGCGGCCGAGGAGGCCTGGCCCCTCGTGGAACCCGCGCAGAGCCGCGCCGACGAGGTCTTCGTCGTCACCTGCGATCGCGATATGCCGATCGGTCGCATCGACCGGGGCCGGCTCTCCGCCCCCGACTCTCGCGGGCAGCGGCTCGACAAGCTGATGGACGGCGGCATCGCCCGCGCGCCCGCCGGAGCGGTCCTGAAAAGCGTGCTCCCGCTTCTGGCGAGCGAGCCCCACGGCCTGGCTGTGGTGGACGAGACGGGCCGCTTCGTCGGCCTTCTCACCCGCGAAGTCGCCCTGCGCGCGCTGGCGGGCAAGCAGCCCAACGAGGAAAGGAACATGGCATGGAATGGCTCCTCAACGACGACGGCAGCATCCGCAAGTTCCCTCTGGACGAATACGCCAGCAGCGCCCTCGATTGGCTCACCCTCCATCTCGCGTCACTGACGCGCGGCCTGTCCGCCTTCGTGGCGGGCTGGATCTCGACGGGAACGGAGTTTCTGCTTCACATTCCCGCCTGGGCGCTGATCCTCGCCCTGGCCGGCGGAGCCTTCGCCCTGGCCGGACGCCGCGTCGGCCTGCTGGCCCTGTTCGGCTTCCTGTTCCTGTGGAACCTGCGTCTCTGGGACGCGACGGTGGAAACCCTCGTTCTGGTGACGCTGTCCACCCTTGCCGCGCTTCTGATCGGCCTGCCGATCGGCATCGGCTGCGCCCTGTCGGAGCGGGCCTGGAAGACCGTCTCGCCCGCGCTCGACATGATGCAGACCATGCCGAGCTTCGTGTATCTCATTCCCGCCATCCCGTTTTTCGGGCTCGGTTCGGTATCGGCGGTGTTCGCCACCGTGATCTTCTCCATGCCGCCGGTGATCCGTCTGACGGCGCTCGGCATTCGCGGCGTGCCGCATGATCTGACCGAGGCCGCCGATGCCTTCGGCACGACCCCGGTCCAGAAGCTTCTGAAGGTCCAGCTTCCCTTGGCCCTGCCGACCATCATGGCCGGCATCAACCAGACCATCATGCTCGGCCTCTCAATGGTGGTGATCGCCTCGATGATCGGCGCGGGCGGCCTTGGCCGCGAGGTCTGGCGCTCGATCCAGCGGCTCGACGCGGGCTCCGGCTTCCAGGCGGGCATCGCCATCGTCATCCTTGCGGTCGTGCTCGACCGTGTCACCCAGGCCATGGCGCGCCGCGCGCGCTCGGCCTGATCCGTCCCTTTCCAACCCTTCCCTTTCCTCTCAACGGAGTTCCGAGACCCATGCTGAAAATCCTTGCAGCCGCCGCTCTCGCCACGACCCTCATGACGGGCCTTGCCTCGGCCGCCGAGAAGAAGGTGAATTTGGCCTATGTCGAATGGTCCGACGCCGTGGTGGCGACCAATCTTCTGGCCGAGACGCTGAAGAAGGAAGGCTACAACGTGACGCTGACGCCGCTGCCGGCCGCCGCCATGTGGCAGGCCGTGGCGACGGGCGAGGCCGACGCCATGGTGGCCGCTTGGCTTCCGGCGACCCATGCCGCCTATTACGCCAAGCTGAAGGACAAGGTCGATCTGGTCGGCCCCAACGTCTCCGGCGCCAAGATCGGCTGGGCCGTGCCCGCCTATGTCGATCTCACCTCGGTCGAGGATCTGAAAACCAAAGGGGCCGAAGTCGGCAACAAGGTGATCGGCATCGATCCGGGCGCCGGCCTGATGCAGGCCTCCGAAAAGGCCATCAAGGATTACGGCCTGACGAACATCAATCTGGTGGACGGTTCGGACGCGACCATGACCGCCGCGCTGAAGGACGCGATCGACCGCAAGCAGCCCATCGTGGTGACGACCTGGACACCGCACTGGATGTTCGGGCGCTGGGACCTGAAATATCTCGCCGACCCCAAGGGCTCCTTCGGCGGCGAGGAAACGGTCAACACCGTCGCCCGCAAGGGCTTGGACAAGGACATGCCCGAAGTCTACAAAGTCCTGAAGAACTTCAAGCTTTCGCTCGATGACGAGCAGAAGATGATGCTGCAGAACGAGGAAAAGGGCGCCAACCCGGCCGCGAACGCCAAGGCCTGGGTCGCCGCCAACCCGGACAAGGTCGCTGCCTGGACGAAATAAGCACGCTTACAGGCCGCGTTCCATCGAAAGCCGCGACGCGAGTCCCCCTTGCGTCGCGGCTTTTCGCTTTCGGATGAGGATACAGAGCCATTCCGCCCGCGACGCATCGCTGCCCGCGTGGGCGCGGTTGAGTCTGCGGACGGGAGCATCGCCTCACTCAGGAATGGCCGCCGGCCATCCCAACACCCGCGGGCCAGCCGGTCGCCTCGAAACGTGGGCGAAGGCCAATCCGGCACGTGCCATCCCGTCTTCGTCTGGCGCTCCGCCCGCTTCGGCCGGGCTCAGGCGGCGTTGCGCAGTCCGTGCGGCGCGCGGGACGCGCTGGCGGAACTGGCGAGTTCCTGCCCCATCCGGTCGAGACGGTTGATCGCCTCGCTGATCTGTTCGACGCCGATCGACTGCTCGCGGCAGGCGGCCGAGATTTCGGACACGAGTTCGGCGGTGCGCCGGATATCGGGCACCAGCGCTTTCAGAGCTTGGCCCGCCTCTTCCGATACGGACAGGGAGCGGTTCGACAAGGCTCCGATCTCGCCCGCGGCAATGGTCACGCGCTCGGCGAGCTTGCGCACTTCGGACGCCACCACGGCAAAACCCTTGCCATGCGTGCCCGCGCGCGCCGCCTCGATGGCCGCGTTCAGCGCGAGTAGGTCGGTCTGGCGCGCAATCTCCTGCACGACCTGAATCTTGGTCGCGATGGAACGCATGGCCTCCACCGACTTCTCCACAGCCTCGCCACCGCGATCGGCGTTGATCGAGGCCTTGTCCGCGATCTTTTCTGTGGTTGAGGCGTTCTCGGCGTTCTGGCGGATGTTGGCGGTCATCTCTTCCATGGCCGCCGAGGCGTCGCCCAGCGAACGCGCTTGCTCACTCGCGACCCGAGCGCGATCCGTTTCCATGCGCGTCTTTTCGGCCGCCAACGTGTCCAGATAGGTCGACACGCCGTAATCCATATCGAGGATGGCGACCTTCACCAGAATACCGAGAAGCTCCGCAGCCTCGTCGATCTTGGCGCCACGCATCAGGCCCCGGCCGAGAAGCCGTGGAAGAAGGTCCTTGATCATGCCTTCGAGGATCAGGGCATAGCCGCCGAGATACCAGCGGGGCTCCAGTCCGATACGCGCATGGGTGCGCCCGATGCGTTCGACCTCGCTGACATAGCTATCGTCGATATGGCCGCCGGCCAGATGAGCCCAATGCTTGTTCTGCGCCGTCTCCGCCTTTTGGCGCATGGTCTCGGACGCAAAGAAGGATTGCAGTTCGGGCACTTTGGCGAGTTGGTCGTAGAAGGCCGAGATGCCACCCTCGACCGCATGGCTGATCATTTCGGATTTCGGCGCGATCCGCTCCAGCGCAGCGTCGTCGATTTTCAGAAACTGGAGACGCTCAGCGAGATCGGTACGCATGTGCATCGGCTCTTCCCCCAAGAAACGATGCAGCATAACTTCACAAAACTTACCATCCAATTAGAGGTTGAGCGCAGAAAGGCGCGACGAAAGGTCCACTCAAGCCCCCTTCGCCGACGCACCGTGTCCGACCAAAGAGCCCGATCAGGCCTTGAGCTGGGCCGCCTTTTTCGCGGGCGCCTTGCGAGCCGCCGGCTTCTTGGCGGTCGCGCGGCTCGCGCGCTGCAGTGGCAGCGCTGTCTTGGCTTCGCTCGGCGCGCCGCCTTCCGCTTCCTGCGCCAGGCGAAGGGCCTTCAGCCGCGCGGTTTTTTCATCGCGCGCGCGGGTTTCGGCGCGAATCAAGGTTAGAGCCGTCCCCTTCTCGGAACGATTGGCAATATCGCCGAGGCGCGCGTTTTCGCGATGTTCAGTCGAATTGTGCGCATCCATGGAAATCGCCCTCCGCTGGCCGGGTCCGGCTGGCCGGCGCATCATGCGTCGGCCAAGCCCGGCAGCGCGACCCGAACGGGCCGCTTCCAAAAAGAAACTAGGGCGAGCGTGACGTTAAGCGAGTGTGACGACCTGTCTCAAGCCAACATCATCAAAGCGTCACGTAGGTTCCGAGTTCAACGACGCGGTTGGCGGGGATGCGATAGTAGTCGATCGCGTCGTAGGAGTGGCGCGCCATCTTGATGAAGATCTGGCTTTGCCAGCTCGGCATGTCGCTGCGCGCGGCCGATTTGATCCGCCGCCGGCCGACGAAGAAGGTGGTGGACATGACGTCGAACTTGACGCCCAGCTCGCGCAGCTGGATCAGCGCCTGAAGCAGATTGGGCTCATCCAGGAAGCCGTAGTTCAGCTCCACCCGCGCAAAGGCGGGCGACAGGGGGTGATAGGTCAGGCGGTTGGCGTTCGAGACATAGGGCACGTCGGCCGTGCGGATCGTCACGATGACGTTCTTCTCGTGCAGCACGCGATTGTGCTTGAGATTGTGCAGAAGCGCCGACGGTACGGTCTCGGGCGTCGAGGTCAGATACATCGCCGTGCCCGACACATGGGTGACGGACGAGGTTTCCATCGCCTTGATGAACGTGTCGAGCGACAGGTTCTGCTGCTGCGCCTTGGTGTTGAGAAGGCGCGTGCCACGCACCCAGACGGCCATCAGCAGCATGATGCAGCCGCCGATCACCAGCGGCAGGTAGCCGCCATCGGCGAGCTTCAGAAGATTGGCGGCCAGGAACGCGCTGTCGATTACCATGAGCGGCGCGACCACCGCGACCGCGAGCCCCAAACCCCAACCCCAGCCATAGGCGAAGACGACGATGCCGAGCAGGCTGGTGATGATCATCGTGCCGGTGACGGCGATGCCGTAGGCGGCGGCGAGCGAGGAGGAATCCTGAAAGAAGATGATCAACATGACGACGCCGATCAGCATCAGCCAGTTGACCGTCGGCAGATAGATCTGCCCGCGCTCGGACTCGGACGTATGCTCGATCTGAAGGCGCGGCAGGAGACCCAGCTGGATGGCCTGCTGCGTCAGCGAGAAGGCGCCGGTGATGACCGCCTGTCCCGCGATGATCGTGGCGAGCGTGGCGAGAATCACGAGCGGCAGACGCCCCCATTCGGGCGCCGACAGAAAGAAGAGATTGGGCAGGGCCGACGCGTCGTTGAGCGCGAAGGCGCCCTGGCCGAGATAGTTGAGCAGCAGCGCCGGGCCGACGAAGCCCAGCCAGGCGATGCGGATCGGCCGTTTGCCGAAATGGCCCATATCGGCATAGAGCGCCTCGGCCCCCGTCACCGCGAGGAAGACCGACCCCAGAACGGTGAAGCCGAGGATCCCATGCGACGTCATGAACCAGAAGCCGTTGATGGGATTGAGCGCGTGCAGGATCTGCGGCGCGTCGCCGATATGCGAAAGGCCGATCAGCGCCAGCGTGATGAACCAGAGCGCCATGATCGGGCCGAAGAACACGGCGACCTTGGCCGTGCCGAAGGACTGCACGGCATAGAGCGCCACGATGATGGCGATGGCGATGGGCACGATATAAGGGTCGAGCCCAGGCGTCGTGACCTTGAGACCCTCGACGGCCGAGAGAACCGAGACCGCCGGCGTCAGGATCGCGTCGCCATAGAACAGCGCCGCGCCGATCATGCCGAGCGTCAGGATCACGCGGTTGGGCCGCTGCAGCGCGGTCTGCGCCAGCGCCATGAGCGACAGCGCGCCGCCCTCGCCCTGATTGTCGGCCCTGAGCACCAGCATCACGTATTTCACCGTGACGACGATCACCAGCGACCAGACCAGCAGCGAGACGATGCCGATGATTTCGCTGGCCGAGGGAATGCCCCCGACATGCAGCAGGGATTCTTTCATGGCATAGAGCGGGCTCGTCCCGATATCGCCGTAAACGACGCCGATGCTGCCGAGGACGACAACGGGAAGGCTCTTGCGCGGGTGACCCTCGTGCGGGGACGTTGCCGTCTCGGCCGTGGGGGCGTGTTCGCCGCTGATCATTCCTCTGACGAGGCCTCCGGTGGTATGGGTATCATGGAGCAGAAAAGCGCAGCGTCGAATCCATGGCCGCCCAGAATCAGCGACAACCATAGTCTTTTGAAAGACGAATTTCGGGTCCAGTAGCCCGAAACCCAGCGATAAAGTCGCGAGCGTCTAGCACGGAACGCGAGGGAGGCAAAGTCCACCCCCTGCCGCAGCGGCCACACCGCCACAACCGTCGAGAAAATTTTCGCGAAAGGTGGCCGCGCTAGAAACGGTTTCAAGAAAATTTTCGAAGGCTCTCCCTTCGTGGCTTTTCCTTCGCATTTGCAGCGGTATCTACAGCCTATAACCTGCCTTTATGTTAGGCGAACGATTCGTTCTCGAACGAACCGCTCGTGGGACCCGACAACAAGAATCGGCGGGAGGAAAGTCGAGGACGGTATGATCATTTCCGATGACAGGGACCAGGAAATCCGCAACCTGGCGTATTTCCTGTGGGAGAAGGCGGGACGCCCCAGCGGACAGGAGCACGACTTCTGGGCGGAAGCCGCGCGCCGGGTCGAAACGGAACAGCCCTGCGCCACGGTTCAGCAGCGCAATCGCTTCGTGGCGCGCTGACACGCTTCGTGCGCTGACGAGCTTTGCGGGCCGGCGGGCTTTTTCCGATGCCCGTGCATCCCGGCCGGGACATATGCGTTTCCCCTTTCATCACCATCAGGGAAGACCATCATGCTCGATCGGATCAAGGAACATATGGAAGTGATCGGCGCTGACGGCGTTCATGTCGGCACCGTGGACCGGGTCGAGGGCGACCGCATCAAGCTGACCAAGAAGGACAGCGGCGAAGGCCACCATCAGGGTCATCACCACTTCATTCCCGGCGGTCTCGTGGCCGAGGTCGAAGGAGACAAGGTGCGTCTGTCCGCCAATGGCGACGTCGCCGTATCCTTCGAGGAAGAAAACGACGGCCGCGGGGCCTGACCCCATCCGATAACCGCGCTCGCGGCGCCGTGAAAGAAAATGGGCGGAACGCGGTGAAACACGCGCGTTCCGCCCATTCATAGCGTCCCGACCTTTTCCCGACGAGACCGCCCTCCCCGCCAGGCCGGATCGTGTTCAGGCCGGCGCCATCTCGCGCCCCTCCGGCCTGTCTCGCACGCGGAATGCAGCCGTCCAGAGAACGGCAGCGAACAGCGCGTGGCAGGAGAGGAAGGCGATCACCAGCCCTTCGATCCCGTCCAGCCGCGCGCCAAAGGCCATGATGATGCCGAAGCCGAAGGCCGAGGTCACCGACAGGACCGCGCGCAGCCCCTGATACCCCGCCCCGGTCAGCGCATCGGCGGCGGGATATTGCAGCGCCATCAGGGGCAGGCTGAAGGACAACGCCGCCGTCACGCCCACCATGGATTCGAAGTCCCGGCCGAGAACGGCGGGTGCGAGGAAGCCCGCGAGGCTGACGGCCCCGCAGGCCGCAAGACCGACGCCCAGCATGACCGGCACGACGCTCAGCGCATAGCGCCGGCTGGCGGCGATGCCACCGCGCCCGCCATGCACGAAGAAATTCGGATAGGTCATGCGCGTGACGACCTGGAGCGGAAACAGGCCCAGGGTCAGAACGCGTGAGGCCGCGCCGTAGATGCCGACGCTCGCCGCATCCGCGAAGCGACTGAGCACGATGCGATCGAGGCTTCCTTGCGACGAGCGCGACGCCTGATTGAGGCAGAAGGACAGGCCGGTCCAGAGATCGCGTGTCAGCAACACGGCGCGCGGCCGCCCATAAAGCCGGATCGACAAGGCGAGGTAGAGCGCGGTGGTGATCACCGATTGGAGGAAGGCCACCTCGATCCAGCCTTCGAGATCGGAGCGGCCCAGCGCTGCGAAGAAGATCGCCGCCGCCAGAAGGCGCACGAAGGCGGTGGTAAAGCGCACCGCCCCGGCGCGCACCGTCTGGCGATGGGCGACCATGACCAGTTCGAGCGAGGCGGCCGCGCGCCCGATTAGGATTTCGCCGCCGATCACCAACGCGACGAACAGAACCGGCAGCGGCGATTCCATCACGCCATGGGCCACCCAGACGCCGCCAAGAACCACGAGCGGCAGCGTCAGCCCCGTCAGGATCAGGAGATTGCCGAAATAGGACGCAAAGCGCTCGGGCTCGCGCGCCACGCCGCGCACCAGAAGATCGGCCCCGCCCAGCCCCACCAGTTCCACGCTCAAGGCCGAGACGGCCAGAAGCGCGGTGTAGATGCCGAAGGCTTCGAGCCCCAGCCCGCGTGCCGTCAGGGCGAAGGCCACGAGTTGCACGCCCAGCGCCGAGACGGTGGGCACCAGCGTTCCGGCGAAGGTGACGATCCGAAAGCGCGCCTCCAGATGCCGGGCGAAGGCCCCGGCTCGCGAACGTAGCCCGATCACGACGCGCTTGCCTCAACCGCAGACATGATCGTCCTCGCGCCGGCCCGCCGGGGCCGCCTCGGCGGGCTTGGGCCGCGCATATTCCACGAAGACGCCGCCCAGATGCGCCTTGTAGCGGCCGCGCACCTTGTCCATCTCCAAGAGCCAGCCGAGGAAGGGGGATTCGGGCTCGCGCCGGAACAGCGGATAGATCGCCAGGCGCGCGGTGAGGCCCAGCGTCTTGGCCAGGCTTTTGCGCGCGCCCGCATCGAGGCTTTCCCAGCGCACCGCATGATTGCCGACGCGAAAGCGGCGCTGGCGCATCCAGGCGAGCGACGCGCGAGAATCGGGCACCTCCTCCCAGACGAAGGCTTCCTCGGCCCAGGCCATTTTGAGGCCGGCATAGAAGAGGCGGCGGAAGAACACCGTATCGCCGCCGCCGCTGAGACCGAAGGCTTCATCGAAGAAGGGGCGCGGGATCGAGCCCGTGGCCTCCAGATCGATCAGGAAATTGCAGGTGCAGAAGACGAAGGGACGCCCCTCCAGAAACTGCTTCTGCACGGACCAATAGCGCGCGTAGCGCTCCAGATGCGCGGCCTTCTCGGGAAACACGGGCCGCACCGGCCCACCGACCACGGCTGCCCCTTCCCGCGCCTGACAGGACAGGAGCTCGGCGAGCCAGACGGGCGAGGGCCATTCGTCGTCGTCGATCATCGCGACGAAGCGGACCCCCCGCTTTTCGGCTTCGTCGAAGACCGCGTTGCGCGCGGCCGAAATGCCGGGATGGCTTTCGATGCGATAGCGCAGCTCCAGCCCCGTGCGGGCGGCAAACGCGCCAACGGCCAGCCCCACGGCGGGGTCCTGTCCGTCATTGTCCACGACGATGATCACCGGTGGCTCGGCCAGCGGTTTTGCGCTTTCGGCGATGTGGTCGAGCAGGCGCAGAAGCGAGGGCAGACGCTTGTAGGTGCAAAGGCCGACGGCGAGCCCGGACTGCGAGGAGCCGGGAGGAGACGAGACGGTCATGGGCGAAGCTCCGCTTCAAGAAGGGCGTCGGGAAAGCGCTCTGGAGAGCGGCGCAAGACCGAAAGGACTTCGGTTGTCGCGTTCGGGAGGCGCGGGCAGGTCGGCATGGGCGGTCATCGTTCCGGAAGCTTAGAGATCATGTTGCGCCGCAGCAACAAGCGCGAAAGGCGAGGACGTCAGAGGCCGAGAGTGAGTCAAACTGAGATCAGGCTCCTGCAATCCGTTGACATTTGTCTTATATCCTACGTATGTTTGGGTGAAGAAAAAATGAGACAGCAGATCATGGCATGACGCCAATGAGGTTCTTCCGCCGGCCTCCGTGATGTGAGCCGCGGTCTTCTTTAGCCCCCCCAATTCCCCATGCCGGAGCGTACGGATGACCCATGGCCATTCGCCGCGTCGCGATGTCGTTTTGCTCGCGATACCGACCCTCAACGAAGCCAGAACCATCATTCCCGTTCTGGAGCGGCTGACCGCCGATCAGGATGGCGAGTTCGATCTGCGCATCTGCGTGGTGGATGGTGGCAGCACGGACGGAACGGTGGAACTCGTTCGCGCCTATGCCCGGCACCGCTCTCAGGTCTTTCTGGAGCACAATGGACGGCGCATCCAGAGCGCCGGGATCAATCTGGCGGTCGCCCGCCATGGCGAGGGCGCGACATGGCTCGTGCGCTGCGACGCCCATGCCAACTACCCGCGTGGCTATATCGCCTCGCTGCTGCGCACGCAGCGACGCACGGGTGCCACCTCCGTCGTGGTTCCGATGGATTCGGTCGGCTGCATTCCGTTCCAGAAGGCGGTCGCCTGGGTCTCCGACAGCCTGATCGGCTCGGGCGGATCGGCCCACCGGGGCGGGCGCAAAAGCGGCTTCGTGGATCACGGCCACCATGCGCTGATCGCCCTCGACATGTTCAAGCGCGTCGGCGGCTACGAGGAAAGCTTCACCCATAACGAGGACGCCGAGTTCGACTGCCGTCTGCGGGCGCTGGCTGGCACGATCTATCTCGATGGCGAAACACGGCTGGAATATCATCCGCGCGACAGTTTCCAAGGCATCTGGCGGCAATATTTCAACTATGGAAGGGGCCGCTCGCGCACCTTGCGCCGGCATCCGACCTCGCTGCGCCTGCGTCAGTTCGCAGTGCCGAGCTTCATGGTGGTCTTTTTCGCCTGCCTCGCGATCGCGCCGGCTCTTCCCCATGTCCTGGTGGTGCCGTTTCTCTACCTTTTCGCGCTCGCCCTGACCTCCTGTCAGATCGCGCTGCGCCATCGCACCGCTTGTGGGCTTCTGTCCGGTCCGGTTGCCGGGGTCATGCACACAGCTTGGGCGTCAGGCTTTCTTCTAGGGCTGGCCGGCGCGCGCGACATGCGCTGGAGCCCCGAGCGTCAGCCTGCCCAGGCGGAAGCTGTATGACATGGGCGCAGGCGGGCGGTGCCGTCGCGGATGACGATGCGCCGGCCACACTGTCCGCGCTGCTCCTCGACCCTTCGCTCTTCACGCCCGCCTATGATGCCGGCCTGTCCGGCGGCCTGCGGCAGGCCGGGGTGCGGCCGCTCTGGCTGACGCGCCCCTTGCGCGAGCGCGAGGAAGCCGAACTCGACCCGGCCGAATGCGAAGCCGCATTCTATCGACGCGTGGAAGCGATCGCGCCCGCTCGCCGGCGTCTGCGCGCCGTGGCCAAGGGCGCGTCCCATCTCGTGGATCTGGCAGCGCTCCTGCGCCGTCTCGGCCGCAACGAGGCGGATGTGGTGCATCTTCAATGGGCGGTTCTGCCGGCCTTCGACGCGGCGGCGATCCTCGCCATGCGCCGCCATTGCCCTGTCGTCATGACGGTGCACGACACCGTGCCCTTCAATGGCGAGCGCATTTCGCTCCTACAAAACAAAGGGTTCGACCTGCCGCTTCGCGCCGCCGATCGGCTTATCGTCCACACAAGGGCCGCGCTCGACACGCTGCGGGCGCGCGGCCTCGACGCGCACAAAATCCATCTTATCCCCCATGGGCCGCTGCCCTTGAAGGCCGAGCCCAGCGTGGCCGCGCTGGCGCGGGCGAGATCGAAGCGCTTCACGCTGGTTCTGTTCGGCCAGATCAAGCCCTACAAGGGCGTCGATCTGCTCATAGAAGCGCTGGGCCAGATGCCCGCCCACGAGCGGGAGCAGGGCCGCGTCATCGTCGCCGGCGCGCCGATGATGGATATCGCCCCCTTGATGGCGCGGGCCGAGGCGCTCGGCCTCGGGCCGGCTCTCGAGTTCCGCCTCGGCCGGCTCGACCATCAGGCCATGGCGGACCTGTTTCACGAGGCGGATGGCTTCGTTTTCCCGTATCGGCAGATCGACGCGAGCGGCGTCTACTTCCTCTTGAAGCCGCTCGGCAAATGGATGGTGGCGAGCCGTGTCGGCATCTTCGCCGAGGATTTGCGCGAGGGCGCGGACGGAGCGCTCGTCGCGGCCGGCGACGTCCACGCGCTGAGCGAGGCCATGGCCGAGGCCTTCACACGCCGCCCTGCCCCGCCGCCCCGGCCGAACAGCGAAAGCTGGGCGGCGATTGGCGCGGCGACCCGCCGCCTGTATGACGAGGCGATCGCGGAACGGAGCCGGCGGGCATGACCCTGCCGCTCGCTTCGCTTCCCGCCCCATCGATCTCAAGCAGACGCGCCCCATGAACCGCAAGCTCCGACTGGCCCTGGCTCTCCTGATTTCGAGCCTGCCGGGCAAGCCCATCCGCCGCGCGCTTTATTCGCTGTTGCCCGGCATCCAGATCGCGCGCGACGCCTCGATCGGCCACCGCGTCCTCATTGCGGTGGATCGCTTCACCTGCGGCAGCGGCGTGACGATCCGTCGCGGCACGAGCTTCGTCGGCCCGATCGATGTCGAGCTGGGCGATGGCACGTTCATCGGCCGCGCCAATCGGATCGAATGCGGTGATGCCGCCGCCGACCCTTCGCAAGCGGGCATGAACTACCGCCGACGCTTCGTGACGGGGCGCAACTGCCTCATCAACGACAGCCACCTGATCGACGTGCTTGGCCTCGTCTCGATCGGCGACGGCTCGTGGCTCGCGGGCTTCGCCTCGCAATTCCTGACCCACGGCGCGGGCACGATGAACCGCGACATTCATATCGGCCGCGACTGTTTCCTCGGCTCGGCCGTGCGCTTTGCGCCCGGCAGCGGCGTGGCGGATCGCACGATCGTCGCTCTGGGTTCGGTGGTCACCAAGTCCTTCACTGAAACCGATGTCGTGATCGGCGGCGTGCCGGCTCGCGTCATCAAGGCGCGCGAGGGGGACGGCGACTATACGTTCCAGAAGATTTGGTAGGCCGCGCCATGCCGCACACGAAGAGCCTGCCTGCATGACGAGCCCCCGCGTCGCCCTCATCACCCCATCCTATCGCAACGATTTCGAGCTGGCGCGAGACCTTTGCCGCAGCCTCGACGAGTTCGCCCGCTTCGACCACGAGCATATCCTGATCGTGCCGGCGCGCGACCGCGCGCTGTTCGCCCCGCTCGCGGGGCCGAAACGGCGCGTTCTGGTGCGCGAGGAGATCATCGGCCGTCACGGTTTCCGCCGGCTTCCCGTGCCGACGCTGATCCCCCTCCCCTTCGGCCGGACGATGCGGCTGCGCGAGCAGTATCACTTGAAGGGGCTCGGGCGTGTCAGTGGCTGGCTGGTGCAGCAGATCGTAAAGCTCTCGGCGGCGGAGTTCAGCGATGCGGAGGTCTTCGTCTTCGCCGACAGCGACGTGCTTCTGTTTCGCCCCTTCACCGCCGACATGCTCCAGAACGGCGACGGCCTGCACCTCCAGCGGCATGTGGAGGGGCGCGATCTCGAAACGCATCGGACCTGGCGCGCCACAGCGCATCGCCTGTTGGGCGTCACGCAGGCCAGTGTCGAGTCCTTCAACTATATCGGCCAGTTCGTCACCTGGCGGCGCCCGGTGCTGGAGCGTCTTCTCGAACGGATCGAGGCGCAGACGGGCCAGGGCTGGCAGCGCGCCATCGCGAAAGCGGCCACCGTCTCCGAATATATCCTCTATGGTGAGTTCGTCGCGGAAGGGCTGGCCGAGCCGAGCGGCCATATCGCGGCCGATCGCAAGCTCTATAATTCGGTCTGGCTGCCGGACGAGAGGATCGATGTCGAGGCGATCGCGGCCGGCACGCAGCCACAGCATGTCGCGCTGCACATCCAGTCCACCCACCCCATTGCGATCGAGGAACGCCGGGCGGCGGTCGCCGCCGTCAAGGCACGAGTGCCACGTTAGGGCGAGCCGGTTGAGCAAGGGGCGGCAGAAAACGATCCACGCTCTTTAACTCTTGCAAGGCTCGCCTGCGAAAGCCGACGCAGCTTTCGCACGAGATGCTCAGCGCGCCACCGCGCGCCACACACGCGGGTCCGCAGCCGAGGCGATGGTGGACCAGTGCAGGTCGGTCTGGCTCCAAAGCTTCACCTGCCCGAAGCGGTTGTCGAGCACCATATCGCCGGCGCTGGTGGAGACCACCAGAACGGCGTGCCACTCGCCCTCGGCCGTCGTGGCAACCGCCATGCGCAGGGCCCCGGCCGGCAGGCCCTTTCTTAGAAGCGCGCGACGCTTGGTCAGCGCGTAATCGTTGCAGTCCCCCTGCGCGACATCGGCGCGCCAGATGTCCACCGCGTCCTTCACCGGGCGAATGCCGCGATTGACGCTGAGATTGACGGTCTGGATCAAGGTGCGGTTGGCGGGCGACCACTCGACCACGGCCGGGCCTTTCGATGTCTGACAATCGGCGGCATTGGCGAGGCAGAACTGGATATAGGGAAACGGTGCCAAAGCGCCGGCGCCGGCCGGCACATGGGACGCGCGCTCCGAGACGCGCATCGGCCGCGCCTCCAAGGCCGTGGCTTGACTGGACAGAGCCGGAACACACAGCAGCGCAAGACCGGCCAGGGCTGCGAGCGAGGGGCGAGACATGTCGGGTCCTTCCGTTTGGATCGACCCGATGGCACCACGCCCGCCCCCTTAAGCGGGTTGAAACGAACATTGGCATTTGATTAAACTGCGCCAACTCGAAGTATTGCGCTCGGCATAAGCAACAGACCTATACCTTCGACATATGTATTTATCTTAGGTTTGGCCCGAATTCATTTCAAAACGAACGGGCATTTACCTTAAATTGAAAGCGAATGCGGTGAAGCGGGAGGGCTGACGCGCCCTCCCACCTCACAAGATCAAACCTCGGAGACGGTCACGTCGTCGAAGGCGCGCAGGAGATTGCCGCACCGGCCCGTGCGGGCGAACTTGTCGATGTCGCCGAACATCCGATCGTCGTCGCCCGGCATCTTGAGGAGCGCCGCATTGTCGATCGCCTCCTGCGTCGATCCCTTGCCGGTGAAAACCGTCGAGCCGTTGCCGAAGGCGACGCGCTGCCCGGCCGAGAAGGCTGCGCCGGTGGAGGTCAGGGTGATGCGATCGGCGCCGGTGATCGCCGCGGTGAAGCCGGAGTCCAGCCAGCCCGAGCCGACCGTGACCGAACCGCCGACCGGCGGGGCGACACGAAAGCCCGTCAGACCCGAGGTCGAACCGTCGGACGTCGCCAGCTTGGCCGCCGCACCGAGATCGAAGCGCAGCTCGATCGCCTGCCGGCCGGCGCTGGTGAAGCGCGCCGAACGCAACACCGGCCCCTCCGCCACAAGGCCGGGCGTGAAGAGCGAGGCGCAGCCGACGCCCAGCCGCTCGCCCAGCGTGCGACTGCCGATCTTGGCCGAAGGATGCGGCCCGAAATTGTCCGCCAGTTCCAGATCGAGCGTTTCGCCGATGAGGCGCACGAAGGGACGGGTAGCAGCCCACTGGCGCTGGCGCGGCCCCATCGGCCGGTAGGTCAGACGCTCTTCGCTCGCGGCCGAGCGGCCCGGCAGCGCGAGCCCCCAAGGCGCGTCCGCGCCGGCGGGATAAAGGGCGTCGAGCCGCGCCTTGAAGCGATCCATGATCGCGCCGAAGGCGGACATACCGGCGGGGCTTTCCATCGATGTGTACCAGTACAGGCGATAGAGCGAGGGCGCGAGGCCGCGCAGGCGCGCCAGATGCACCATCAGTCGCCCGCTGCGATTGGTGCGGTCGAGCGGCAACCCGTCCTCGCCCCAGATCGACCAGCGGCCGGCCGAGATGGCTTGCGAGGTTTCGGGGGCCGTGGCGAAGAAGCGGAACGAGCCGGACGTGGACGTGCCCGCCGCCGGGGGCGCGGCGAAGGTCAGATTGGAAATCTTGCCCGAGGCATAGTCGATCGTGCCCGAGGTGACGCCCGCCCCCGCAAGATTGCCCGCGCCATCGTCCGCGATCGTGGCCTCTCCCACCTTGATCGAGAAGGAGCCCGGCACCACGGCGGGGGCGGGATTGAAGCCCTCGCCGGACAGGCCGGCCGCGACGGGCGTGAAGGTGAAGCTGCTGGTCGCTCCGTCGGGCGTGAACAGCGAGGCGTAGCTGAAGCGCTTGCGATCGAGGCTCCAGGCATTGGGATGGCTGCCGGGAACCGCCGTGTCCACAATCATCACCGGCAAGCCGGCCAGACGGCGGATCGTCTCGAAGCTCACGATGTTGCCGTCGCCATGCTGGTCGGCGCGATAGGGCTGGAACAGTGCAACCGAGCCCTTCGGCCCGCCGTAGCCGGTGGATTGCGCGTTGACGAAGGAAGGCTGCTTGAGAACGGAGAAGAACAGGTTGGCGTCCTGCACCGGCGCGAGCTGACGCCCGCCGCCGCCGCCCGCCGTATCGTCCATCGCATAGGACTGATAGGCCAGCTGCGACTGGCCGATATCCACGATCACCAAGCCGATGGCGACCCGGTCGCCGCCATTGACCGCGCTGGCGGGTCGTCCCCGGCGGCGGATTTCGCGGCGAAAGGCGATGCCGGCCGGCACCTGGGCGAGCGCGCCCGAAAAGCGCCGCGCGCCGGCATCGATCCGCACGGAGATCGGCGTCCAGCCGACGAGCTCGGCCCCTGTGTCGGCGCGCAGAAGCCGAACCTCGAAACTCTCCTCCCCGGCAGAGCCGGTATAGGTTCCGGCAAAGGGAACGGAGCCGAGGCGCGCCCTGTTCCCAAGCGGCAGAACGAAGCGGTCGCCATAGGCCCGCAGCCGCAGGGCCGGCGGGCGGCGCAGCGGAGCGGCGGCAAACGGCTGGGCGAAGGCATTCGTCCCGATCTCGCTCAGGGCGGCGGTGATCTCGCCGCGCGGATCGGCCCCGACATCGCCGGGCCCTTTCAGATCGGCGGCAAAGCGCAGCCGGCCGGACAGGCGCTCGGCAAGGCCCGCCGGATCGAGAAGCCCTTCGGCCAGTTCGATCAGGAGAGCCGCATCGGGCGCCCCGCCCGAAAACGGGAACGAGCCCCAGATATTGAAGAAGCCCGCCATCGTGCCGCCGGCTGCCTGCCGGTTCGCCCCGTCGGCCGCGTCCACCACGCCGCCGAGCCCCGACAGGAAGTCGTAGCTGCCCGCGCTGCCCCAGGCCGGCTGGCTGGCGTTTCGATCGAGATAGCGCCAGGAGGTCGGCCCGTCATTGGCCGTGCCCACCTGGTTGGACACCAGTTCGGGCGCGACCTCGCCATCGGCGGCGACGCGCACCACACATTGGAACGGCAGATTGCCCTTCTGACCGTAGACCAGGAGATAATCGGCGCCGCGCTCCAGCGAGGGACTGCGCGACAGACCCGTGCCCCACGAGCGCATTCCCGAATTCTGCGCCGAGACGAGAAGGCTGAGCGGCGTGATGCCGGACACGTCGAAACCGCCGCGCAGCGTGATGCGGGACGTATCGGCCGCCGTTCCCGCGCCCTTGGCCGCCAGGACATAGGTCGAGGCCTGCTGGCGCAGCATCTCGTCGACGCTGAAGAAGAAACCCTGCACCCAGTCCTGCGTCACCAGAGGCAGCGCGGACGCCCCCGCCGGGAACAGAAGGCCGCGCTGGTCGGCGTCTTCCAGATGGTTGGCCGAGCCGAACCCGTAGGACGTATAGCTCGGCAGGCCCGCCACGTCGGGCAGCGAGGCGAGAGGCGCGCGCGGGCGGCGCGTCAAGAGCCCCGCACCGAAACCGGCGCGGGACGAAGGGGAGCGGAACAGCGCGTTCATGCGTAGAACGAGACCGAGCCGAGGGCGGCCGTCGCCGCGCGCAGGCACAGATGCGTCGGGCGCGTGACGCCATCGGGCAGAAATTCGGGAATGCGCCGCGCGGCCGGGTTCCATTCCCCACCCGATCCGTCGGTGGTCTGGCGCGGATCGGCCAGAACCGTGGTTTTCGTGCCCAGCTTCACCCGCACGGAGGCGTCGAAGGAAAACAGCGCGAATCGGGCTCCATCCGGGATGGGAACGAGGGTCGAGGTCTCGGCCGCGAGCTTGATCTCCTCGACATAGTCGGGAAACAGGGGCGCCAAAGCCAAACGGTTGGAACTATGGGGAAAATTCTCGATGAACGATCGCATGGGAACCTCCAGACAAGGACGCTCATGCCTAACCGCTCCACGCCGGGCGGGGATAAGATGGGGATAGATTGGGGAGAAAAGGCCTGGGCCCGGACGCGCAAGCCGTTCTTTCCGTTGATCAAATCTGTTGCGATGCGGCATCACCCACAGGCTTCTTCACCACATCGGGTGAGAAGATTCGCTTACAGACGGTTTTTTAGGTATCTCGAAAGCTCGAAAGTGACGCGACGTGAGGTCGGTCCCTTGCCCTGCAACCGCTCGCGATCCATGCCATCCCGGCTGGCTCCGACGAAATTGCGGATCGAGGCGTCCCGCGGCGTGTCCATCGTCCATCGCACTGCAACACGATGGACCGTGCCGAGCGGCGCGCGAGGATCAAGGGATTTTACATGCGGCCTTCCGGCAAAGCCTATCTTGTAAGCCTTACCGCAACCTTGCTGGCATTGAGCGGCTGCTCCACCCTGCCGCATTCCGGGCCGGACAATCGCGCGATCGAGAGCCAAGCCTCCGTCTATCTGGCCGCGCAGAAGCAGGAACAGGCGCCCTATGCGCTGGTCGATCTGACGCCCAATGTCCTGGCGTTCTTTCCTCTGGAAAGCCGCAAGAGCCTCAGCTCGGGCTTCGGGCCGAGCCGGAAGGGCCCACCGGCGCTGCCCTTGGGCGTCGGCGACGTCGTGTCGATCACGCTGTTCGAATCGGCCGCCGGCGGCCTGTTCATTCCGGCCGACGCCGGCAGCCGCCCCGGCAATTTCATCACCCTGCCGAACCAGACGGTGGACACGCGCGGCCTGATCAACGTGCCCTATGCCGGCTCGATCCGCGCCGCCGGCCGCCTGCCCGAGGAAATTCGCGCCGATATCGAGCAGCGCCTCGCCGACCGCGCCATCGAGCCGCAGGTCGTGATCAATCTCGTGCAGAGCCGGTCCAGCCAGATTTCGGTTCTGGGCGACGTGAACTCGGCCGCCAAGATCGAGATCAATCCGAGCGGCGAGCGCGTTCTGGACGCGATCTCGGCGGCCGGTGGTCTCAGTGCGCCGGGTCGCGAAGTCTATGTCACGCTTCAGCGCGGCAGCACGACGGCCACCGTGCCCTTCGAAGAGCTGCTGTCCAACCCGCGCGAGAACATCTTCCTTTATCCGGGCGACGTGGTCTACGTGAACCGCGAGCGCCGCACCTATCTCGCCTTCGGCGCGTCGGGCCTTTCGGGCCGGGTGGATTTCGACGAATCGAACCTGACGCTCGCCGAAGCGCTGGGCAAGGTCGGCGGCCTGCTCGACAGCCGCGCCGACGCCGCGCAGATCTTCCTGTATCGCCTGGTGGACACGGCCACGCTGGCCCGCATGGGCGTGCAGGTCGAAGGCAACGCGGGCAAGGCGGGCGGTCAGTATCCGGTCATCTTCCGCCTCAACCTGCGCAAGCCGGACGGATTGTTCCTCGCGCAGAAATTCGCAATGCACGACAAGGATATTCTCTACGTCTCGAACTCGGACTCGACCGAGGTCACGAAGTTCCTGGCCGTCGTCAACTCCGTCACCTCGGGCGTCGCCGGCCCCGCCACCGACGCCGCGCTGATCCGCGGCGCCGAGCGGACGCTGCGCTAAAGCGGGCGCAGGCAAGGTGTGGGGGCTAAAGCCTTTGACGAAGCCTGCGGGCGCAGGATGGACGAGCGGTTGTCGTCACGTCGCAGCACGCCAAGCCCGGTTCATGTCGATGGCATGGCGCGGTCTGGGCGGAATGGCGACGGGCGAAGCTTCTCGCCCATCCGCCCTCGCGAGGCCTCGCCCCGCACTCTCATGCCAGCCCGGCGCCGATGCGCCGGGTCCGCCTTCTGTTAAACTTCCAAGGACGATGGCCCCGATGTTCCGCTCCCTTCTGACGGCTGCCTCCACCACGCTCGCCCTGTCGCTCGGGCTGGCCGCCGCCGCGCAAGCGCAGGACGCGGCAGCCCCCACCGCCCCCGCCGCCTCTCCGCAGGCTACGCCCCCCGTTGCGACACCCGCCGCTTCGCCGGAGCCGGTGGCTCAGGCCCCCGTGACTCAGGCCCCCGCCAGCGCGCCCACGTCGCAGGAGGTCGCGGCGCTCGCGCCCGGCACGGGCGGCCTCACCGCGCCCGCCGCCTATCTATCGGGCCCGAGCCGCGTGTCGGAAGCGGACATGCTGGCCTTCCTCGCCAATCCTCCAGCGCTCCTGTCCGCCTATCCGCAGGGGGGCGCGGCGCTCGCCAATCAGGTGCGTCTGCTTGCGGCCTCCAACAACCGCGCCGTGCCGCAGCTTCTGTCGCTTGCCTCGCAGGACGCGACGAGCGCGGTGCAGCGCGCCGCCATCGGCGCGGGTCTGGCGCGTGCCGCGCAGGCCGGCCAAGGCGTCGCGCCGACCTATGCCGCCTTTATTCAGGAAGCGGTCGCCGCGTCGAACAACCCGGCCGTGATCAGTGCCTACACCGCCGCGCTGGCCCAGCCGGCCACGGCCGCGCTGGGCGCGGCGGGCGGTGGCGGTGGTGCCGGCGGCGGAGCAGCAGGCGGCGCGGCGGGTGGCGGTGCCGGCTCGCTGTCGGGCGGCGGCACGGGCGGCACCAACAGGGCGGCCACCGACAGCCCCAGCGCCTTTGCCAATGGCGAGGCTGTCCCGGGCGTGTCGCGCGGCGGCACCTCGCTGTCCGTGACGGACGGAAACGGCGCGGCCGGCACAAGCAATTTCTTCGTCACCAATTCGGTGACGAACAACTTCATCACCACCAACACGACCACACTGCCGTCCGTGACGGAAAGCCGCGACGCGAGCCCGGCACGCTGAGGCTAGGAGCCTTCGCGCCTTGGCCGCACATGAGCGGACGATGCGGCCGGCCGCGATGTGGGCTTTCGATCCTGAAAGGTTGAATGGCTGATGAGCGGCAATCACCCCCCCCATCGGCAGGTATGATGGCGGCCGGAGCGGTGCCCCTGTGCAGTCCCGCCGAATAGAAACGCCCACGTCGTAGAACGAGCCCCCTTCGGATTTGAGCGATCATCAATGGATCGTTCAAATCCTCCATATTTTAAACTCTATCGCATGTGCGAATGCGCCCAAAACGGCTGGGGTCGATCTGGCCGCTTCGAACAGGATTGCCACGTGCTGCATTTTCCCGAGCCCCGCGCCGTCGATTCTCGCGTTCCCGAAGCGGGGGAGCCCCATCAGGCCAACGGGTTGATCGATTTCGAGCGTATTCTGGCGATCGCCCGCCGCCAGTACCGGCTGGTTCTGGCGGGCGCGCTGGGCGGCCTCGTTCTGGGGATGCTCTATGTCCTGACGGCGGTTCCCGTTTACACCGCCTCGGCCGACATCTTCATCGACAAGGGCGCGCCCCAGGTCATGAGCGAATACAGCGAGCCGACCGCCCTGTTGCAGGACGAGGTGCAGATGTTGAGCCAGGTGGAGGTGCTCAAATCCACCAATCTGGCCGAAGCCGTCGCGCGTCGTCTCAAGCTCGATCAGAACGAGGCCTTCATGAGTGCCTCACCGTCCTTGGTGGGGCGCTTGGTGGGCGGCGTGAAGAGCCTCATAGCCTTCGTCCCCAGCCTGTTCTGGTCGCCCGAGATCGACGACACGAACGAGACCGATCGCATCGCGGCCGCTGCCGCCATTCTGGCGCGCAATGTCGCGGTGGAGCGCGTCGGGCGCACCTATGTGCTCAGCATTTCCTATAAGGCCGGCACGCCGGTTCTGGCCCAGCAGATCGCGCAGGGCTATGCCGAAGCCTATCTGGACGACCAGCTGGAGGCCAAATACGACGCCACCAAGCGCGCCGGAAGCTGGCTGCAGGACCGCATCGCCGAGTTGCAGAAACAATCCTTCGACGCCGATCTCGCCGTCGAGAAGTTCCGCACCGAAAACAACCTGATCGCCACCAACGGCCAGCTCGTCAGCGAGCAGCAGTTGACGGGCGTCAGCGCCCAGCTCGTCACCGCCAAGGCCGAGACGGCGCAGGCCAAGGCGCGCTACGATCAGATCCGGCAGCTGATCGACAGCGGCCGGACCGACGCCGTGGTGAACGACGCGCTGGTCAGTTCCACGATCAACAATTTGCGCGAGCAATATCTCTCCGCCTCGCGCCGCGAAGCCGAAATCTCGGCCAAGCTCGGCTCCACCCATATTCAAGCCGTGCGCCTGCGCGACCAGATGGCCGAATACGAACGGCTGATCTTCGCCGAGCTCGGCCGCATCGCCGACAGCTACCAGAACGCCTACAAGGTGGCGCTCAGCCGCGAGCAGTCGCTGGAAGCCAATCTCACGCAGTCACTGGCGGTCAGCGCCGACGCCAACACCACGCAGGTTCGCCTGCGCGAGCTGGAGCGGCAGGCCGAGGCCTTCAAGACGCTCTACGAGAGCTTCCTGAAGCGCTATCAGGAAACCATCCAGCAGCAGTCCTTCCCCGTGACGCAGGCGCGCATCATCACGCGCGCCGAAGCGCCCACCGCCCCCAGCGCGCCCAAGAAGCCGCTGATGCTCGCCCTCTTCATGATGCTGGGTGTCGGCGTCGGGGCCGGCGCGGGTGCCTGGCGCGAGTTCCGCGACCGCTTCTTCCGCGTGGCCGACCAGATCGGGCGCGAAACCGGGCTCGAGTTCCTGGGCTATCTCCCGCTCGTGCGGCCGGGCGAAGGCGACGTCGGCAAGGCGACGGCCGCCGCGCCGCTCATGGCGGGCACCGGCCTTTGGGCGCCCGGCGCCATCGCCGCCTATGGGCGCGACCATCCGATGTCCTCGTTCGCCGAAACGCTGCGCAACACGCGCATCGCGGCCGATGTCAGCCTCGCCAATGAAACCACCAAGGTGATCGGCGTGGTCTCCTGCCTGCCCTCCGAGGGCAAGTCGACCACGGCCTCCAACCTCGCCATGCTGCTCAGCACGCCCGAGCGGCGCACGCTCCTGATCGACGCGGACCTGCGCAATCCCGGCCTGACGCGCAGCCTCGCCGTGCGCCCGCAAACCGGGCTGATCGAGGCCCTTCTGGACGGAAATGGCGATGCCAAGCCGCATCTCCTGTGGGACGCTTCGGGTCAACTCGCGGTGCTGCCGGCCGTGATGCGCCAGCGCGTGTCGCATTCGAGCGAGTTGCTGAGCTCGGCCAGCATGGGCGCGCTGATGAACGCCGTACGCCCGCACTTCCACTATGTGCTGGTGGATCTGCCCCCGCTTGGCGCCATCGTGGACGCCAAGGCCTTCGCGCACCGGGTCGATGCCTTTGTCTTCGTGGTGGAATGGGGCCGCACGGCGCGCCATGTCGTGCGCAGCATCCTGCGCGACAATCCGAGCGTGCGCGCCAAGTGCCTCGGCATCATCCTCACCAAGTCCGATTCGTCCAAGATGAAGCTCTATCGCGCCTACGGATCGTCGGAATTCTACGCCTCGCGCTACGAAGCCTATTATCAGAACTGAGCGCCTCACGATGCGCCGCGCGACGCCCCGCCCCGCAGCCGCGCGGCCCCGCCGCCGCATCAGCCTTCCCGCGCTGGCTCTGGGAGCCCTCGCGGCGGGGCTTTCGCTGGCGTTCCTGCGCGCCGAGATCGCCGCTCTGCCGCTGACGCGCACGGCCGAGGCGCTGGAGGTCGCCAAGGCCCTGCCCCGGATCGCGCCCGCCTCGCGCGCCATGCTGGAGGCGGCCGGGACGGCCGGGCCGGATTGCACCACACGTCCGCTTCGGGCGCGGCTGAGCGCCGCGCTGTTTCTTCTGGATCGCGACGTCGCGGATGAAACGCCGCTGGCCGAGCGGCTCGATCGTTTCGCGGCGGCGCAAGGCGCGGCCACCGCCCTCCTGCGCTGCGCTCCGCTGGACGGAGGCGTCTGGGCGAGACTTGCCGCGCTCGACCGCCTCGCCGCCTTCGAACCCACACGCTACGGCGCAATGATGGCCCTCTCCGCCCGCCAGTCGCCCTTCGAGGGCGCGGCCATGGCGGTACGCTGGGTGTCGCTGTCGCAGACCCCCGACCTGCCGGCCCGGCTGGGCGAGCCCGCGCTGCGGATCGACCTCTGCCGGTTTCTGGCCGGGAGCGCGCCCGATGACGCGCTGACGCTTCTGGCGGCGCTGGACCGGCCGCAGACGCGAGGGGCACTTCAGGACGTGTTGCGCGCCGTGCCGCAGGATCGGCGCGACGCCTGGATCAACCGGAATGGCAGGAAGCAGACCGCCGCGCCCGAGCGCCCGGCCGCGCTCGCCGAGCTTCTGCAGGCCGCCGACGCCGCGCCGCCGCGTCCGATCGAGGATTGCGGCTTCACCGAGAGCCATGAGCTGACACCACCGCCGCTGCGGCCGGTGCGCTTTCTTCAGGCGTCCGCCCAGGCTCCATCCTGATCGACGGGCCGGGGGCGATGAGGCGCTGCCCTGCGACGGCGCAGGCCGATGGTCGCGACCGCGCCCAGAAAGACGGCAGTATAGATCGCCATTCCCGGAATCTGCGGTGAGAAATCCACCAGCCCGTGGCAGGCCAGCAGAATCACGACGCCGAGCCCGGCGATCGGCACATGGCGGCGGCGGATGCGATTGCGCGTGCCCGAGCGGATCAGGGCCAGAAGCGAGCCGACCAGCGCCACCACGAAGAGCGCGAAGGGCAGGCCGAGTTCCACCAGCCCTTGCAGATACGCATTGTGGGCGCGCGAGACCGACATGGACAGCGCGCCGCAATCAGGCTCGCGAAACAGCGGAAACACGCTGTCGAACGTGCCGAGGCCCCAGCCGAGCCAAGGCTGCGCGCGGAAAGCGGCCCAAGCAGCGCGATAGAAACACAGGCGGCCCTCGTCCACGCCCTCCTGCATCAGGCGCGCGCTGGCCAACCCGCCGAACAGGAGAACGACGAGACCGACGCTGAGAAGCCCCGCCACGACGGCGGCGATCCGAAGCCAGACGATGCGGCGGCCCACGCCTGCCCCTCCACCACGCCAAAGACGGCCCGCCGCATCCTGCATCAGGAGCGGCAGCACCACGCCATAGGCCGCCCCGGTCGCCACCAGCGCGCCGCGAGACTTGGTAAGGAACAGCGCCAGAAGACAGAGCGCCAGAAGCGCGGCGGGCAGAAGCTGCCCCGAGGAAAGCCCCGTATCGCCCTCGCGCAAGAGAAGCGCGACCCGGCGCGGCCGGTCGATCCCCTTCACCACGTCCAGAAGCCAGACCAGAGCGGCGAAGCTTGCGACGCCCAAAAGCGCACCGGCCACGTTCCGGTTGACCCAGAAGCCGGTGAGACTGTCGATGTAATAGGCTTTTTCGAACAGAAACAGGCTGCCCGGCAGGAGCGTGATCTGCACGAGGCCGAACAGCGCGAAAGCACCGCCGAGCAGCGCGAGGCATCGGATCAAGGCCGTGGCCGAGCGATCTTCGTCGAAAAAGGCGAGCGTGCCGACAAAGGCCAGAAACGGCGCGATCACGGCGGGCAGCGCCTGAAGCGTGTCGAAGGGGGCGACGGAGATCGCGCCGGGCAAGGGTCCGAGCAGCGCGGCAGCCTCCTCCCATGCGGGGTTGGCGAGCGGATGATGGCCAAGCCGCAGCGCCTGCGCGAGCCCCAGAAGCGCCAGCGCGCCGGCCAGCCCCATCGCCGTGTCGAACCAGCGGGCGGCGCGCCGGTCGGCCGGGCGGCGAAAGGCGGCGGCGATCCCGATCAGGCCGAAGCCGAGAGCGGTCAGAAGCGCGGGAATCGGCGGCGTCGCCGCCTTCCAGACGAAGGCGAAGACCAGCACGCCCATCAGCGCGAGACGGGCGGCGACAACCGGGCGGCTCCCCTGCCCCAGCGCGCCGATCACCAATGGCTCCGGTCGGCAGACAGAGCCCGCCGGGCGGGCTGGAAACCGGAAACGAAACCTCCGGGCGGAGCATGATCGAGAGATTTTCGTTCGCACGCCAAGAGCGAAGCGCAGTCGATGCCGGCGGCATCGGCTGACATGGACCAAAGTCCATGCGGACGGGCGAGACAAGTGGCTCGCCTTCGGGAGCCGGACAAGAACCGCCGAGCCGAGCCGACGCGCTTTCGAAACAGGCACTTGAAGGCAGGAGGGATCATGTGTCGCGTCCTTCGTCGAGGATCGCGCCCCAAATTCGTCGCACACTCCCCCGCTCTTGCCTATAACACCCTCGAACGGAGGGAACAGGCCTTTGGCGAGCGGCATGAAACAGGGAATGACGGGTTGGATCGAAAAGGCGCTGGGCCCCTTGTCCGGCGCGCGCGGCAAGCCCTCGCGGCTGGCTCCGAACGAAGCCCCCTTTCCCCGCCTGACACTGCCGGGCGAGCCGACGCTGATCTACGCGATCGGCGACGTGCATGGCTGCATCGACCATCTGCGCCTTCTGGAACAGCGCATCGTCGCGGACGGTCGTCTGACGCCCGGCCTCAAGCTGATCGTGATGCTGGGCGATTATGTGGACCGGGGTCCGAACAGCGCGGGCGTGCTGGATCACCTGATCGCGCCCGCGCCCGACGGCTTCCGGCGGCTGTGCCTGCGCGGCAATCACGACGACATGCTCCTGCGCCTCGTGGAAGGCACGGTCGATCCCGAATGGTGGCTGGAATTCGGCGGCGCGGAAACGCTGTTTTCCTACGGCTACGACCTCCAGCATCTGGCGGGCGACCGGCGCCGGGCTGTGTCGGACATCATCCGCCGCTTCGCGCGCGAGATGCCGCCCACGCATCTGGCCTTCCTGAAGCGCTTGCCGGCCGCGCTGACCACGCCGCGCTACTTCTTCTGCCATGCCGGCGTGCGCCCCGGCGTTTCGCTGGAGGAGCAGAGCGACGAGGATCTTCTCTGGGTGCGCGCGCCCTTTCTGGAGCACAAGGGAGCGCCCTTCGAGCGCACCATCATCCACGGGCACACGCCGAGCAAGAAGCCCTTCGTCTCGCGCTATCGCATCGGCCTCGACACCAATGCCTGCCGGGGCGGCAAACTCAGCGTGGCGCGCATCGCGGCCGATGGGGTGAGAATTCTGTCGGTCTAGAAATCGGCCCGTTGCATGGATTGCGCGACACCGCAGCCGCGCAGCCGCTTCCGAAGTGCCGGCCGACCGTCCATTCCTATAAAGTATGAAGCACTTGGTTTGGGGGCGTCGAAGCCTTATACGGCATGTGTTCCACCGCTTCAAAGGCGACGACACGGCCATGCAGACCTGTTTCAGCGCCCTCGATCGACATTCGGTTCGCCATGCTTGATCAGATCGCGCGGCGCGCGGGCGCTTCGCAGGCGCAGGTGAACGCTCGTCCGAGCTACCGCGCCGATATCGACGGACTGCGTGCGATCGCGGTTCTGGCCGTCGTCTTCTTCCATCTCGGCCTTCTGCCCGGCGGCTTCGTCGGCGTCGACATTTTCTTCGTCATCTCCGGTTTTCTGATCTCGCGCATCATCTTCTCGGAAGTGGACGCGGGCACGTTCTCGATCGCGCGCTTCTACGAGCGGCGCATCCGGCGCATCGTTCCCGCGCTCACAGTGGTGATGCTGGCCACAGTGATCGGCTTCGCCTTCGTGCTGACGCCGGTGGATTACAAGTCGCTGGGCCAGAGCATGGCCGCGACCGTGGCCTTCCTCTCCAACATCTACTTCCTCACCAAGACCGGCTATTTCGACCCGTCCAGCGAACTCGCGCCTCTTCTGCACACATGGTCACTGGCGGTGGAAGAGCAGTATTATCTTCTGTTTCCGCTGGTCGCGATGGCGATCGGGCGCGCTGGGGCCTCGCGCCGCCGCGCGGTCGTGCTGATCGGCTTCGTCCTGTCCCTGGCGCTGTCGATCTGGCTGGTGCGGGTCGATGCGACGCTCGCCTTCTACCTGCCCTTCACGCGCTTCTGGGAAATCCTGGCGGGGGCCTTGGTGGCGCTGGCCTCGCACGCGCCGCCTTCTCGCGCGCGCGCCGAAGCCTCGAGCCTTCTCGGTCTTGCTCTGCTGGCAGGTTCGCTTGCCCTGTATCACGAAGGGATGCTGTTTCCCGGCGAAAGCGCCTTGCCGCCGGTGATCGGCGCGGCCCTGATCCTCTATGGCGGACGGGGCGAGCGCCATCGGGTCAGCGCCCTTCTGTCGCTCCGCCCGCTGGTCTTCGTCGGGCTCATCTCCTATTCGCTCTATCTCTGGCACTGGCCGATCATCGTCGCGCTGCGATATGTCCTGATGCGCGAGCCGGAGGGTATCGAGACAGGTTTGGCGCTCGTCGCCATGTTCGCCTGCGCAGTTCTCTCCTGGCGCTTCGTGGAACGGCCCTTCCGCCATGAGCGGCCCGAAACGCGCGGGCGTCTGTTTCTCGGCACGGCCGCGCTCGGCGCGCTGGTGGTTCTGTTCGCGGGCCTCGGGCAGGTCACGGCGGGCTTTCCCGGACGCTTGCCGGAACGCGCCCGCGCCGATGCCGCCGCCGCGCTCGACACCAATCCGCGCCGCGCCGCATGCGACCGCCTCGCGCCCGAGCGCCTTCGGGCCGGCGAGGCCTGCGTGATCGGCGATCCCCATGCCGCCGAGGCGGACTTCATGTTCATGGGCGACAGTTTCGCCGACGCCAGCCTGCCCGGCATGAGCGAAGCGGCGCGCCGGATGGGGCGCAAGGGCTATGCGCTGGTTCATAGCGGCTGCTTCGCGCTGGCCGGTGTCGATCAGCCCGACCCGGACTGCCGTGCTTTCGTGGACGCGGCGCTGGCTTTTGCCAAGCGCCATCCCGAATTGAAACAAGCGGTTCTCACCGCCCGCTGGACCAGCGCGCTCCTCGGCAATCGTTTCGGCCAGAGCAAGGGCGAAAACTGGCTCATCACGGACGATGCCTCGCCGGCGCCGAGCCTTGCGGAAAACCGCGCGGTGTTCCGGCGCGGCCTCGCCCGCCTGATGGACGGGTTGGCGCCGATGCAGGTGAGCCTCGTCGCCTTCATTCCCGAGCAGCGATACGATGTGCCCCGCGCCCTGATGCTGCATGATCTCTACGGCCATCCCGCGCAGGCCAGCCTGCCGCTGGCCCTGCACGAAGCCCGCCAGGCCCCGCTGCGCGCGGCCTTCGCCGATCTGGCGCGCACGCAGTCCTTTCAACTCGTGGATGTCGGCGCGAGCCTGTGCTCGGTGGCGCAGGGCTGCCCGATGCAGCGCGAGGGCGTGGTGCTCTATGCCGACGACAACCATCTCAGCCGAAGTGGCGCGCTGGCGCTATCGGATGTGCTGGCGCGGGCGCTGCGGCCCGGCGGCTGAACACGGCCGAGCCGGGCGGCACAACAACGCCCAGCTAAAAGAACTGTCTTTGTTGCAGCATCTCATGATTCACCATTCGCCGATCACAAAGCTGCGACAGATCGTGCGAAAGCGGTCTTCATTAAAATCATAAAGATCAACCTCTACAGGAGTTAGGAACTCGCCGCGTAGCATCCTGATAAATCAAGGGGATGCATCATGGCGCTTCAGGACTTCTTCGGAAATCCCGTCAAGCTCAGCGGCGGATACGTTAAGACGGCCAATGCCTACAACAGCTCCAAGCTGATCAATGGAGTTGCGACGGGAACGGCCGAGAACGACGCCTTCTCGGTCGGCATGGGTCGTTATACGCTGATCGGCGGAGACGGCGACGACCGATATTATCAGGTCGATCAAAGAACCAAGATCGTGGAAACCGCGACGGGCGGCATCGATACGGTCAACCTCGTCGGCAGCTATGTCATGGCCGATCATGTCGAGAACGCCGTGGTCGGCTATGCCGACGGCGTGTTCGGCAACGCGCTCGCCAACTATATCGTCGGCAATGCCCGCTTCCAGATCATCAATGGCGGCATGGGCAACGACGTCCTGACGGGCGGCGGCGGCGGCGACATTTTCGATTTCAGCGCCAAGTCGGGCTACGATGTCATCACCGACTTCCACCCCGGCGGCACGTCCGGCCCTTCGATCATCCCGGACACGATCCGGCTGAGCGGCTACGACTTCAAGTCCTTCGCGCAGGTGAAGGCGGCGATGACCCAGGTCGGGTCGGACGTGATCCTGAAACTGACCGAGACGGACGCGGTCAAGATCCTGAACACGCAGGTGAAGGATTTCACCGCCGACAACTTCCACCTCAAGCTCGACACCTCGCAGTTCAAGCAGACCTTCAACGACGACTTCAACTCGCTGAATCTGTGGAACGGCAAGGACAGCGGCACCTGGCGCACCGACTATGGCTGGGGCGGCGATCGAAACGCCGTGATGGCGCGCACGCTGCCGGGCAATGGCGAGAAGCAGCTCTATGTCGACACCGCGATGCTCGATAAGAATGGGCAGGCCGTCACGACCAACCCGTTCAGCGTCAAGGACGGCATTCTCAGCATCCATGCCGACAAGACGCCCGATGCGCAGCTCGGCGCGCTCTACGGCTATCAGTATACGTCGGGCCTTCTGACGACGCGCAACAGCTTCACCCAGACCTACGGCTACTTCGAAGCGCGCATGGAAGTGCCCGCCGGCCAGGGCGTCTGGCCCGCCTTCTGGCTCTACACGACCGGCAAGAACGGCTCCGAGCTGGACGTGATGGAAAGCCATGGCACCGACGCCTGGGGAGCCACTACCCACGATTATTCCACCGGCAAGGACGTGCCGCTGTCGAGCACGATCTTCACGCCCGACCTCACCGCCGGCTTCCACACCTATGGCGTGATGTGGACGGCCTCCACCGTCACCTGGTATCTCGACGGCGCGGCGGTGAAGTCCATCGCGACCCCGGCCGACATGCACGGCCCCATGTACATGCTGGTGAATCTCGCGATCGACAAGACGGCCGATCTCTCGACCTTCAAGGCGGCGGACCTGAAGGTGGATTATATCAGGGCCTACAGTCTCGACGGGAGCCCCCTCGCCCACCCCGCCGCCGAGCAGACCGTGGTCGTCAAGGAGCCGGTCGCTCAGGCCTTCGTGGGCACGCAGGGCGACGACACCTATACGATCACCAGTTCGAAGGACACGATCGTCGAGCAGGCCAATGGCGGCAAGGACATGGTACGCGCCAGCGTCGATTACGTCCTGCCCGACCATGTCGAGAACATCACGCTTCTGGCGGGCGCGCTGAAGGCCACGGGCAACGATCTCGCCAACCAGATGTTCGGCAATGCGGAGGCCAACACGCTGATCGGCGGCGGCGGCAACGACACGATCATCGGCGGGGCGGGCGCCGACACGATGATCGGGGGCACCGGCAACGACTTCTATTCCGTGGACAATGTGGACGATGTCGTCATCGAGAAGGCCGGCGAGGGGCGCGACGGCATCGGCTCCTCGGTCGACTACACCCTGCCCGACAATGTCGAGTACCTGACGCTGGAAGGCAAGGCGATCCGGGGCACCGGCAACGAGCTGGACAATGCGCTGACGGGCAATGCCATGGACAATATCCTGTCGGGCGGCGCGGGCAACGATATTCTGGACGGCAAGGCCGGGGCCGACACGATGATCGGCGGTACGGGCAATGATAGCTATTACGTCGACAATCCCGGCGACAAGGTCGTGGAAGCACCGAACGAAGGCTATGACACCGTTCGCGCCTCGATCGACTACACGCTGACAGACAATGTCGAGATGCTGGTTCTGGAAGGCAATGCCATCCGGGGCACCGGCAACGCCCTGAACAACACGCTTCTCGGCAATGGGCTCGACAACATCCTGTCGGGCGGGGCGGGCAACGACGTTCTCGACGGCAAGGCCGGGGCCGACACGATGATCGGCGGCACGGGCGACGACACCTATTATGTCGACAATCCCGGCGACCGCGTGATCGAAAATGCCGGCGAAGGCCGCGACACGATCTATGCCTCGATCGATTACACGCTGCCAGCCAATGTGGAACAGCTCGTCCTCACCGGCTCGGCCCTTCGCGCCACAGCCGGCTCCACAGCGGCGACGCTGATCGGCAACGGGCTCGGCAATATGCTGACCGGGGGCGCGGGCAACGACGTGATCGACGGCAAGGCCGGCGACGACACGATCCGGGGCGGCGGCGGCAACGACTGGCTGACCGGCGGCGAAGGGCGCGATCTCTTCGTCTTCGCCCCCGGCGGCGGTCAGGACACGATCAGCGACTTCAACGCCGCCGAAGACCGGATCGATTGGTCCGCCTATGGCCATGGCGCGCAGTTGCCAAGCATGATCCAGTCCGGCAGCTCGGTCGTGCTGCTCTTCGACGGCGGCGACAAGGTGACGATCCTGAACGAGACGATCAAGGATCTGACGGATCACCACGTGTTCGCCTGAAACGGGGTCTAGGGACCGGGAACAGAACACTTCGGATCGGCCGAGTGTTCTGTTTCCGGTTCTAAGTCCCGGCGCCCGTTTCTCGCAGTGTCCCGGCGCGAAAACCGACCCGGCTTTCGCGGGAAATGCTCCGGCTTTCTTGGGCCAGAAAGCCCGCTTGGCGTGAAAGGCCGATGTCGATCAGGGGTTGGCCCGGCGGTGCTGCGGCACGATCGGCCTTGGCGACCCGCCGGGCCCGCGGGGATCAGGCCAGTTGCAGGAACAGGGCGTAGAGGCCCGCCGACAGCAGCATCGAGATCGGCAGGGTCAGGAGCCAGGCCGCGCCGAGATTGCGCACCGTGCTCATCTGCAGGCCGGTGCCGTTGGCGACCATCGTGCCTGCGACGCCCGACGACAGGACATGCGTCGTCGAAACCGGCAGGCCGAACCGGTCCGCCAGGCCGATCGTCGCCATGGCGACCAG
The DNA here is from genome assembly GCF_001463925.1 of Aureimonas sp. N4. Lineage (NCBI taxonomy): Bacteria > Pseudomonadati > Pseudomonadota > Alphaproteobacteria > Hyphomicrobiales > Aurantimonadaceae > Aureimonas > Aureimonas sp. N4. Next base: position 150,157 of record NZ_BBWS01000046.1, on the reverse strand, counting down.
CTCGGCGGATGCGCCCTGTCCATAGGTGAGGTGCTGCTTGCCGATCTTCTCGCCCACCGTCACGACGATGCGCTTCCAGCCAACCATCGTGCCGAGGCCGAGCGCAAAGGCCACGGCGACCTTGACCCAGGTTGGGATGAAGCGTGTGCCGGCATCCAGCGAGGCCTTGAAGGCCGACAGGGCCGAGGTCTCGTCGGGAGTCAGGGAAACCGTCTCGTCGGCCTGAAGACGCTTGATCGCTTCCGACGCGAGATACATGGCGTTGCGCACGTTCTTCGTGACGGCCGCAGGCACGGCCTGAAGCGAGCCGTAGCGCGAGACCTCGTTGTCGATGTCGGTGGCGAGCGAGGCAAGCGCCGGCAGCGTGTCGGGCTGAAGGGTCTTCTGCGCAATATAGCGCTGCAAGGCCGCCTCGGCCGTCACCGCGGCGTCGACGCGGTAGGGGCCGCGCGGGGCCAGCGCGGAGACGACGGCCTCGGCGCGCTGGTGGAACTCAGGCATGTAGCTTTCGGGCACGGCCCGGTTCAGGGCATAGGCGGTCGGCACCGTTCCGATGAGGATGAGCATAATGAGACCCATGCCCTTCTGCCCGTCGTTGGAGCCGTGCAGGAAGCTCACGCCCGTGCAGGTAAAGATCAGAAGTCCGCGAATCCAGGCCGGAGGCGGCGTGTTCGCGCTCGGCTCGCGATAGAGCGCCTCGTTGCGCACGAGGACACGCATGACCTTGAACAGGATGGCGGCCAGGGCAAAACCAAGAATTGGCGAAAGAAGCAGGGAATAGCCGACCTTGGCCGCCTCGCCCCACTCGACCCCGGCGGTGCCGCCGTGACCGCTCAAGACCGCGTTGGCGACACCGACGCCGATGATCGAGCCCACCAAAGTGTGGGACGAGGATGAGGGCAGGCCGAAATACCAGGTGGCAAGATTCCAGACGATGGCGGCGATCAGGAGCGCGAAGACCATCGCGAACCCGGCCTGCGACCCGACGCGCAGGATGAGTTCGACCGGCAGAAGCGAGATGATCGAATAGGCCACCGCGCCGCTCGACACGAGCACGCCCAGGAAGTTGAAGACCCCGGACCAGACGACCGCGACATGGGCGGGCAGCGAATGGGTGTAGATCACGGTTGCGACCGCGTTGGCCGTGTCGTGGAAGCCGTTCACGAACTCGAAGCCCAATGCGATCAGCAGCGAGACGAACAGGAGAATGAAAGGCAGATAGGTGGTCGGCTGGACTCCGGCGGCGCTGGCGTCGGCGTAGATGCTATAGGCGACATAGGCGATGGCGGCCCCTGTCGCCACCACGAAGCCCCATCGTCCGGCGGCTCCCAGACCACGATCGAGATCGGGGCGTCTTACTGCGACGTCTGCGGCGGTCCGTTCAGCGGTGATCGTCATGATCCCTCTCGAAGTTGTGAACGAGAGATCGTAGCGCGCCCATATGACAGAGGCGCGATAGCGGCCGGATCCCTCGGCGCGACGAGGGGAACGGCGTGACGTCGCGTGCCCTAAAGCCGCAAAAGGGCAGGCAGCTCTCTCATGTCCGAAAAGACCCGCATCGCCCCGGCATCCATCAGCCGCGCCTCATAGCCGGGGTAGCAATGCCCTCCCCCGTGAAAGCCGAAGACCGGCATACCGGCCGCGACCGCGGCCCGAACGCCGGTTTCGCTGTCTTCGATAACGAGGCATCTGGCCGGCGCGACATTCATGGTTCTGGCGGCCAGGAGAAAGAGGTCCGGCGCGGGCTTGGGACGGGGTACCAGATCGACACCGAACAATCGCCCCTCGAAATGAGGCAAAAGACGGGTCAACTCCAGGACATATCGCAGGTGCCCCATCGCGGCGTTCGATGCCACGCAGGTCGGGATACCGACGCCCTCCAACACCTCCACGACGCCCTCGATGGCCCGCAGCTCGGTGCGGTAGGCCTGTTCCACCAGATGATCCCGGTCGGCTTCGAAACGATCGGGCAGCGTTCGCCCGAGCGACCGCTCGACATGCTCGATCATGTCTCTTGTGGTTCGGCCGACGAAGGCTCGCGCGAGGTCATGGGGACTGGCCGGAAATCCGAGTTTCGTCAGTTCCTGCGCATCGATCCGGCACTGGATCGCTTCGCTGTCGATCAAAACGCCATCGCAATCGAAGATCACCAGTTCGGGCTGACAAGCAGAATCCATGCCGGGACCTTTGCCGATCGGTTCGGGACGATGGATTCCTAGGCGATGGAGATGACAAGCGGCTGACGGGAGGCGAAGCAAGCCCAAACGGAGTAGGCCGATCACGGTCCTTGCCCATGGTCCGTGACGGCCTCAGCCCCACAAGCGGATCGGACCTGACGGCGGATGGGGGCAACGCCTCCGCGTGCGCGCGAACCAATGCTAAGGAAGGCCCCCTGCCGAACTCGGAGACATCTGCATGGCGCCCACTCTTGCCCAGCTTCGCGCCGTCGATGCCCTGGCCCGCTGCCGCCGGTCCTCTTCGATCTCGTCGACGATCCTCTCGAACGATGCGAGCGCTCCCGCGACCCGGCCGCCATCGCTCTGAAACTGGAAGGCATGGAACGCCTTCTCGAACTTCGTCTGACCCACGAGGATGACACGCTGGTGCGGTGAACAGCCGCGCTCTGCGATAGGATGTGAGCGCTCTTCGGCGATCCCTTCCCGGCGAGTTCGGCCCATGGCGGAGGGCGGCACAGACCTTCACCCGCCGGGCACGGCTCGGCGTCCGGGAGCGGCTCATGACTCCGATTCAGAAGCGAGACGGCGGCTCGGCAGGGTGGTTCCTGTAAGGGCCTAAGATCCAGGCTCACGGACAAGCGGCAGGAGCCGACCGAAAGAGCCTCGTAGCGCCTGCTTCTTGACCGCAAGCCCACCTTGCCGCAGTGGCTGGCGGCGGACCGCCGCACCAGCCATGCCGTCGTGTTGCGGGAAGAGCCTACTGCCGGTCGGGAACGCCGGCCTGCGCGAAGGTCGCCATGCCGTTGTGGCAGGCGACGGCCGCCTTTACCATGGCGGCGGCGAGCGCGGCGCCCGTGCCTTCGCCAAGGCGCATCCCCAGCGCCAGAAGTGGGACCTTGCCCATGCGCGCCAAGGCCGCCTGATGGCCCGGCTCGGCCGAGACATGGCCGAAAAGGCAATGGTCGATCGCGGTCGGGTCCAGCGCCTGAAGAATGGCGGCCGAGGCCGTCGCGACATAGCCGTCCACAATCACGGGCACGCGCTGGAGGCGCGCGGCGAGGATCGCGCCCGACATGGCGGCCAGTTCGCGCCCGCCGAGCCGGCGCAGGATTTCGAGCGGATTGCCGAAATGTGGGCGGTGCAGGTCGATCGCCTCCTGCACGATGGCGCGCTTGCGCTCCATACCGGCCGCGTCATGCCCCGTGCCGGGGCCGACCCAGTCCGCCGCCTCGCCGCCGAACAGGGCCGCGAACATCGCGGCGGCGACCGCCGTGTTGCCGATGCCCATTTCACCGATGCACAGGAGATCGGGCTCGCCCGCCAAGCACTCCATGCCGAAGGCCATGGTCGCCGCGCAGTCCTTTTCGCTGAGCGCCGGCTCCTTGGACATGTCGGCCGTGGGATAGTCGAGCGCGAGATCGAAGACCTTGAGGCCGAGGTCGAAGGTCGCGCAGATCTGGTTGATCGCCGCGCCACCTGCGGCGAAATTCTCGACCATGGCCTGCGTCACCGCCGTCGGATAGGCCGAGACGCCGCGCGCGGCGACGCCGTGATTGCCCGCGAAGATCGCGACCGTCGGCCGGTTGACGCTCGGCGCGCGGCCCTGCCACGCCGCCATCCATTCGGCGATGTCCTCCAGCCGACCGAGACTGCCGGAGGGCTTGGTCAGCTCCTCCTGCCGGTGGCGCGCGTCGTGGCGGGCGCGAATGTCGGGTCCCGGCATCTGGGCAAGCAGCGCGCGGATGTCATCGAAGGGGCGGCCGGTGGCGGACATGGGATGAGGTTCCTCGAAGAAATGCGGACCGGGCGGAACAGCTGGGCCCGCGTCCGGCGCCGAACCGACGTGCCTCGCAGCAGGCAGACGCCCGCGCGAGCGCGTTGGGTTCGACGCCAAGCTCCATAGGCAAGAAGCCCCCAGCGCGCAAACCGTTGCGCATGCCAAAGCCCCCAGCGTTTTCCGGCCCGAAGATCCAGTGCCCCGCGTCGGAGCGAGAACGCATTCCGAACGTGTTTGAAAATCCGCACGTGGAAGGGCGGTGACAGGATGGCAGGCCCCAACAAGCCTCCAGCGCCGCCGATGCCAGCAGCATCGATGAAGAGCGGCGCCGAAGCAGGAGGGAAAGGGATACGCCCGGCCGAGTTGTCGAACAGGCTCTGCGAGCGACGAGCCATATCCACCGAGGCGACCCGCAGGGTGGCAACCTTTCGCAACGGCCAGCATCGCAGCAAAACTCTGTTAGAAGCGCCGGAACACAGAGGGGAAAAAGGCTTCATCCATGCAGCGCGCCGCCCATCGCTTCTTTCGCGCGAGCGCCTTTCTGACGCGCTTCCCCGCGCGCACCAGCGCCTTCGAGGGTGGCCCGCATCCGCTGGGGCGCGATGCCCTCGCCTTTCCGTTCGTCGGTTTGGCCGTGGCGCTGCCTCCGGCCCTGATCCTTCTCGGCCTCGCCGCGCTCGGGCTCCAGCCCTTCGCCTGCGCCTTGATCGCTCTTCTTCTTCTCATCGGACTGACCGGCGCGCTGCACGAGGACGGTCTGGCCGACACGGCGGACGGGCTCTTCGGCCACGCCACGCGCGAGCGCGCGCTGGAGATCATGAAGGACAGCCGGATCGGCACCTATGGCGCGCTGGCGCTGATCGGCGCGTTTTCCTTGCGCGCCGCGCTTCTGGCCGATCTCACGGCCCATGCGCCCGCGCACGGCGCGCTGGCGGTGCTGGTCGTAGCGGGCGCGAGCCGGGGCGCGATGGCCTGGCTCTGGTCCAGCCTGCCCTCGGCGCGGCCGGGGGGCCTGTCGAATCGGATGGAAGCGCCCTTCCCGCATGAAGGGCGTCAGGTCGCGCTTGCAGCTCTCGGCCTCGCGGTCGCGGGCGGGGCGGCGATCGGCGGCTGGACCGGCGCGCTCGCACCAACCGCCCTCGCTCTCTGCGGGCTCTGGTTGTTTCGCCGCTTCATCGCGCAGAGGCTCGGCGGCACGACGGGCGACACGCTCGGCGCCGCCCAGCAGATCGTGGAATGCCTTCTCCTTCTCGGCCTCGCGCTCACGGCTTGAGCGCCAAGACACGAGACCGCCGCGTCCGCTCAGGAAGCGGCAGAGACGGCGCGCTTGGCAGCCCTCAGATACGAAGACCCGTTCCGAGGCCCATGGAGGCCAGAATCACGGCCGCGTCCGGCTCGGGCTCGATCACCGGAACGCCCATGCCATCGCGCACCGCCATCACGGCGATCTCGGCATCGTTGGTATCGGGCACCTCGAACAGAACGGGCATTTCCTCGAGGTCCTCGGACTCGCCGGCCTCACGCGCGAAGACGCGCGCATCGCGCAGCTTCGAAAAGGCCTGGAACTTGCGGGCATCATCGCAGTCAATTCGCACGACGTACATTTTTGAGGCCTCCGTTCGAATTGTTGAAAAGTTAAGCACGAGTTCCTCGCTCTGCCAAGCGAGTCTTTTCCCCCATGTTTTTAGAAGCACTCGAAGCCTTGCTTCGGCGCGCCGGGAGTTCCAATAGGAAAGGGAATGGCAAGGCGGCGGAGGCCTTCATGCAAACCCAATCCGAATCCGAGCGGCCGAAGGTCGCCCTCTTCGTGACCTGCCTCGTGAATGTCATGCGGCCCGGCATTGCGGAGGCGACGCGCGATCTTCTGGTGGCGGCGGGCTGCGATGTCGAGGTGCCGCTGGATCAGACCTGCTGCGGCCAGCCGGCCTTCAATTCGGGCGACGAAGCCAGCGGGCGCGCCATGGCCCGGCACCAGATCGAGGTTCTGGAGTCGTACCCCTATGTCGTCGCGCCCTCGGGCTCCTGCGCCGGGACGATCCGCCACGACTATCCCCACACGTTTCGCGACGATCCCGCTTGGCTGCGCCGCGCCGAAGACCTGGCGGCCCGCACCCATGAGATCACCAGCTTCCTGGTCGATGTCATGGACTTCCACCCCGCGCCGACGCGCTTCGAGGGGAAGGCGACCTATCACGACACCTGCTCGGGCCTGCGCGAACTCGGCGTCCACGACCAGCCCCGCCGCCTCGTGGGCAGCGTCGAGGGGCTCGATCTCGTGCCCCTGCCCGGCAACAATGTCTGCTGCGGCTTCGGCGGCACGTTCTGCGTGAAATATCCCGCCATCGCCAATGCCGTGGTGGAGGAAAAGGCCGTGGCCGTGGAATCGACGGGCGCGGACATTCTGCTCGGCGGCGATCTCGGCTGCCTCATGAACATGGCCGGCAAGCTGCAACGGCGCGGCTCCCCGGTGCGCGTGTTCCACACGGTGGAGGCCATTGCCGGCCGGCTGAGCACCCCCGCCATCGGCGAAACGCCCGCCGGAGAGAAGCCATGAGCGCCCCGGCCCCGACACCCACACCGGACTTTCTGCAACGCGCCGACGGCGCGCTGGCCGACCGCTGGCTGAAGACGGCGATCGACCGCACCACGGGCACGGCGCGCACCAAGCGCGCGGCGATCGTCGGCCAATGGCCGGACTTCGCGGTGGCGCGCGAGCGCGGCAAGGCGATCAAGGATCACGTGGTCGAGAATCTCGGCCATTACCTCGCCGAGTTCGAGCGCAACGCGCGCGCCAATGGCGCGGTGGTCCACTATGCTGAGACCTCCGACGAGGCCTGCCGTATCGTCGTGGACATCTGTCGCAAGGCCGGCGCCAAGAGCGTGACGCGCTCCAAGTCGATGCTCGGCGAGGAGATCGGCCTGCCGCACGCGCTGGAGGACGCCGGCATCGAGCGGGTCGAGACGGATCTCGCCGAACATATCGTGCAGCTCGCCGGCGAGCGGCCGAGCCACATCATCTGGCCCGCCATGCACAAGACGCGCGAGCAGATTTCCGAATTGTTCCGCGCCTCCCATGCCGACCCGCATCGGGAGGAAACCGCCGAGGCCATGGCGGCGTCGGCGCGCCGGCATCTGCGCCAGCGCTTTCTCGACGCCGATGTCGGCATATCGGGCGCGAACTTCCTCATCGCCGACACGGGCAGCGTCTGCACCGTGACCAATGAGGGCAATGCCGAGATGACCACCACGCCGCCGCGCATTCACATCGCGACGGCCGGCATCGAAAAGCTCGTGCCCTCGGCCGCCCATGCCGCGATGATGCTGCGCCTTCTCGTGCGTTCGGCCACGGGCGCGGCGCTGACGCAATACACGACCTTTCACACCGGGCCGAAGCGGGCCGGCGATCTCGACGGGCCGGACGAGTTCCATATCGTGCTGGTCGACAACGGACGCACCAAGATGCTGGCGGGCGAGGAGATGCGCGAGATGCTGCGCTGCATCCGCTGCGGTGCCTGCATGAACCATTGCCCCGTCTTCAACCAGATCGGCGGCCACGCCTATGGTGGCACCTATCCCGGCCCGATGGGCGCGGTGCTGACGCCGATCTTCGACGGGCTGAACGAGAAGACACGCGACCTCGCCCATGCCTGCACGCTGAACGGGCGCTGCCGCGAAGTCTGCCCGGTCGATATTCCGCTCCCGACCCTGCTCAAGGGCTGGCGCACGGCGAGCTGGCGCGAGGGACTGGAGCCGCGCACGATGCGGATCGGAATCGGGCTCTGGCGCTGGCTTGCGACCCATCCCCCGCTTTACCGTCTGGCCATGGGGCTCGGCTCCAAGGCGCTGCATCTCATGGGCGGCGCGCGCGGGCGCATTTCGTCCCTGCCGCTCGTCGGCGGGGCCTGGACGCGCCATCGCGAGATGCCCGCGCCGCCGAGCGGGCCGACCTTCCTTCAGGCCGAGGCCAAGCGCCAGCGGGAGGGCGCGCGATGAGCGACGCCCGCGAGCGCATCTTCGCCGCCATCCGACACGCGATCGGTCCTGCCCGCGCGCAGGACCGCATTCGCGCCGACGCCGATGCGCTTCTCCTGGAGCCGGAGCGGGTGCGCCCGCGCCTGCCTGATGGCGATCTCACGACCCTGTTCGAAGCGGCGGTGACGCGCCTGCCGCCGGGCGCCTCGTCGGAACGCGTGGCGAACTGGGCCGCCCTGCCCGCCACTGTGGCGGCACATCTCGCCAGGCGCGGCCGAGAGCCGGCGCTGAAACTCCAGCCGACGCCCGCGCTTCTGGCGCTGCCCTTCGCTAAGGCCGGCGTGGCCTTGCGTGAGGAGGTGGACGACCGGATCGCCCTGTCGCTCGCCGAATGCGCCGTCGCCGAGACCGCGAGCCTTCTGATTCGCTCCGGCCCCGATATGGCGATTCTCGACGCCTTTCTGCCGCTGCATCACCTCGTGGCCGTGCGCACCGCCGATATCGTGCCGCATCTGGAAGAGGCGGTGGCGCGCTTCGACCTCGCGCGCAGCCGCAATCTCGTGGTGGTCACCGGCCCGAGCGGTACGACCGACATCGAAGGCAGTCTCGTGATCGGCGTTCACGGCCCGGCGACGCTGCACATCTTCCTGATCGAGGATTGATCGGCGGTCGGCGCTGACAAGGCAGAGCTTTGTCTTTATACGGCGCGCCTGCCTTCCGGCCTCGCTGCGCGGGTATTGCGGCCGAGGCCGGCGCACCGGCTGAAACGGAAAGGCTCCACCATGTGGTCCGAACCCTTCGAGGGCTGCGATCCGATCGAAGCGGCCGCGCGCCTGCGCCCGCTCGGCCGGCTCGCCTTTCTCGACAGCGCCGCGCCGGGCGGGCCGAACGGGCGTCGATCGGCCATCCTCGCCGCGCCCTTCGCCGAATTCACCGCCTCGCTGCAGGAGACGCGCCTTGCCGGCGCGCGAATCCAGGACGAGCCCTTCGCGGCGCTGGATGCTCTGCTCGGGCGCTACCGCGCGGAGGCGACGGACGCTTCGCGCCTGGGCCCAGGCCTTGCCGGCTTTTTCGCGTTCGAAGCGGGACATTTCGTGGAGCATCTGCGCGCCGTGCCGGACCTGGCCCCGGACCGGCCACTGATCGCGCTTGGGCTCTTCGACACGGCGCTGGTCTTCGATCATGAGACCGGCCGCGCCGATCTCGTCTCCGCCGGCTTCTCCGCCGCGCTGGACGCGGCCTCCCCCCGCGCGGCGCGAGAGGCCGAAGCGCGCACGCGCATCGCCTGTTTCCGCGACGCGCTGAGCCGACCCGCCCCTGCTCTGCCGCCCCCGCCGCCGGTCGCGCCCGCCTGGCGCTCCGACTTCGACGAAGCCACCTACGCCTCCATGGTGGAGCGAGTGCGCGACTTCATCCGCGCAGGCGACATCTATCAGGCCAATGTGGCGCGCCGCCTCACAGCCGCTCTGCCCGACGGCTTCGATCCGTTCGGCTTCTACCGCGTGTTGCGGCGCATCAACCCTGCCCCCTTCGCGGCCTATTTGGAAGTGGGGGACCGCACCATCGCCTCCGCCTCGCCCGAACTGTTCCTGCGCCTCCATGGCCACGAGGTCGAGACGCGGCCCATCAAGGGCACGGCGCGGCGCGCGAGCGACCCGGCCGAGGATGCCGCCGCCGCCGCCGCGCTTCTCGCCTCACGCAAGGATCGGGCCGAGAATGTCATGATCGTCGATCTCCTGCGCAACGACCTCTCGCGCGTCGCCAAGCCCGACAGTGTCGAGGTTCCCGCGCTGTGCGCGCTGGAGAGCTTTGCCGGCGTGCATCATCTCGTCTCGCAAGTGCGCGCGCGATTGAAGCCGGAGCATGGCCCCGGCGCCCTTCTGCGCGCCACCTTCCCTGGCGGCTCCATCACCGGCGCGCCGAAAATCCGGGCCTGCGACATCATCGCCGAGTTGGAACGGCGGCGGCGGGACGTTTATTGCGGCTCGATCGCGCATCTGGGATTCGACGGCGCAGCCGATCTGTCGATCGCCATTCGCACAGTGGAGTTTGAAGGCGCCCAAGCGCGCTTCGGCGCGGGCGGCGGCGTCACCATCCTGTCGGAAGGTGCCGACGAATACCGCGAAACCTGCACCAAGGCCGCGCGCATCCTGGCGGCTTTCGAGGCCTATGCGAATGGGGCGAAGGCGCGGACGTGATCCTGCTTCTCGACAATTACGACAGCTTCTCGGCCAATCTCGCCCGTTATCTCGAACGGCTAGATCTCAGCGTCACCAGTATCCGCAGCGACCGGATCACGCTCGCCGGGATCGAGGCGCTTCAACCCGAGGCCATCGTCATCTCGCCCGGCCCCTGCGGCCCGATGGAAGCGGGCGTCAGCCTCGACTGCGTGCGCGCCTTTTCGGGCCGCGTTCCGATTCTGGGGGTCTGCCTCGGGCATCAGGTGATCGGCGCGGCCTTCGGCGGCGAGGTGGGCCGAGCGCTGCGCCCCATGCACGGACTGTCCTCGCCCGTGCGCCATGAAGCATCCGATCTCTTCGCCGGCCTTGCCGATCCTTTGGAGGTCGGGCGCTATCATTCCTTGATCGTTCGATCTACGGTTGAAATGGAGACGAATCTTCGCGTTACTGCCTGGTCGGAAGAAAACGAGATCATGGCGCTTCGTCACCGCGAGCATCCGACCTTTGGGATTCAGTTCCACCCCGAATCAGTCCTGACGCCCGATGGCCTCCTGATTCTGGGCAATTTCAGGACATTGATTGGCCGGAAACGAGTTTGAAACGAGAGGCGACCTCCCGCCAGCGCGAGGTACGCACATCAATAATAAGGCAGACCAACGGGTTAGCCCCACTTCCGGCGCAAGTCCTTCGAAAAGCGAGACAATCCGCGCCCGACCATCTTTCGCTTTCGTAAGCCAGCTTATAATTACTTAAATGCGAAACGAAATGCGTTCTTGCATATCGTTTCGCATGAACGAGCGTATCAGTCTGCGAGGCTCAGGCGTGCCGGACACTATGACGGCCTCACCTTCCGAGTCGACGAACGAAGACGCGCAGCTGGTCGCGACCCTTCTTTCGATCGCCAAATCAACCCGCGCCTTTCTGGCGCTGCTTCTGGCGCAGATCGATCTGCATCCCGGCCAGGATCAGCTCCTCGTGCGCCTGACGCCCGGCGAGTCCGTCAGCGTATCCATGCTGGCCGACCAACTCGCCGTGCGCCCGTCCACCGTCTCGAAGATGCTGGATCGCCTGATCGAGAAGAATCTCGTGCTGCGCGAATCCAACAGCCGCGATGCGCGCCGCACCATGGTGACGCTGACCAGCGCGGGGGAGGCGGCCAAGGAGCGCGTGCTCGCCCTGTGGATGCGGCTGGAGACCGAGCTTGGCAACGCGATGGAGGAGCGCGAACGCTCGGCGCTCCTGAGTTCGCTCCAGCAGGTGGACCAACTCCTGAGCGTGAGACTGCGCCGCCTGCGCTGAGCGCGGCGGCGGCCGACCTCAAGCGACACGGCGCTCGCGGTTGGCGTCGAGGCTCTTCCTCACTTCCGCCCCAAACGGGGTTCAGCGGGCCTTGGCATGGCTTGCGGCCCCGTTGCGGCAGGCCCGACGCGGACTTGTGGACGCCTAACCCAAGCGAAAGCCGGCGAACTTGTTGAAGCCTCTCGCGAAAGCTAGGCTATTCACGGCTTTTCGCATATGCTCAAAGGCGTGCGCATTCAACGAGAAGAAGATCGCCATTCCCGTGACGAGACCCTCGCATCTTTCCCGACGCACGGCTCTGAAATACGGTCTGGGCGGCGTGATCACGCTGCTCTGGACGCAGGCTCGGGCCCAGGACCCGCAAGCCCAGCCGGCAGCGCCCGCGCCGCAGGGTGAGCCGCAACCGGCCGCCGCGCCGGCTTCCCCCCCGATTCATGTCGATCTGAACGCCTTCTCCTTCGACAATCTGTCGGCGGCGATGCGCAATCGCGCGGCCCAGCCCTATCAGGATCCCGGCAACGAACTGCCCCAGGTGATCCAGGATCTCGACTACGACCATTACCGGCGCATCCTGTACCGGCGGGACCGGACCGTCTGGGCCAACGAGCCGCTGAACTTCCAGATGCAGGCCTATTTCCCGGGCTTTCTCTACAAGGCGATCACCCGCATCTATGTGGGCGACGGCACGCATTTCCAGCCGCAGGTCTTCTCGGGCGCCGATTTCGAATTCCTGGCCCCGCTCGATCCCTCGCTCTTTCAGACCATCCAGCTTCCGGGCGTGGCGGGTTTCCGGCTGAACTATCCGCTCGACCGGCCCGATCTCTTCGACGAACTGGTCTCGTTCCTCGGCGCGTCCTATTTCCGCGCGCTCGGCATGAACAACCGGTACGGCCTGTCGGCCCGTGGTCTCGCCATCAACACGGCGACCACCACGGCGGAAGAGTTCCCGCGCTTCACCTCCTTCTTCATCGTGAAGCCGCAGCCCACCGACGAGACGGTGCAGATCTTCGCCGAGTTGGAAGGCCCGAGCCTGACGGGCGCTTACGCCTTCCTGCTCAAGCCCGGCCCGCAGACGGTGATCGACGTCACCGCGCGCCTGTTCTTCCGCGGCGAGGTGGAGCGGCTGGGCGTCGCGCCGCTGACCTCGATGTTCTATTTCGGCGAGAACGACCACAGCAAGCGCGAGGATTTCCGTCCGCAGGTGCATGACAGCGACGGCTTGTTCATCCTGCGTCCGAACGGCGAGCGCCTGTGGCGTCCGCTCAAGAACCCGGACGATCTCGCCCTGTCCTATTTCACCGAAGCCTCGCCGAAAATGTTCGGCCTGCTGCAGCGCGATCGCGACTTCTCCCATTACGAGGATGTCGAGGCCCATTACGAGCTTCGCCCCTCGCTCCTGATCGAGCCGCTCGGCGACTGGGGCCGGGGCAGCGTCCAGCTGGTGGAAATCCCCACCAATTCCGAGGTGAACGACAATATCGTCGCCTTCTGGGTGCCGGAAGAAAAGCCCAAGGCCGGCTCGCAGTTCGAGTTCCGCTACCGGATGCACTGGGGCTCGATGACCGAGATGCAGAGCCATGTCGCCGTGGTCGGCGGCACCTATGCGGGCGTCGGCGGCAACGGGGCCGACACGGCGGACACAAATCTCTGGCGCTTCGAAATCAATTTTGAGGCCGGCACGGCGCAGAACCTGCCGCTCGACGCGATGGTCGTGCCGATCGTCGATGTGCCGGCCGATGGGGCACGCCTCGTTCATAGCGGCGTGTCGCGCCTGCCGGGCGGCGGCTGGCGCCTGTCGATCGAACTGGAAAAGCTGAACGCCAGCCCGGTGGAGCTGCGCGCCAAGCTCTCCTTCAACCAGCGCATCATCTCCGAAACATGGTTGTACCAATGGACGGGCCGTCCGTGATCTCGCGCAACCCGTCCCTTGCGCTTCCGGGCGAGGCCGAGCGGTTCTTCGACTCCCGCCCCGTCGGCTATCTCGTCGGCCGGCCGGACCTTTCGGAGGAGGAGGTTCTGGCCGCCATCGCCGAGCGTCTGGCCTTCGACGGGCGCACCGGGCCGGAGCCGCAGGTGGTGATCGAGGCAGCGCGGCTGGGCAAGCGCAAGGCGCTGGCCTTTCTGCGCAAGCTGGTGCTGCCGCAGCCCCGCTCGCCGCTCGCCATGCCCGTGCGGCCCATCCTGCGCGAGCATCTGACCCATGGGGTCGGCGAAGGCCATTGAACGCATGACGGCCGGGACCAACCTCCCGGCCGAGCCATTTCATCAGACCATGGCGTCACGGGCGGATGTTGCATCCGTCCTGGCGCCGGAGACGGGCCGGCGCGCCTCTCATGATTCCGTCAAGGTCTCGTGGTGATGTCGCCGCCCGCACGAGATCCTTGTCAGCGAGCGCGTCCGTGATCGTATTGGGTAGATTCTTCTTCGCGCTGTTCGCGCTGCTCCTGGCCGTCGTGGCCGGCGTCCTGTTCGCCGTGGTGATCACGGCCAATGGCACGACCTGGCTCCATGTGGTGCAGGTGCTCTTGCTGATCGTCTGCTGCCTCTGGCTCGCCTGGGGCTTCAACACGGCGGTGGTCGGCATCTTCTCGCGCCGCGGCCGGCGCTGGACGGCAGCGCCCGACGGGCGGCGCTCGCAGAGCCGCACGGCCATTCTCATGCCGGTCTACAACGAGGACGCCGACGCCGTTCTGGCGCGCGTCGCGGCCATGATCGAGGGCCTCCAGGCGATCCGCCGGCTCGACAATTTCGACGTTCATATCCTCTCGGACTCCACCAAGGCCGAGGCCGTGGCGGCCGAGCGGCGCGCGACCTTCTCCGTCGCGGCCGCGCTGGAAGCGGGCAGTCATCTCTATTATCGCAACCGCAAGAAGAATATCGGCCGCAAGGCCGGCAACATCGCCGACTTCGTCACCAATTGCGGCGGCGCTTACGACTATATGCTGATCCTCGACGCCGACTCGCTGATGCGGCCCGAGACCATGCTCGAAATGGTCGCGCGCATGGACGCCGATCCCGAGCTTGCCCTTTTGCAGACGCAGCCGCTCATCATCGGCCGTCGCACCCTGTTCGGCCGCGCGCTGCAATTCTCGGCGGCACTCTATTCGCCCGTCTTCTCGCGCGGCATCGCCTCGCTGCAGGGGCGCGAAGGTCCGTTCTGGGGCCATAACGCGATTATCCGCACCCGCGCCTTCGCCGATCATTGCGGCCTGCCCAATCTCTCGGGCAAGCCGCCTTTCGGCGGGCACATCCTCTCCCACGATTTCGTGGAAGCCGCGCTTCTCGCGCGCTCGGGCTTCAAGGTCCGCGTAGACCCCGATCTTCAGGGCTCCTTCGAGGAAGCGCCGACCAATCTGATCGAATATGCCAAGCGCGACCGGCGCTGGTGCCAAGGCAATCTTCAGCACGGGCGTCTTGTCCCTGCGCCCAACATCCGCTTCTGGAGCCGGGTGTCGATGATCTCCGGCATCATGGCCTATGCGGCCTCGCCGATCTGGCTTCTGTTCTTGATCGTCAGCCTTCTCGACCCAATCCTCAGCCCCGCGCCGAACTATTTCCCGGCCGATTCGCTGTTCCCCGTCTTCCCGCAGCCTGAAACCGGCAAGGCGCTGCTCCTGCTGCTCGGCATCGTGCTGCTGCTTCTTCTGCCCAAGACGCTGATCGCCTGCTACACGGCCTTCACGCGCCGCTCGACGGCCTTCGGCGGCCTGTTCACTGTGTTGCTCGGCGGCGGCGTCGAGCTTGTCCTGACCAGCGCGCTTGCGCCGATCATGATGATGTTCCAGTCCAAGGCGGTGGCGGAGATCCTGCTCGGCCTCGACAGCGGCTGGCCGTCCACCGACCGCGACGACGAGGGCCTGCCGCTGAAAACCGCCTTCCAAGCGTCCTGGTGGATGGTGATCGCCGGTGCGGTGCTTCTGTTCCTCACTTTCTTCTATGCGTTTGAGCTGTTCTTCTGGGTCTGCCCGATCGCCATTCCGCTGCTGATCGCGCCGCTCTTCATCTCGCTGTCCGGCGACCCTGCCTTGGGCGACTTCGTTCGCAAGACGAGCGTCTTCGCAACGCCCTTCGAACTCGACCCCGAGCCGGTCATCCGTTCGTCGGAGAAATGGCGCCGCCGCTTGACCGACGAGACCATCGGGCGCGAACCGAGCGTCACGAAGGACTCCAGCGCTACGCCCTTGCCGCCGGCGGCCATCGCCACGGCCTGATCGAAGCCTTATCAAGGATCGCGCGCCGGGCGGGGCCCTCCCCGTCCGGCGTTTTCGTTTGGGCCTGCGCCAAATCCAAGGCGCCCCCGCACGCCGTCTTGCCCGCTTTGTTTGGTTGACTGCGTGAAGATGGCGTTCAGAAACGGTTCAGCTGGCCGACCTTAATCCTAAGTCTATATGACCGATGGGTCTCACCCACCCATCGCATCGTCGCATGAAGCGAGCGAGCGGCCGGAAGGCCGGGTCGCTCGCGGGTGCAGCCGGAAGCTGCGGGAAAGCTCCCCGAGCGAAAGAGCTGTCTGGCCTTGGACGAAGGCGGCACGCGAAGCGACCGGCGAACAGCCTGCCGCAGGCATGACGGCGGATCGTTCGCTGGCCAGGCTTGAAGCGCGGCGACGGCTTCGCCACGCAGAGAATGGAATGGCAGGGCATGACATCGGCAAGGGTTGGAGTATCGGGCACGGCACGCGATCATCGCGTCGACTTCTTTCGCGGCTTCG
The DNA here is from genome assembly GCF_001463925.1 of Aureimonas sp. N4. Taxonomy (NCBI): domain Bacteria; kingdom Pseudomonadati; phylum Pseudomonadota; class Alphaproteobacteria; order Hyphomicrobiales; family Aurantimonadaceae; genus Aureimonas; species Aureimonas sp. N4. Next base: position 134,041 of record NZ_BBWS01000046.1, on the reverse strand, counting down.
CCCTGTTGACGATCTTTATCAACCACGTGCCGGGCGTGATGTGGGAGCACCTGACCTCGCGCAATTACGGCTTTTCGGATTCGGCCGAGCTTTTCGTGTTCCTGGCCGGCTTCGCCTCGGCCTTCGCCTATGGCCGGTCCTTCCTTCAGGGCTCGGCGCTGGTGGCGAGCCTCAAGGCGTTGCGCCGCGCTGGCACGCTCTATCTCGTCCATATCACGCTGACGATGATCACCGTCGCGCTCTTCGCGATCGCCGCGATGACTACCGGCGACGGGCGCTATCTCATGGAGCTCGGCATCGGTTATTTCGTGACCCAGCCGATCGAGACGCTGGCCGGCGTTGCGACGCTCATGCATCAGCTCGCCTATCTCAACATCCTGCCGATGTACTGCGTCATCCTTCTGATGCTGCCTCTCATGCTGGCGCTGGTGCGCCGCTTCGGCGTCTATGGGCTTTTGATTGTCTCCGCGACGCTCTGGGCCGTGGCGGGCACGACGGGCTTCAACCTGCCGAACCATCCCAACCCCGGCGGCTGGCAGTTCAACCCTTTCGCCTGGCAGATGGTCTTCGCCATCGGGCTGGCGGCGGGCCTCGCCAAGGCCGGCGGGCGGGCGCTCGTCGCCTATCACCCGACGCTCTACGCCGTCGCGCTCACCTATCTCTTTTTGTCCTTCCTGTTCGTGGAGTTCCAGCTCTGGCACTGGTCGGCCATGGTGCCCGGCCCCTTCCTGATGACGGGCTTCGACAAGACCTTCGTGACGCTGCCGCGCCTCACGCATCTGGCAGCGCTGGTCTATGTCTTCGTCCACGCGCCTTATGACTCGGTGTTCCGGCGCATCGGCGCTGCGAACCCGCTCTGCCTGATTGGCCGGCATTCTCTGCCGATCTTCGCGACCGGCACGATCCTGTCGCTGCTCGCGCAAATCCTGCGCCTGCATCGCGAGCCCTCGTTTCTCTTCGACACGCTGCTGATCGCAGCCGGCCTTGCGCTTCACTACGCGCTCGCCCTGTTTCTCGAATGGTGGCGCGGCGTCAGCCAGGCCGGCAAGGCCAAGGCGCCAGCGCCGGCGCGCCCTGCAGTGGCGGAGCCCGTCGCGCCGCCCGCCTCGCTCGGCCGGGCCGGCTGAGCGCTCACGCGAATGCGCGAAAGACAGGCACTCGGCGCGGTCGTCTTTTGCGGGGGATGGGCTATAAGGGCGGCCAAACCGACCTTCGGGAAAGGCCGAGCATGAAGGACCAGCACCACCCCTTCTTTCGCCCGCTATGGCGGCGCGTCGTCACTGTCGCGGTCTGCTTCGTCTGGGCGGGGGTCGAGCTTTATGCCGGCAGCCAGACCTGGGCGCTGATCACGGCGGCGATCGGCGCCTACGGCATCTGGATCTTCTTCATCACCTATCAGCCGATGGACGAGCCGCCGGGCAGCTCGGGCGATCGGTCGCCGCACTGATCCCTCCCCTTCTCGACGCCCTCACAAAACGGCTCCGCGCCCTCTGGCGCAAAGGCTGCGCCGCATTCATTCTTCACCCAACTCAACGGCAGGATAGGTCTTCATGAGCCTGAAGTTCGGAACCAGCGGCCTGCGCGGTCTCGTCACCGATCTCGTCGGCGAACCCAGCTATCGCTATACGCTCGCCTTTCTGCGGGTGATGAGCGAGCGCGGCGCGCCGAAGCGCGTCGTGATCGGCCGCGACCTGCGCGCGAGCAGCCCCGAGATCGCGGGGCTTGCCGCCGCGGCCGCGCGGGACGCCGGCTTCGAGCCGATCGACGCCGGCGCGGTGCCGACGCCGGCGCTCGCTTTGGAAGCGGCCCGGCTCGGCCTGCCCGCCGTGATGGTGACGGGCAGCCATATCCCGGAAGACCGCAACGGGTTGAAATTCTACGGGCTCAAGGGCGAGATCACCAAGGCCGACGAGACGGACATTCTCGCCGCCTTCGAGGCGCTCGGCCCCGTGGCGAGCGAAAGCCTGACGCCCCCGGCCGGGATCGCAAGTTCGGACGCGCGCGCGCGCTATCTCCAGCGCGCGGTCGATGCCTTCGGCCCGCAGGCGCTCAAGGGCGCGCGCATCGGCATCTATCAGCATAGTTCGGTTGCGCGCGATGTCCTGGCCGAAGCGGTCGAGGCGCTGGGCGGCGAGGCCGTGCCCTTCGGGCGGGCCGATCACTTCATCCCCGTGGACACCGAGGCCCATCGCCCGGAAGACCTCCAGATCCTCAGCGACGCGGCGGCCGGCGGTTTCGACGCGATCCTCTCCACCGATGGCGATGCCGACCGGCCGCTCATGGCGGATGAGCGCGGCGAGGTGATCCGGGGCGATGTGCTCGGCCTGATCGCCGCCGGCACGCTCGGCTTCGACACGATCGTGACGCCCGTCACCTCCGGCTCGGCGCTGGAAAGCTCCGGCCTCGTGGACAAGGTTCTGCGCACCCGCGTCGGCTCGCCCTATGTGATCGCCGGCATCGAAGAAGCCTTGGCCGAGGGGCGCAAGGGCGTCGCCGGGTTCGAGGCCAATGGCGGCTTCATTCAGGGCACGGACGCGATCGTGGACGGGCGCACCATCCCCGCCCTGCCGACGCGCGACGCGCTGCTTCCGCTCCTCTGCGCGCTGGTGGCGAGCCGCAAGGCGGGCGTTCCGCTCTCGGTTCTGGTGGAGCGCGTCGGCGCCAAGCCCGCCGCCTCGCACCGGCTTCAGAACGTGCCGGGCGAGAAGAGCAGCGCGTTTCTGGCGCGGCTCGCCGAGGACGATGGCTTCCGCGCGAGGTTCTTCGAAGGGCTGGGCCAGCCCGGTGCGGTCAATCGTCTGGACGGTGTTCATGTGACGCTGTCGGGCGGCGAAACCATGCATTTCCGCGCCTCGGGCAACGCGCCCGAGCTGCGCTGCTATGCCGAGGCCGCGACGCCCGAAGCCGCGAAGGCGCTGGTGAACGAGGGCCTGGAGCGCGCGGCCCGCGCGCTCTGAGCTTTCTCCTTCGCAAACGAAAAAGGGCCTCCCGAGGGAGGCCCTTTCTTTTTGAGGCCGGACGCGCCGCTCAGTTGCGGGCGTAGATGTCCTCGATGCGCACGATGTCGTCTTCGCCCGTATAGGAGCCGACCTGCACTTCGATGAGCTTCAAGTCGATCTTACCGGGATTGTGCAGGCGATGCGTGCAGCCGATCGGCAGATAGGCGGCCTCGTTCTCGTGGAAGAGCTTCACCGTGCCGTCCACCGTCACTTCGGCCGTGCCGCGCACGACGACCCAGTGCTCGGCGCGGTGGTAATGGCGCTGGAGGCTGAGGATACCGCCCGGCTTCACGCAGATATGCTTGACCTGGAAGCGCTCGCCGATGTCGATGCGCTGGTACCAGCCCCAGGGGCGGTGGATCTTGTGATGCTGCCCCGCTTCCGGTCGGCCTTCGCTATGGAGCTTGGCGACCAGCGTCTTGACCTCGGCCGCCTTGTCCTTGGAGGCGACGAGCACGGCGTCGGGCGTCGAGACGACGACGACATTGTCGAGGCCGACCACCGTCGTCAGCACCTCGTCGGAGCGCACGAAGCTGCCCGTCGTGCCCAGCACCGAGACCGGGCCTTCCAGCACGTTGCGGTCGCCATCCTGCGACTTGATGTCGTAGAGCGCGTCCCAGGAGCCGACATCCGACCAGCCGAAGGAGGCTTTCAGGACGCCCGCGCGCGCGGTCTTTTCCATCACCGCATAGTCGATCGAGATGCGCGGGGCGCTCGCGAAACGCTCGGCGTCGAGGCGCAGGAAGTCCAGATCGCGTTGCGCGCCATCCACCGCCCCTTCCGCCGCCTTCAGCGTGTCGGGTGCGTTGGCGGTCAGTTCCTCGACCATGAGCGCCGCCGGGAAGACGAAATTGCCGCTGTTCCAGCTGTAGCCTTCGCGAATGTAGTGCTCGGCCGTCTCGGCATCGGGCTTTTCGGCGAAGCGCGACACTTCGAACAGGCGGCCGCTGTCGTCCAACGGCGCGCCCGGCGCGATATAGCCATAGCCGGTCGCGGGCCAGGTCGGCTGAATGCCGAGCATCATGATGCGCCCGCCGCGTGCCGCCTCGGCGGCCGTCAGGCAGTCGCGCGTGAAGGCTTCGCCGTCGTTGATCACATGGTCGGCGGCCAGAACGAGACAGACGGCATCGCCATCGCGCCGGCCGGCGATCACCGCGCCGACGGCGACGGCCAGCGCCGAATCCCGCCGCTCGGGCTCCAGCACGATGTCGGCCTCAATGCCGTTGCGCGCCAGTTGCTCGGCGACCGTGAAGCGAAAGTCGGAGTGAGTGACGACGATGGGCTTGGCAAAACGCGGGCCGACGACGCGCAGCATCGTCTCCTCGAACGTCGTGCGCCCTTCGCCCAGAAGGGAAACGAACTGCTTGGGCATCGTGTCGCGCGACACGGGCCAGAGGCGCGTCCCGGAGCCGCCGGCAATGATAATGGGATGCACAAGGGTGCTCATAAATTTCCTTTCGGGTGATGATCACCGGCTACCGATAGGGTTATGTGGTGCTTCTTGTGCGCGACCTGCTTCCGCAACGCAACAGACTGAGCCGTTATTAGCACGGTCTTAGTCTTTTGCGGTAAACGCCATCGGACCAACCGAGAAAGAACAGGCTTGACCTCATCCGTCAGGGCTGCTTCCGTTCGGAAAATTTTAACTATAATACTAGCCTTTCCCGACATTTAAGATTACCCCAACAGCCTTACGGCGAGAATGAGGGCGACCCGGCGCGCTTGGGCTCGGGTCGATCGGGATTGCGGCTTTCCATGAATGCGATCGAGCGCGTGCGCGGCACGGTCTGGGCCGGGTTGGCGGGACTGATGGGCTTCACCTTCGTGGTGAACCTCCTGCTTTTGACCCAGCCCGTCTACATGCTTCAAGTCTATGACCGCGTTCTCTCGTCCGGCTCGGTCGATACGCTGATCTATATCTCGATCATGGCCGCCTTGGCGCTGGCCTTGCTCGGCGTTCTCGACGCGGTGCGCAACGCCATCGCCAGCCGCCTCGGCGCGCGGATCGAGGTGGCGGCCGCCAACGAGGCGATGATCGCGTCCATGAACGGGCCGCGCGCGGGCGTCGGCGACACGCAGCCGCTGCGCGATCTCCAGACCGTGCGCGGTTTCGTCGGCGGGCGCTCGATCTTCGGCTATCTCGATCTGCCCTTCTCGCCCCTCTTCATCGGGCTTTTGTGGTTTCTCCACCCGGCCCTGTTCTTCCTGACCCTGTTCGGCGCCGTGGTTCTGGCCATCCTCGCCTATTGCAACCAGCAGGCCTCGGCCCGTGCCGCGACCGTGGCGAGCGAGAACTCGATGGCCGCGATGCTGTCGGCCCAGAGCTTCGTGCGCAATGCCGAAAGCATCCGCGCCATGGGCATGATGGAGAACACGATCGACGCCTGGGGCGCGTCCGAAGCGCGTTCGCTCGCCGCGCAGGACCGCATGAACCGCACCAATGCCTGGTTCGCGGGGGCCTCCAAGGCGTTTCGCCTGGGACTGCAGATCGCCATTCTCGGTACGGGCGGCTATCTCGTGCTGCAGCGCGAAATGTCGGGCGGCATGATCTTCGCCTCCTCGCTGATTTCCGGGCGCGGCCTTCAGCCGATCGATCAGGTGATCGCCGGCTGGAAGCAGTTCGTGGAAACGCGCAAGGCTTGGGAGCGTCTGCAAAAGGCGCTGTCCAGCGCAGCTCCCCGCCCCAAGGCCACCGAGCTTCCCGAGCCGACCGGCCTGGTGACGATCCAACAGCTTGTCGTGCTCGCCCCGCATAATCCCGCCGCCGAACCCCTGCTGAAGCGCGTCTCGGTGCAGATTCCGGCCGGCACCTGCATGGTCGTGGTCGGCCCGTCGGGCGCGGGCAAATCGACCTTCGCGCGCACGCTGATCGGCGCCATGCCCATCCATGCAGGCTCCGTCAGGGTGGACGGCGCCGACATCCGCAACTGGGACCCCGAACAGCTCGGCCGGCGCGTCGGCTATCTCGCGCAGGACGTCGAAATGCTGCCGGGCACCGTGGCCCAGAACATCGCCCGCTTCGAACCGGACGCCGCCGATGCCGAAATCGTGGAAGCGGCCAAGAAGGCGCAGGTCCACGACCTGATCCAGCGCCTGCCCAAAGGCTACGACACACTGCTGGGGCCTGCGGGACATCAATTGTCCGGCGGCCAGCGCCAGCGCGTCGGGCTGGCCCGCGCCTTTTTCGGCGGTCCGCGTCTTCTGATCCTGGACGAGCCAAACGCCCATCTCGACAACGAGGGCGACATGGCCCTCGAACAGGCGCTGCGCAACGCGCAAAGCGACGGCGTGACCGTTCTGCTCGTCACCCAGCGGCGCAATGTCGCGGAACTAGCCGACAGCATCATGATCCTGCGTGACGGAGCGATCGACGATGTCGGCCCCAAGGCCGATGTCTACGCAAGGCAGGCTGCCCGCCGAAAGGCGGAGGCCGACCAGCGCGAGGGCGAAGCCCGCCGCCGCATCGAATCCATGGTGGTGAAGGGTCAGTTTGGCCAAGGTCAGGCGCCGACCAGCGCGCAGGGAGGGATGCAATGAGCGAGGCCCGCACGACCCCACGCATCGCCGGCCCCAGCGCCCCGCGCGCCCGTCCGCCGCGTGCCCATTGGGCCGACGCGGTGCCCACCCAGTCGCGCAAGCTGACGCTGGCGGGCCTTGCCCTGTCGGGCTTGTTCCTCTGCGGCTTCGGCGTCTGGGCCACCACAGCTCCTCTCTCGGGCGCGGCGATCGCCCACGGCTTCGTGGTCGCGGCCGGGCGCAACCTCCAGATCCAGCATCTGGAAGGGGGCATCGTCTCCGAAATCCTGGTGCGCGAGGGCGATCGGATCGCGGCCGAGCAGCCGCTCTTCCGCTTCGAATCCTCCTCGGCCGGAGCGCAGCGCAACCGGCTGCGCAATCAGCTTCTGTCGCTGGAAGCACGCGCCGCGCGTCTCTCGGCCGAGCGCGACGGCGCGCCGGACCTCGTGTTCCCGGCCAAGCTCCGGCAGCAGCCGGACGACGCGCCGCTCGCCAATGTCCTGTCCGAGCAGATGAAGGAATTCACCACCAAGCTCGAAGGCCATCGGCGCGAAGTTGCGATCATCGGCCAGCAGATCGCCGCGCTGAGCGAGCAGATCCAGGGCCTTGGCGAGCAGAAAAGCGCCGCCCAGGAACAACTGGCCGTGGTCAAGGAAGAGCTGAAGCGTCGCAAGGCTCTGCTCGAAAAGGGCCTCGCCAACCGGCGCGAATATACCGACTTCCTCCTGTCGCAGGCGCAGCTCACCGGCCAGATCGGCGAGTTCGGCTCCAGCGTTCTGTCGGCCAAGACCCAGGTCGAGGAAAAGAAGGAGCAGATCGCCCGGCTCCAGAGCAAGCGCGTGGAAACCGCTGCCGCCGAGCTGAACGAGACGCGCGCGCGCATCGCCGACGTGGACGAGCAGTTGCAGGCCGCCGAGGCCGTCTTGGAGCGCGTCACCGTGCGCTCGCCGAGCGCGGGCGTCGTGGTCAAGGTCAATTACAACGCCAAGGGCGCGGTGGTCTCGCCCGGCCAGCCCATGGCCGAAATCCTGCCGACCGGCGAAAACATGATCGTGGAAGCGCGGCTGACCCCGCAGGACATCGACGCGGTTCATGTCAACCAGCATGCCGATCTGCGCTTCACCGCGCTGAACCGCCTGACGCCGACCGTGGACGCCACCGTGACTTTCGTTTCGCCCGACCGGCTGGTGGATCCGCGCACCGAGCAGCCCTACTACGTCGCACGCCTGCGCCTGTCGGACCATTTGCCGCCCGGCGTCGCCATCGCGCAGATCTATCCCGGCATGCCGGTCGAGACCTACATCAAGACCGGCGAGCGCACCTTCCTCGAATATCTCCTGAAGCCTCTCGAGGACAGTTTCAGCCGCGCCTTCCGCGAAACCTGACGACGCTCCCGCGCGCTTCGCAGAGGCGTGGCGGGTGTTCGCTTAGAGCCGGGGGCAAAACCCTGCGGGTCGATCCGCCGGGTCCTTGCGCCCCCGATCATCGTTGCCGATGCTTGGCCCTGCGCTGCATCGTCTGCGCTCGGCGCCTCGTCGGCAACGCAAGTCCCTCGCCGGCTTTCCGCCGCAGGGTTCTGCCCCCGGCTCTTAACCCAAAATGCACGCTCTGCTTGCCGCGCTGCGGCAAAGCCTCTAGCTCTGGCGCCAGCGTGGCTGGGGAAAGGCGACAAGCATGACGGTTCTCGTGACGGGCGGTGCCGGTTACATCGGCAGCCACATGGTCTGGAATCTCGTCGATGCCGGCGAGGACGTGGTGGTGATCGACCGCCTGTCTACCGGCTTCGAATGGGCAGTGCCCACGGAAGCGCGGTTGCAGGTCGGCGACATCAACGACCAGCCCTTCGTGGAGCGCGTGATCGCCGAATTCGGCGTCACCGAGATCATTCATTTCGCCGGTTCGATCGTCGTGCCGGAATCCGTCTCCGATCCGCTCGGCTACTATCTCAACAATACGGTGGCCAGCCGTGCGTTGATCGAAAGCGCGGTGCGCTGCGGCGTGAAGCATTTCATCTTCTCTTCGACTGCCGCCGTCTACGGCTCGCCGCGCCAGATGCCGGTGCAGGAAACGCAGCCGCCCGCGCCCGAATCGCCCTATGGCACGTCCAAATGGATGACGGAGCTGATGCTGCGCGACACAGCCGCGGCTCATCCGCTGACCTTCGCGGCGCTGCGCTATTTCAACGTGGCGGGCGCCGACCCCAAGGGCCGCACCGGCCAGTCCACCAAGGGCGCGACCCATCTGATCAAGGTCGCGAGCGAGACCGCGCTTGGCAAGCGGACCCATATGGATGTCTACGGCATGGACTACGACACGCCGGATGGCACCTGCGTGCGCGACTACATTCATGTGAGCGATCTCGCCGACGCTCATGCGCAGGCCCTGCGCTATCTGCGCGGCGGAGGCGAGTCGCTCATCGCCAATTGCGGCTATGGCCACGGCTATTCCGTGCTTCAGGTTCTCGATACGGTGCGCCGCGTGGTGGGCAAGGAGTTCGACGTGCGCTTCGCAGGCCGACGGCCGGGCGATGCGACCTCGATCGTCGCCGATGCCTCGATCGCGCGCGAGCGCTTCGGCTGGACACCGCGCTTCGACGATCTCGACCGGATCGTCGCCGATGCCCTGTCCTGGGAAGAGAACCTGTCGCGTCGCAACGCGCGCTGACGTTTTGCTTACGGCCTGTCCGCCGGCCCGGCGTCGGCGGACAGGCCCTGAGGCACAAGACCCTGCCGCCCTATCAAGCGCTTCTCTTCGGGCGGGATGGGCGTGAGGCGTGAAGGGTCGCCCGCCTCGAACGGGCGTGGCAGAAGCACGCTGAGATTGAAGCGTCTGATATCGGCACGCTCCTGTTTCAGCGAGAGTTTTGCGCCTGCGACCTCCGCCTCGAAGGTCTCGAACGCGGCGACCTTGGCCAGCAGCGCCTCGCCCGGCGCGCGCCCGACCCGCGACAACAGTTCCGCAAGAACGACAGCGACGTCGCGCCCGGTATCTGCGGCTTTCGCTTCGTCATGGAGATTGGCCTTCACACGGACGTCGAGCGCATTGTCATCGTCGTCCCTCGCGCTGCGGGCCATGGCAAAAAGACGTGTCGGCGGCCCGTCGCCGGGGCGCGGATAGGTTCGCTCCATCGCGCATTCCTCGCGCCCGCTGCGGGGCGCAGCCCCAGCGCGATCCGTTTTCCATCCCAGTTCTTTCAAGCGGGCGCAGATTTCGCCGGGCGCGATGCCCTGCCTCGGCTGGAAGGTGAAGGTCATCCGAGCCAGTTCCAGAGGACGAAACCAGCGCCGCTGCTCCGCGAGCGTCAGGCTAGGCCCAGGCGCGGGCGGTGGAGACGGTGTGGCCACCGGGATCAGCATCGGCGCGCGAACGCTATGCGACACGACAGGACCGGAGGCCTCGCGGTTGCGATGCCAAAGCTGGAGCGCGGCGAGTGCGCCGCCCAGAAGCGCTACCAAAACCAGAAGCCGCACGAACATGGCGCCCGCGGCCGAGTCCCGTAAGGCGCGAAAGGTCTCGAACAAGAGGGATGCGCTCTTTCGTTTGGAGTTCGCTGACCTTTATATCACCCCAGCGGCGCCGCGACAGCGGGCTGTGAACCGGGGACAGGACCATTCGGCGGAGGGCGAGCGAGCGATTGTTTCTGCCGGCAAGGTGCCGGGCGCAGGCCGTGCAGCGCATGAGCGAGCACCGGCAACGATGCGAGGCGGGAACAAGACACGGTCCGCCGACCCGAAGGGTTCTGTCCCCGGTTCTTATCTCCCGTGACGTGGCCCGACCTTCGAGCCGAGCCGGCGAAAGGATCATCATGAGGTATGTCGCACTCCTGCCTGCAGTGCTCGCGCTGCTCACGATCTTTCCCGTCGGCCAGCTTCACGCCCAAGCCGTGCGCCAATGCGAAGCCGGCGATACCGCCTGCCGGCAGAACGCGCGCCGGACGAATTCGGGCGGTGTTTCCGCGCCGCGCCCGGCCTCGCGCGCACTGCGCCAAGGCAGCGACGGCACGCTCGCGCCGCGCACCGGCCGCTATCGCGAAAACGGCCTTTATGGCTCGGGACAGAACAAGGGTTGCGACAGCCAAGCCGTGCGCTCGCGTCAGCGTTCCGGTCTCGTTCCCAATTGCTGAGAGCTTGTTCGGCCTCTCGCCCGGTATGCCAAATCAGCCTGGGCTGACACGCGCCACGGCAAGGGATGGGAACAGAGACGGCGGGACCGCCCCTTCCTGGCTGCCCGAAGCGCCCGACGCAGCCAGGAACTGGCCGTCAGTCGTCCCGGTTGGAAAACCGGCTCCAGAGATCGGGGCGGCGCTCGCGTGTCAGCCGCTCGGCCTCGGCGCGCCGCCAGCGCTCCACCGCGCCATGATCGCCCGACGTCAGAACCGGAGGAATCGAGCGCCCCTCCCACAGAGCCGGGCGCGTGTAGTGCGGATGCTCCAGCAGCCCGTTCTCGAAGCTTTCGGTTTCGCCGGAGGAACTGTTGCCCATGACGCCGGGCAGAAGGCGCACCACGGCGTCGAGCAGCACGAGCGCCGCCATTTCGCCGCCCGAGAGAATATAATCGCCGATCGAGACTTCGATCAGGCCGCGCCCTTCGATCACGCGCTCGTCCACGCCTTCGAACCGTCCGCAGACGATCACGGCCCCCTCCCCTCCAGCGAGGTCGCGCACGAAGCCCTGCGTCAGCGGGCGGCCGCGCGGGCTCATCAGGAGCCGGGGGCGCGGATCGCCCTCGGGGCTCGCCGCATCGATGGCGCGGGCCAAAACATCGGCCCGCAGCACCATCCCGGGCGAACCGCCGGCGGGCGTATCGTCCACCAGACGATGCCGCCCCTCGCCGAATTCGCGGATGAAGGTCGTCTCCAGCGTCCAGTCCCCACGCTGCAAGGCACGGCCGGCGAGCGACATGCCGAGCGGCCCGGGAAACATCTCGGGGTAAAGCGTGAGGATGGACGCACGAAAGACCATGACGCTCAGCCGAACGCTTCGACGGAGGCGACGTTGACGATCTGAAGCGTCACGGCGGCGCCGCCGGCTGCGTCCAGCGCTTCATGCCATGCGCCGACGTGAGCGGCCTTGGTATGGGCGGTCAGTGTTTCGCGGCTGTCCCATTCCTCGTAGATGCGCACGAGACCGGGCTCCGAGACATCCCGCGCAAAGGCATAGACCTTGCAGCCGGCCTCCTGGCGCGTCGCCTCGATCAGGCGGCGCATGGGTTCGGTGAGCGCGTCGAGCGCCTGATCCGTGGTTTTCAGCGTACCGGACACGATGATCATGATGAATCCTCCCTCGCCCTCTTGGGTGGGTCAGCGATAATGCGCGACGCGGGGGATGGCAACGCGCCGGGGGATGCGCCGTGCAGCCGGGCTTACGCCTCGGTGGGCTTGTCCTCGGTCTCGCCATCCTCGTCGCCTTCGCCCTCGCGCGCCTCGACGGCGCCCGACAAGCCGGCGGCGACGGGCTCGACCAGGATGAAGCCGAGATCGAGATCGACCTCCGGCACGGCCGTCTCGGTGAAGGGGATCATCACGCTGGCGCCGCCGTCGGGAGCGATTTCCAGAATGTCGCCCGCGCCAAAATCGTGAAAGGCGACGACTTCGCCGATCACGGTTCCGTCCGTCGTGCGCGCGACGAGGCCGACGAGATCGGCCTGATAGAACTCGTCATCCTCTTCGTCCGGCAGGGCGCTGCGATCCACGAAGAGATCGGTGCCGTTCAACCGTTCGGCGGCGTTGCGGTCCTTCACCTCGGCAAAGCGAACCACCACGACGTTCTTCTGCACCCGCGCCGACTGGACGGTGAAGCGGCGTCCGGTGCCGTCGAAGAGCGGGCCATAGGCGCCCAGATCCTCGGGGTCCTGCGTGAAGGATTTGACGCGCACTTCGCCCTTGATGCCATGCGCGCCTCCCACGGTGCCGAGAAGAACGGGATCGGACGGCGCTTGGGGATCGGACACGGGGCAGCGAACTCGCGAAGGAACGGAAGATCGGCCAGCCTGCCCGAGGGCATTGGAACTGGCCAGTTCAAAAAACTCCAGAGATCGTTTGACCGCGCGAACGGGCTTCGTCAACCACGGGCCGCGAATCGTCCGGCCGAAAACCCGTCAGGACATCGCCCCACGCCGATCCTGATGGGTCCGTTCATAGAAGCGCCGCTTCACCTGATACATCAGAAGATCGGCCCGGCGCGCCACCTCCTCCAGCCGCTCGCCCGCCCGCATGGTCGCAACGCCCATGGACAGCGACAGGGCTTCGCCGGGATAGAACTGGTTGTTGACCTCGCAGAGTTCCTCGATCGAAGCCATCAGCATCTCCGCCTCGGCGGCTCCCGCGCCCGGCATCAGCACGGCGAACTCATCCCCGCCGATACGCGCGGCGGTCCAGGGACGGCTTACGGCCTCCGTAAAGACCTCGCCCGCGCGGCGCAGAAGCGTGTCGCCGGCGGCATGGCCGAGTTGGTCGTTCAGCGCCTTCAGCCCGTTGAGATCGGCCACCAGCACGCTCACCGTTTCCGTACGTCGGCGCTCGATGCGGTTCATCTCGTCGTTGAAGAAGGAGCGGTTGTAGAGCTTGGTCAGAACGTCGTGCTTGCCGAGATATTCGAGATAGGCCTCCGCCTTCTTGCGCGCGGTGATGTCGGTCAGCGCGATCTGAACGAGCGACCAATCCCTCTCATGCCCCGGCAGGACGTCGAACTGAAGGACGAAATGCATCTCCTCGCCCTCCAGCGAGTAGTTCACGACCTCGCGGCTCTGGAAGAGCTTGCCGTTCCAGAGATCGATGAGCTGCTCCTGAAAGGGCTGCAGCATCCGGTCGCGGAACACGTCGCCCAGCCGCGACAGGAGCGTGTCGAGATCGGGCGCGCGGAAGAGCTGGAGCGTCTGCCGGTTGACCGAAAGAACGCGGATTTCGCTGGCGCAGCGTGTGACGAAATCGGGATGCACTTCGAGAAAGGTGCGAAAGTCGGACACGCCGGTCGCGCGCACGTCTTCCAGAAGTTCACGGATGGCCGAGAAGTCTTCCACCCAGAGCGAAACCGGAGAGTTCTCGAAGAGCGCCGTGGCATAGACCTCGCTCTCGGCGAGCCGCCGCCGCGCGCCCTCGCGCTCGCTCACGTCTTCGGTCGCGACCAGAACCCGGTCCCAGGTGTCTTCGTGGCCGGGCAGGATGCGGCCCTTGAGCTGGATATCGAGCGGGCGGCCGCTCAACGTATGGTTCACGGCGGAACTGGTGAACTCGGGCGAGCCGCCCGCGATCTGAACGATCTCCTCAAGATGGTTTTCCAGCATCGCGCCCTGGAACACTTCGCCCAGCCGGTTGACGAGTTCGGCCGTGTCGCGCGCTTCGAACAGGCGCAGGGTCGCGGGGTTCACGTCGATGATGCGGATCGCTTGGGCCGACGCGCGAACCCGGGTGAGATCGGCTGAGAGAAAGGCGCGCGGATCGTCCATCCCTTCGGCCCGCCATTGGTCCACGAGCCGGCGGATGCCGCTCCAGTCCTCCAGCCAGAGAGGAATCGGGGCAAGGGCGAACAGGTCCATCGGCATCAGTCTCCCAACGAAGCGCGGATCGAACGGCAAAGGCGGACCGCGGGCAAGCGGCATCTGCCGAGAGTCTGATGCGCGCCGCTTCCGGCCATGGCCAAGCCGACTCGCTGCCCCACGAAAAAGGCGCGCTGGAAAGCCAGCGCGCCTTACTTTTACAGTCGAGATGTTAAGAGATCGGTCAAGTGACCGCTCCGAAACCTTACTCGGCCGAAGCTTCGGCAGCGGCCTGCTCGGCGGCGGCGCGGGCGTCTTCCTCGCGCTGCTTGCGCTCGGCTTCGCGCTCCTGGGCCTTCTTGCCCGGCAGGCCCTTCTTGAGGTTCTCGCGCGACGGACGGTTCACGATGCCGGCCTTGTCGAGGAAGCGCAGCACGCGGTCGGTCGGCTGAGCGCCTTCACCGAGCCAATGCTTGATGCGGTCTTCCTGAAGGGTGACGCGCTCGGCGTCCTTCGGCAGCATCGGGTTCCAGGCGCCGACCGCCTCGACGAAGCGGCCATCGCGCGGCGAACGGGCGTCGGCGACGACGATGTGGTAGTAGGGGCGCTTCTTGGAGCCGGCACGGGCGAGGCGCATCTTGAGAGGCATGGGTTTGTCCTTTGTTCTTGATCCCGGCGCCTTTTGAGGCCGCGCCGTGGTGTCTGACAGTGGAGTTGGTGTTTCGAGGAGAAGCCGGCGCGCCGGCCCCTATCGTTTCTTGCCCGGAAGACCGGGAAGCTTGGGAAGGACCGGCAGGCCGGGAAGCCCACCGCCGCCGAGACCGGGAGGCAAACCGCCGGGCAAGCCGCCCATTCCCCCGAGGCCACCCTTCTGAAGGGACTTGGCCATTTCCTCGAGCTGCTTGGGGTCCATCTTGGAGAGGTCCGGCATACCGCCGCCGAGACCGGGTGGAAGACCCATCTTGGAGCCGAGGCCGCCCATGAGCTTGCCCATGATGCCGGCGCCCTTGCCGCCCTTGCCGCCCATCGCCTTCATCATGTCCGCCATCTGGCGGTGCATCTTCAGAAGCTTGTTGATGTCGGCCGAATCCGTGCCCGAGCCCGCCGCGATGCGCTTCTTGCGCGAATGCTTGAGCAGGTCCGGGTTCTCGCGCTCCCATTTCGTCATGGACGAGATGATCGCGAGCTGGCGCTTGAGCAGCTTGTCGTCGAGACCGGCCGCCGAGATCTGATCCTTCATCTTGGCCATGCCGGGCATCATGCCCATGACGCCGCCCATGCCGCCGAGCTTCTGCATCTGACCGATCTGGTCGGCCAGATCGTTCAGATCGAACTTGCCGGACTGCATCTTCTTGGCCATCGCCGCGGCCTTTTCCGCGTCGATGTTTTCGGCGGCCCGCTCGACAAGGCTGACGATGTCGCCCATGCCGAGGATGCGGTCGGCGATGCGCGCGGGATGGAAATCCTCCAGCGCGTCCATCTTCTCGCCCGTGCCGATCAGCTTGATCGGCTTGCCGGTAACGGCGCGCATGGAGAGCGCGGCGCCGCCGCGCCCGTCGCCATCGACGCGGGTCAGGACGATGCCCGAGATGCCGACGCGCTCGTCAAAGGAGCGGGCGAGATTCACCGCGTCCTGACCGGTCAGCGAATCGGCGACCAGCAGGATTTCATGCGGGGCGGACTTGGCCTTGATCTCGGCCATTTCCACCATCAGCGGCTCGTCGATATGCGTGCGGCCGGCCGTGTCGAGGATAAGAACGTCGTAACCGCCGAGGCGGGCGGCCTGCGCGGCGCGGGCCGCGATCTCGACCGGGTCCTGGCCCGCGATGATCGGCAGGGTGGCGACGCCCGTCTGCTCGCCCAGAATGCGCAGCTGCTCCTGCGCGGCCGGGCGGCGCGTGTCGAGCGAGGCCATGAGGACGCGCTTCTTCTGGCGCTCCGTCAGGCGCTTGGCGATCTTGCCCGTGGTCGTGGTCTTGCCCGAACCCTGCAGGCCGACCATCATGATCGTGACCGGCGAAGGCGCGTTCAGGTCGATCGCCACCTGATCGGAGCCGAGCGTCGCCACCAGCTCGTCATGAACGAGCTTGACCACCATCTGACCGGGCTTGATCGACTTGACGATCTCGGCGCCCACGGCCTTGGAGCGCACGCGGTCGGTGAAGGAGCGCACCACTTCCAGCGACACGTCCGCTTCCAGAAGCGCCCGACGAACCTCGCGCAGCGCGGCCGACACGTCGGAGTCCGACAGCGCGCCGCGGCCGGTCAGGCCGTTCAGGATGGACCCGAGGCGGTCCTGGAGGGATTCAAACATCGCATCGTCCTTGTTCTTCCGACCGGCGGAAGAATGGGAACCGGAAGCGCCCCTTCCAAGCCACAGCGCCAAAGCGGATCGCATCCGCGGGCGAATCTCGCTGGCGGATGGGGACCTCCATGCGGCTCGGCAAACGAGGGACATGGTCGGCGGATTGCGGTCGGAACGGTCGCAAGGTTTGGGTCTTTAAGTCGAGACGGCGGGCAAAAGTCAAGACCTCGCTCCGTTCCACGTGCGAAAGCCTCCCGTTCGTTCACGTTTTCGCAGAGTTTTGGAGCGAAGAAGCGTTGCATTCCATTTCATACGCATCGCTGTCGCCACTTTCTTAAGCGTCCGAAGGTAGTCTTCGGACATTCGCTTCGCCGCACGCTGGAACCATGAACATTCTGCGCTTTCCCACTGTCCGATCGTCGGGAGGACCATCTGGGCCCTCCGACGCGGACGTGCGCGCGGAAGCCGACGATCGAGACCCGCCGCTCAAGCCGGCACCCATGATCCTGTCCGGGCCCAACCAGCCGGAACTGCGCGTTCTCATGGCGGTGACGATGTTCCAGCGCTCATCAATCGAGATGCTGCTGACGCGCAACGACAGGGTGCGCGCCATACTCGACCAGTTCCGACCGACCGAATCGTAAGGGCCTCATCCGAAAGCGACCAAGCGACGGCGGCCTGGACCTAACGAAGATGTGATCGCCAGTAGACCGCATCTTACTCGCCTGATATGAGAACGATCGTTCGCTCTCATCTGGCTGATTTCATGACAATCATTGCACCGATCGAACCGTCCGAGGCGGCGAGCGCGCCCCT
Source organism: Aureimonas sp. N4 (assembly GCF_001463925.1). Classification (NCBI taxonomy): domain Bacteria; kingdom Pseudomonadati; phylum Pseudomonadota; class Alphaproteobacteria; order Hyphomicrobiales; family Aurantimonadaceae; genus Aureimonas; species Aureimonas sp. N4. Next base: position 116,932 of record NZ_BBWS01000046.1, on the reverse strand, counting down.
CTCGCGCAAGGACCACATCCTTCGCGCCGCGCGGCTTTGCTTCTCGCGCTCGGGCTTTCATCGCGCGTCGATGAGCGAAATCTGCGCCGAAGCGAAGATGAGCCCGGGCGCGCTCTATCGCTATTATCCATCCAAGGACGCGATCATCGAGGCGATCGCCGAGGAGGAGCGGCTGGCCGCGAGCGCCTGCCTCGCCCAACTCGCCGCGCCCGGCCCGATCGCCCGCCGCATCACCGATGTCGCGCTGACCTATCTCGCGCAGGCCCGCGACCCCGAGACCGGCAATCTCATGGTGGAGATTTGCTCGGAATCGCTGCGCAACACGGCCGTCGGCGAGCGCTTCCAGGCGATCGAGGCCGAAGTGCGCCAACGGTTTCAGGTGGTTCTGGAGGAGGCGCGCTCGCGTGGCGAGATCGCCGCCGACCTTGACCTCGACCTCGCGCTGACCTTTCTCATGGGCATGGGCGACGGCCTCGTCATGCGGCTTCGCCTTGAGCCCGAGCGCCCGGCCGAAACGCTGCGCCCCTATCTTCACCGCATGATCGCCAGCCTTCTGGGGGCCGACCCCGCATGATCGCGCGCGCTCCTCTCTCTCCCCTCCCTCGCTTCTTTCGGAGTGTTCCCATGCTTCGGTGCCTGGCCCTCTCCCTTGCCGCTTCGGTCGCGCTGAGCGGCCTGACCGCTCCCACATGGGCCGCCGAACCGGCCGCACCAGTCGCCGCGCCCCCGCCGCCCAACATCTCGGTGCTGACGGCCGAGCCGCGCGAACTGGTGGCGAGCGTCACCGTCACCGGCACGCTGACCCCGCGCGAGACCGTGACGGTCGGCGCGGATGTCGATGGCCTGCGCGTTCGCGAGCTTCTGGTGGACGAGGGCGACGAAGTGAAGGCCGGTCAGGTTCTGGCCCGGCTCGAAACCGACATGATCGACGTCAATCTGGCGCGCTCCGCCTCGCAGGTCGCGCGCGCCGAAGCCGCGATCGCACAGGCCAAGGCCGCGATCACGGAAGCCGAGCCTGCCTCGGTGGAGGCGGATGCCTCGCTGAAGCGCACGAGGGCGCTGAACGACAAAGGCATTGTCGGCCAGGACGTCTTGGACACGCGCATCTCGGCCGCCGCGACGGCTGCGGCCCGCCTTGCCTCCGCACGCCAGAACGTCGCCCTCTCGGAAGCGGACCTCGCCGCGACGCGCGCCGAGCGCGCCGAGCTGGAGCTTCGCCGCTCCAAGGCCGAAATCCGCGCGCCGACGGACGGCCTCGTTCTGCGCCGTGTCGCCCAGCTCGGGCAGATCGTCTCGGCGGCCGGCGGCGGCCTGTTCGAGATCGCGCGCGACGGGCTGGTGGAACTCGACGCCGACGTGTCGGAAACCGCGCTCGGCACTATTCGCAAGGGTGAGCCGGCCGAAGTGACAGCAGCGGGGGGCATCAAGAGCCAAGGCGAGGTGCGCCTGGTCTCGCCGCGCGTCGAGCAGGCCTCGCGCCTCGGGCGCGTGCGCATCGCCCTGCCCAAGGAGGCTGCCCTGCGCGTCGGGGCGTTTGCCCGCGCCGTGATCGAGACCGATCGCAGCACCGGCGTCACCGTGCCGCGCACCGCCGTCAACACCGGGCCGACGGGCGATTTCGTTCAGGTCGTCTCGAACGGCGTCGTGGCGACGCGCACCGTCACCACGGGCGTCTCCACCGGCAGCGCGGTGGAAATCAGCTCCGGCCTTCAGGCGGGCGAGAGCGTCGTCGCGGTCGCCGGCACCTTCGTGCGCGATGGCGATAAGGTCACGCCCGTGCCGGCCGAGACGCTCGAAACGGCGGAGGCCAAGCGATGAACTGGAACATCTCGGCCTGGGCGATCCGCAATCCGGTCCCGCCCATCCTTCTCTTCGTGGTGCTGGTGGCCATCGGCATCGTCAGCTTCATGAACCTGCCGATCACGCGCTTTCCCAATATCGACGTGCCGGTGATCTCCGTCACCGTCACCCAGTCGGGCGCCGCGCCCGCCGAGCTGGAAACGCAGGTCACCAAGCTCGTCGAGGACGCCGTCGCCGGCGTCTCCGGCATCAAGCACATCACCTCCACCGTGACGGACGGCCAGTCCGTGACGGCGGCCGAGTTCCGGCTGGAGGTCAACACCGACCGCGCGCTCAACGACGTGAAGGACGCGCTCGCCAAGATTCGGGGCAATCTCCCCCGCACGATCGAGGAGCCGATCGTCCAGCGCATCGAGGTCGAGAACCAGTCGATCGTCACCTATGCCGCGACCTCGCCGGGCATGACGCCCGAGCAGCTCTCCTGGTTCGTGGACGACACCGTGATCCGCGCGCTTCAGGGCATCAAGGGCGTCGGCAAGGTTGATCGCATGGGCGGCGTCAAGCGCGAGATCCAGGTGCGGCTCGACCCCGACCGGCTTGGCGCGCTCGGCATCACGGCGGCCGAGGTGAACGCGCAGTTGCGCGCCACCAATGTCGATCTGTCGGGCGGCCGAGGCCAGTTCGGCGGCCAGGAACAGGCGATCCGCACCCTCTCCTCCGCCGGCACCGTCCGCGCTCTGGCCGATACACGCATCGCGCTGTCGGGCGGGCGTCAGGTGCGCCTGTCGGAGCTGGGCACCGTCACCGACACGGTGCAGGAGCCGCGCTCGTTTGCCCGGCTCGACGGCCAGCCCGTCGTCGCCTTCTCGATCTACCGCTCCAAGGGCGCGAGCGACACGACCGTCGCGGGTCTCGCGGCCGAGCGCATCGCGGAGCTTGCCAAGGCGCATCCCGACGTGCGCTTCACGCGCATCGACGACAGCGTGACCTATACCTACGGCAATTTCGAATCGGCCATGGAAACGCTCGCCGAGGGCGCGTTCCTCGCCGTCGTGGTCGTGCTGCTCTTTCTGCGGGACTGGCGCGCGACCTTGGTGGCCGCCATCACCCTGCCGCTCGCCGCGATCCCGACCTTCTGGGCCATGAGCATGATGGGGTTCTCGCTGAACCTCGTCAGCCTTCTGGCCATCACGCTCGTGACCGGCATTCTGGTGGACGATGCGATCGTCGAGATCGAAAACATCGAACGCCACATGGGCATGGGCAAGCCGCCCTATCAGGCGGCGATGGAAGCGGCGGACGAGATCGGCCTCGCCGTCATCGCCATCACGCTCACCATCATGGCCGTGTTCGCGCCGGTCTCCTTCATGGGCGGCGTCGCCGGGCAGTATTTCAAGCAGTTCGGCCTGACGGTCGCGGTGGCGGTGTTCTTCTCGTTGCTCGTCGCGCGCCTCATCACGCCCATGTTGGCGGCCTATTTCTTCCGCCCGCAAACACACGAAGGACCGGGCTTCGCCCCGCTCCTGCGCCGCTATGTCCTGCGCATCGCGCCGCTGGCGGGTCTCGCCATCGGCGCGCTCTTCGCGCTCGCCGCCCTGCCGGAAGCCACGGGCGGCAACGCGGCGGTGGACTGGCTGAAGCTCCATGCCCCCGCCGTCACCTGGGATCAGGCCGGCGCGCTGTCGCTGCGCATCGCCATCGGCGCGGCGGTGGCCGCCGTGCTCCTCGCCTTCCTCAACCGCCCGCATCCCGCCGAGCAGCGTGACGGGCCGCTGATGCGGGCCTATACGGGCTTTCTGGGCTTCACCGTGCGCTGGCGCTGGCTGACGCTCGCGGTCGGCATCGGGCTCTTCTTCCTGTCGATGGACGCCACGAAACATCTGCCGACCGGCTTCATCCCCAAGGAAGACGCCTCGCGCATCGTGGTCTCCGTCGAGCTGCCGCCGGGCACGACGCTGGACTCGACCCGCCGCGCGGTGGACCGGGCGGCGGCCAGCATCCGCGAACTGCCCGAGGTGCGTTCCGTGCTCGCCATCGGCGGCTCATCACCCACCGGCACGCTGGAGGTGCGCCGCGCCGCGCTCACGGTCAATCTCGTGCGCAAGTTCGACCGCCACCGCAGCCAGGCCCAGCTCGAGCCCGTCATCGCCGCCAAGCTCGCCGCGATCCCGGACCTGCGCTCCTTCTTCGTCAACGACCGAGGCGAGCGTGAACTCTCCGTCGGCCTGCTCGGCAGCGACGGCGCGGCGGTGAGCGAGGCGGCCGCGCGGCTGGAAAGCGAGATGCGGCGCGAGCCGATCTTCGCCAATCCGTCGGCCATGATGTCCTTCGCGCGGCCGGAACTGCGCATCGTGCCGCGCCTGGACGAGGCCGCCGATCTCGGCATCGCGCCAGAAGCCATCTCGCAGACCGTGCGCGTCGCCACGATCGGCGATGCGGACGCCAATCTCGCCAAGTTCAATATCGGCACGCGCCAGATCCCGATCCGCGTGCAGATCAGCGAAACGGCGCGGCAGGATCTGGGCGCCGTGCAGTCCCTGCGCGTCCAGACGGCCAAGGGCGGCACGGTGCCGCTCGACGCCATCGCCGCGATCGGCTTCGGCCAGGGCCCGTCCACGATCGACCGCTACGACCGCGAGCGCCTCGCCAAGGTCGGCACGTCCATGGCCCCCGGCCATGAGATCGGCGAGGGGTCGGCCTGGATCGCCCAGAGCGAGACGGTGAAGAGCCTGCCTCCCGGCGTGCGGCTTCAGGCGGTGGGCGACGCCGAAATCCAGGGCGAGGTCTTCGCCGGCTTCGCCTCGGCCATGGGCGCGGGCATCATGATGGTGCTGGTGGTGCTGATCCTCCTGTTCGGCTCGGTCTTCCTGCCGATCACCATTCTCGCCGCCCTGCCGCTCTCCATCGGCGGCGTGGTCGGCGCGCTCTGGCTGACGCAGAATGCCGTGTCCATGCCGGTCGTCATCGGCATTCTGATGCTGATGGGCATCGTGACCAAGAACACGATCATGCTGGTGGATTTCGCGGTCGAGCAGGAGCGGCACGGGATGCGCCAGCGCGACGCGATCATCGACGCCGGCCGCAAGCGCGCGCGCCCGATCATCATGACCACGATCGCCATGGCGGCGGGCATGATGCCGGCGGCCATGGCGACGGGCGAAGGCGGCGAGTTCCGCGCGCCCATGGCCATCGCGGTGATCGGCGGCCTGCTCGTCTCCACCGTCCTGTCGCTGATCTTCATCCCCTCGCTCTATACGCTGATGGATGATCTGAGCGGCCTGACGGGGCGCATCTTCGGCAGGCTCCTGAAGCCCAACCGGGCCGATGGCGAGGCGCCCGCCCACGCCCATCACGCAGCGCCGCCGCTCGCGGCCGAGTTCGAGGCGGGACCGACCTGGAAGCGCGTCACCGAGTTCGGCGGCCAGAAGGACGCCGGCGGCGGCACGCTTCAGCCAGCGGCGGAATAGAGACCATCCGAAACAGCATATGGGGGCCGGTTTTCGAACCGGCCCCTTTTGCGTGAAGGGGGTCTTTGGGTGATCGGCCCCACTCGCGAGAGGGCGAACGGCACGCCCTGCCTCGCCTTTGAGCAACCTGCCCAAGACATGCGCCAAATGCAGAACTCAATGCCTCATTCCCGCCCAAAACCCTTCGATCAGATTTAGAAAGCCTCCAAGACTCTAACGGTTTGCATAGGTCGCATGGCAAGTATGCGCTTCGCTGCATTGCAGCATAGCTCGGCCGATCCTATTCTTGGATCAACACGCAAGCCAAAGGCCCCCTACGATGAAGCTCACTGCTCGACTGCGCGAAGCCCTTCGCCCCACCCGCCAGAGCGACCGCGAAGCCGCCTACCTCAACGAAGCCACCTCGCTCGTCGACCTCGAAGGCCGTCAGCGCGAAATCGATCGTGGCCGCTATGGCCGCAACCGCAACTCGGGCTTCTGATCCTCTCGACAGCGTATGCTGCGGGGTGACGGTGCATTCACCCCTCCCCGCTCGACAGGGGGCCTTCGCCCCCGCATAAGCTGGCCGCGTTCGGCGACAGCTCTCAGGACGGCCCGAACCTGTCGATGATCAGGCCTGCCGTCCATGCCGGACCCGCTTCCGCCCCAAGGGAGCCGCCCGGCGGCCCGACGGGCCAGTGCCATCGATAGCTCCCCTCGCATCCTGTCCTGCGGAGCTTGGCCATGGCCTCTTCTCTCGAACTCGGCCTCGACACGTTCGGCGACGTGACGCGCGGGCCGCACAATGCCCTCCAGCCGCACGCGGCGGTGCTTCGCGAACTGGTGGAGCAAGGCGTTCTGGCCGACGAGCTGGGCGTCGATTTCTTCGGCGTCGGCGAGCATCATCGCGCCGATTTCGCGGTATCCGCGCCCGACATCGTTCTGGCCGCCATCGCCACGCGCACCAGCCGCATCCGTCTCGGCTCGGCCGTCACGGTCTTAAGCTCCGACGATCCGATCCGCGTGTTCCAGCGCTTCTCGACGCTCGACGGCCTCTCCTCGGGCCGGGCCGAGGTCATTCTGGGGCGCGGCTCCTTCACCGAGTCCTTTCCGCTCTTCGGCTTCGACCTCAGCCAATACGAGCGCCTGTTCGCCGAAAAGCTCGACCTCTTCGCGGCCCTGCGCACGGGCGGCCCGGTGACGTGGCAGGGCTCGATCCGCCCTCCGCTCACCGAGCAAAGCGTGTTTCCGCCCACCGAGCATGAGCCGCTGCGCACCTGGATCGGCGTCGGCGGCAGCCCGGAATCGGTGGTGCGCGCGGCGCGCTACGACATGCCGATGCTGCTCGCCATTATCGGCGGCGATCCCGCCCGCTTCCGCCCCTATGTCGATCTCTTCGCGCGCGCGAGCGCCGAAATGGGACGCCCTGTCCGGCCGATCGGCGTTCACTCGCCGGGCTTCGTCGGCGAAACGGACGAGGCCGCGCGCGAAGCCTTCTGGCCCGACTACAAGCGGATGCACGATCGGATCGGCGCGGAGCGCGGCTGGCCGCCGCTGGAAAAGGCGCAGTTCGAACGCGAGATCGAGCGTGGCTCGCTTTACGTCGGCTCGCCCGAAACCGTCGCCGCCAAGATCGCCAAGACCGTGAAGGCGCTCGGCCTGTCCCGCTTCCAGTTGAAATACAGCGCCGGCCCCCTGCCCCAGGCCGATCTGATGCGCTGCATCGAACTGTTTGGAACGCGCGTCGCGCCGCTCGTGCACGAACTCGCGGCGAACTGACGCCAACAAAAAGGGCCGGCCTCCCGAGCGGGAGCCGGCCCTTCGTGTCGCATCAGGCGCTCAGGCGCTCGAAACTCTCGTCGTTCAAGTCGAAGTCGAAGCCCGAGCCTGCCGACGGTGGGGCGGCGGACGGACGCTGGCTCGGTGCGGGCTGTGCCTCACGTGGCTGGGTGCGCGGCGCCCGCTCCTGCGCCTTGGCGGCCACGGGCTCGGCGCGGGGCTGCGCCGGGCGCGGCGCCAGCTTGAAGAAGGACGCGCGCTCGGCCAAGCGCTGGGCTTCGCCGGACAATTGGTCCGATGTCGCCGCCATCTCCGTCGCCGCGCTGGCGGTGGATTGCGTGACCTGGTCGAGTTGCGTGATGGCCTGATTGATCTGGTCGGCACCCGCCGATTGCTCGCGGCAGGCCGCCGAAATTTCGGCGACGAGTTCGGCCGTGCGCTCGATGCCCGGTACCAGCGCGGCGAGCTTCATCTGCGCGCTTTCGGCCACCACAAGCGTCGAGGAGGAGAGTTCGCCGATCTCGCGCGCGGCCACCTGGCTGCGCTCGGCGAGCTTGCGCACCTCGGAGGCCACCACCGCGAAGCCCTTGCCATGCTGTCCGGCGCGCGCCGCCTCGATGGCGGCATTCAAGGCCAGAAGGTCGGTCTGGCGGGCGATTTCCTGCACCATCGCGATCTTGGAAGCGATGTCGCGCATGGCGTCTGCCGACTGCGCGACGGCCGCGCCGCTCTCGGTGGCGTGGCGGGCCGCCTCGGCGGCGATCTTTTCGGTCTGCGACGCGTTTTCGGCCGTCTGCCGGATATTGGCGGTCATCTCTTCGATCGCCGCCGAGGACTGCTCGGATGCCGCCGCCTGCTCGCTGGACCCCGAGGACAATTGCTCGGCCGTCGCGGCCGACTGGGTCGAGCCGGAGGCCACCATGGCGGCCGAAGCGTTCACGTCCCCGGCGATCTCGGCGAGGTTGCGGTTCATCAAAGCCATGGCGCGCTGGAGATCCCCGATCTCGTCGGAGCCCTTCGCCTCGATCCGGCGCGTCAGGTCGCCGGCCCCGATCGAACGAGCCATGGAGACCGCCGTGTCCAGCCGCTTGGTGATATCGCGGGTAACGAAGACGCCGCCGGCCGCCATCGCGAGCGCCATGCCCAGCAGCCACAGACCCGCTTCGATCATGCGCTGGCGCAGAATGGCCTGGATGTCATCGACATAGACACCCGTTGCGACCGTCCAGTCCCACGGCTTGAAATAAGCGGAATAGGCGTATTTCGGCACATCCTCCGTGCCGCCGAGCCGCTTGGTGGAGTAGCTCGTGAACCCACCGCCCGCGATGGCGCGGCGGATCATTTCCTGGTTGAGATAGACGCCGTTCTCGTCCCGCCGCTCCCAGCCGCTTTCACCTTCCTGCTCGGCCTTGGGGAAGATCGTGCGGATGCCCTTCGAATCGAAGCTGACGAGATAATTGTCCCCGCCGAAGCGGATCGGGCGCAGGGCTTCGCGGGCTCGGTTCTGAGCTTCGGTGAGGGACAGTTCGCCCTTTTCCACACGCTCCTGGAGCGAGGCGATTGTCGTCATGGCGGCTTGGATCTGCGCGGTCAGGAGGTCACCGCGATCGGCCCAAAGCTGGTTGCGCAAGGTCCAAAGCTGAACGCTGGCGCAACCGATGGCGATGGTGATCGCAAAGGCCATGAGCAAGAATAGTTTCCGCCCAACGGTGAGACGCATAAGAAACTCCTGGATTCGCACGAATGCAGCAATCCAGCGCAAGCTCGCCGAAAGGCGTTAAGAGTTCCCAAGACGATTGGGAAAAAAGCCAATACGACCTGATAATCCAAGGTCATGGTAAATGGGCGTTTTCAAACAATCCTGCACGTCAACAATGCCCTCAGGTTATAAACGTCGGCGCAAACCGGCGAGAAACGCAACGCAGGCCATGCGTCTGCGATACCGATCAGGGCAGGAAAAGTTTAAGGAGGAGCCAGCCGGCGGCCATCATCATGCCGAGCGCTGTCGTGTGAACGAAGAGCGTGACGATCGTCTCGATTCGCATGGCATTCTCCCGCGCCGCTCCCCATCCCCCGATGGGCGGCGAACACACGACACGGCGTGGGTTCGATCCGGCATGGACGAGCTTAGCCCAGCCGCTTTTCCGAAGAACTGACGCGGGCGACCGCAGCGGACCTATCCACCGGAAAAAGAAAAAGCCCGCTCGGGGGAGGACCGAGCGGGCGAAGAATGCAAGGTATCTGGGAGGAAACGATGCACAGAGATATAATCATGCTGCACCGCACTCCAGCAAGCCCAATAATGCATAGCTGCCATGCCCGTCACGATATTCGTGCATGGATTGTGATTTGCATGGTGGGGTTACCGAGGAGGGTTTGGAGCGCGAGAGGGCTGATCGGCTCTGGCCTTCGGCCGTGCTCTCCGATAGCGAGCGCGCTGGAAGCGCAGAGGCTTGGCGGAGGGCAGCATGGCCGATCGGGAACAGGTTGCGGGAGGGAACTGGCTGGAGCGCGCGTCGCACCGCCAATGGCTCTTGCGCGAAGCGGACGATCTGTTCCGCTTCTTCGAAGGGGCGAGCCTCAATTGCGACGGGCGAATTTCCGTGCCCGACACGAAGGGTCGGCCGATGCGCGACGGCGCGCCGACCGAGCTTCACACCACGACGCGCCTCGTTCATTGCTTCTCGCTCGTCAGCCTTCAGGGCCGACCGGGGGCCGACGCTCTGGTGGACCACGGCATGAAGGCCCTGTGGGAGCGTCATCGCGACGCCGAGCATGGCGGCTATGTCTGGAGCTTCGGCCCGGACGGTTTCGCGGACGACAAGAAACAGGCCTATGGCCACGCCTTCGTGCTGCTGGCGGCGTCCAGCGCCCTGCAGGCGGGGCACCCGGACGCGCCCCGGCTGCTGGCCGACATCACGCAAACGCTGAACACGCGCTTCTGGGAAGAGGCGCATGGCGCGACGGCCGAGGAGTTCACGCGCGACTGGCAGCCCTTCGACACGTATCGCGGCCAGAACTCCAACATGCACCTCACCGAAGCGCTGATGGCGGCCTTCGAGGCGACGGGCGAGCGGCATTATCTCGACAAGGCCGGGCGAATCGCCGACCTCATCGTCAATCGTCACGCCCGCGCCACCGGCTGGCATCTGCCGGAACATTTCGATGCGGACTGGCAGTTCGACCGCGCCTATGACGGCAACCCGATCTTCCGACCCTTCGGCACCACGCCGGGCCATTGGCTGGAATGGGCGCGGCTTCTGATCCAGCTCTGGGAGCTGGAAGGACGGGTGACCGACTGGATGCCGGACGCCGCCAAGGCGCTCTTCGCCAAGGCCGTGTCGGATGGCTGGGACGAGGCGCGCGGCGGCTTTGTCTACACGCTCGACTGGGACGGCCAGCCCCGCATTGCCGATCGCTACTGGTGGCCGGTCTGCGAGGGCATCGGCGCGGCGGCCGTACTGGGTGCGGTCACGCAGGACCCGTTCTACGAGAGCTGGTATCGCCGCATCTGGGACTTCGCGGCGCTCCACCTGATCGACCGGCGGCGCGGCGGCTGGCACCCGCAGCTCGGCCCCGACAACCAGCCCAAGCCCGAGCCCTTCGCCGGCAAGCCCGATCTCTACCACGCGCTTCAGGCCTGCCTGATTCCGCTTCTGCCGACCGATACGGGCCTCGCCAAGGGACTTCGCGAAGGTCAGCTGCGCGGGGCGTGAAGCCCGCTCGCCCGCAAGAACTCGACGCTCGAAGCCTTCCGCCATGCTGCGCCGCAGCATGGCTTTCGCTTGCGCTCGGGCGCGATCCGTCGTTCCCCTGTGTCCCGCCGTCGGACAAGCAATTCCGGGAGGGAGGCGCATCGGCGGCGAGGCGATACGAGTGCTGCGGATGTCTTATCCTTCTCCCCTGCCGACCGATGCGACCCAGGCGATTCTGGTCGGTCGCCTGTTCGACCCCGAGGTCGGCGGCCCGGTCATCGTCCATGTGCGGGGGGACCGGCTGGTGGACGTCTCCGCGCTCGCCCCCACCGTATCCGAGCTTCTGGAAGGCACCGACGTCGCGGCCCGGCTGCGCGCGGCCGAGGACGGCCGTTCCTGGGCCTTGTCCGACGTTTTAGCCGCCAGTGAGACGCATGAGACCGGCGAGACGCGGCCGATCCTGCTCGCCCCTTGCGACCTCCAGGCGGTGAAAGCCTGCGGCGTGACCTTTGCCCGCTCCATGGTGGAGCGCGTGATCGAGGAGCGCGCCAAGGGTGACTACGCGCTCGCCAACGCCATCCGGCAGGAGATCGGATCGGTGATCGGCGGCGCGCTGGCCGAGGTGGTGCCGGGCTCGCCCAAATCGGCCGAGGTCAAGCGCATCCTTCAGGACAAGGGCTACTGGTCGCAATATCTGGAAGTCGGCATCGGGCCGGACGCGGAGGTCTTCACCAAGGCCCCGGTTCTGGCAAGCGTCGGCCATGGGGCCGAAGTCGGCATCCTGCCCATGTCGGAATGGAACAATCCCGAGCCCGAAGTGGTGCTGACGGTCAGTTCGCGCGGCGAGATCCTGGGCGCGACGCTCGGCAACGACGTGAACCTGCGCGACGTGGAAGGCCGCTCCGCCCTCCTGCTCGGCAAGGCCAAGGACAATAACGCCTCCTCCTCGATCGGCCCCTTCATCCGCCTGTTTGACGAAGCCTTCACGCTGGACGACGTGCGCTCGGCCGAGCTGACGCTGATCGTGGAAGGCGCCGATGACGGATACCGGCTGGAGGGCTTCTCCACCATGCGCGAGATCAGCCGCGATCCGGCCGATCTGGTGCGCCAGGCGCTCGGGCCCCATCATCAATATCCCGATGGGATGATGCTCTTCTGCGGCACGTTGTTCGCGCCGGTGGAGGATCGCGACACGCCGGGCAAGGGCTTCACGCACAAGCTCGGCGACCGCGTCACCATCGCCTCGCCGCGCCTTGGCGCGCTGACCAACACGGTGACCCACACCGACAAGGCCGCCCCTTGGCGCTTCGGCATCGCGGCGCTCATGCGCAATCTGGCGGCGCGGGGTCTCCTGTCGTGAAGCATTTCCAGCGAAAGCCGAGCCGGCTTTCGCGGCCGGACAATGCGGAAAACAAAAGCCCGGTGCCTTTCGGGCGAACCTATGGTCGGCGGAAAGGCACCCGAATTGGATGCAAGGCGAACGGTTTGTTGGCCTTCCCGTCTTCCAAAGGCTTGTGATCGTCACAATTTAACGTCATTCCATGGTGGCCCCGAAGGGGCCGCCATTTCGATCTCAAGAGAGAAGTCTGCCCATGGCCGATCCTGTGACGAGCCGACCAGTCCCCGTCGAGACGGAGACACGGCGTCTCTTGGAAAGGTTCGACTGGTCCACGACCTCGCTCGGCCCGCGCGAAGGCTGGCCGGAGCGGATTCGAACGGTTATCGACACGGTGGTGGATTCGCCCGTGGCCAAGGTTCTCATGTGGGGGCCGGACCACGTGATGATCTACAACGATCCTTATATCGAGATCGCCGGCGCCAATCATCCGCATGCCTTCGGCGGGCGCGTGCCGAAGGTCTGGCCCGAAATCTGGGACTGGAACAGCGCCATTCTGGAGGCGGGTTTCCGGGGCGAAATCCAGTCCTTCCGGGACAAGATTCTGCGCTTGAAGCGCAACGAACAGCTCGAAGACGTTTATTTCGACCTCTTCTACACGCCGATCCGCGATGTCACGGGCGGCATCGGCGGGGTGCTCTGCACCGTCCTGGAGAAGACCGACCGGATCGTCGCCGAGCGGCAGACCTTCCTGTCCAACCAGCGCTTCCGCGCCGCGATCGACGCCATCCATGGCACGATCTGGACCAACGAGGCGAGCGGGCGCATGGTCGGCGAGCAGCCCGGCTGGGCGCGGCTGACCGGGCAGAGCTATGCCGACTATCAGGGACTCGGCTGGAGCAAGGCGGTTCACCCGGATGACGGTCCAGCCTCCGTCGCCGCCTGGCAGGAGGCCGTTGCAACCGGCCAGACCTTCAATCACGAGCACCGGGTTCTGGTGGCCGGCGGCGAATATCGCCGCTTCATGGTACGTGCCGTGCCGACCTTCGACGAGGCGGGCGTGCTGCGCGAATGGGTCGGCGTCCACACCGATGTCGAGGACATGCGCGCCTACGAGGATTCGCTGCGCGAGCACGCCGAGATGCTGGAGCGTCAGGTGCGCCATCGCCAGCGCGCCGAGGAACAGTTGCGCAATCTCAACGAGACGCTGGAAAGCCGCGTCATCGACGCGCTGGAAGAGCGCCGGCAGGCGCAGATGGCGCTGGCCCAGTCGCAGAAGCTGGAAACGATCGGCAAGCTGACGGGCGGCGTCGCGCACGATTTCAACAATCTGCTTCAGGTGGTCTCGGGCAATCTCCAGCTTCTCCAGCGCGATCTGACCGGCAACGAGCGGGCCGAGCGGCGCATCGGCAACGCCCTGGCCGGCGTCGCGCGCGGCTCCAAGCTCGCCGCGCAGCTTCTGGCCTTCGGCCGCCGGCAGGCGCTGGAGCCCAAGGTCGTCAACGTCACGCGCTTCGTGCGCGGCATGGACGACATGCTGCGCCGCGCGCTCGGCGAAGGCATCGAGATCGAAACCGTGGTCGGCGGCGGCCTCTGGAACACGTTCATCGACCCGACGCAGATCGAGAACGCGCTTCTGAATCTTGCCATCAACGCCCGCGATGCGATGGATGGCCAGGGCAAGCTGACGATCGAACTCGGCAATGCCTCGCTGGACGACACCTATGCCCGCACTCATGCCGAGGTGACGCCGGGCCAGTACGTCATGCTGGCGGTGAGCGACACGGGCTGCGGCATGAGCGCCGAGATCATCGATAAGGTGTTCGAGCCCTTCTTCTCGACCAAGGCGGAAGGCAAGGGCTCGGGCCTCGGGCTCTCCATGGTCTATGGCTTCGTCAAGCAGTCCGGCGGCCATGTGAAGATCTATTCCGAGATCGGCCACGGCACCACGATCAAGCTCTACCTGCCCCGCGCCGAACAGGCCGAGGACGTGGAAGTCACGATCGACAACGGGCCGATCTCCGGCGGCACGGAAACCGTTCTCGTGGTGGAGGACGACGACGAGGTGCGCGCCACCGTGGTGGAGATGCTGACCGATCTCGGCTACCGCGTGCTCAAGGCCGTGGACGCGCAGTCGGCGCTCTCGGTGGTGGAAAGCGGCATTCCGATCGACATTCTGTTCACCGACGTCGTCATGCCCGGCAAGCTGAAAAGCCCGGAACTGGCGCGAAAGGCCAAGGCGCGCCTGCCCGACCTCGCCGTGCTCTTCACCTCCGGCTACACCGAGAATTCCATCGTCCATGGCGGACGGCTGGATTCGGGCGTCGAACTTCTGTCCAAGCCGTATACGCGCGAGGCGCTGGCGCGAAAGTTCCGCCATGTGCTCGCCAACCGCGCGCAGAAGGGCGTGCGCAAGCCCGATGTCGCGGCTCCCGCTCTCGCAGCGGAAGCCCCTTCCTTGGAGACCTCCCTGCGAAGCGCCCCGTCCGCAGACGCCCCGGCACCGCGCCATTTCAAGCCCTGCACCGTGCTCTTCGTGGAAGACGACGCGCTGATTCGCATGAACACGGCCGACATGCTGAAGGATCTCGGCCATATCGTCGTGGAAGCGGGCAGCGCCGAAGATGCGCTGGTGGCGCTGGAAACGGCGGGCGTCGATGTTCTCGTGACCGACGTGAACCTTCCCGGCATGTCCGGCCCCGAGCTCGCCCGCCGCGCGCTGGAGCTGACGCCTGGCATGGGCATCGTCTTCGCCACGGGCGATCGCCATGTGGATGGCATCGAGCAATTCGGCGCGCGCACCGCCCTTCTGCCCAAGCCCTACGACATGAGCGATCTCGACAAGGCCGTGGCCAAGGCGAGCGCGCGTCAGCGGGTCGACGCCTAGGAGCCTGCCTCGAGAATCCACCGGGTCGGTCCGGCGAGTCTCTTCCGGCCCCGGTTTATCGTCCATCCTCGCCGACCCTCTGCCGGGGCGTTTCCAAACGGGCTCGAAGGCACGCCCCTTCCCATCCGAGGTTGGTGACAGGATGAGCGATTTTTTAGCTCATCCGTGCCCTTCCGCCCTTTGTTCCGGCCCGGTCCTGAGCTAGGAAGCGACCCGTCCTTCAGGCCTTCCCGCCCATGGAGCCGCCATGTCCGACCAGCCCCAGAATCAGGCCAGCCTTCTGGCCGAAGCCCTGCCCTTCATGCAGGCTTACGAGAACAAGACGGTCGTGGTGAAATATGGCGGCCACGCCATGGGCAATGCCGAGCTCGGCCGTGCCTTCGCCCGCGACATCGCCCTCCTCAAGCAGGCCGGCATCAACCCGATCGTCGTCCATGGCGGCGGTCCGCAGATCGGCCGGATGCTGGAGAAGATGGGCATCGAAAGCCGCTTCGAGCACGGGCTGCGCGTCACCGACGAGCGCACGGTCGAGATCGTCGAGATGGTTCTCGCAGGCTCGATCAACAAGGAGATCGTCGCTCTCATCAACGCCGAAGGCGAATGGGCCATCGGCCTGTGCGGCAAGGACGGCAACATGGTCTTCGCCGAAAAGGCCAAGAAGACCGTGGTCGATCCCGATTCCAACATCGAGCGCGTGCTCGATCTCGGCTTTGTCGGCGAGCCGGTGGAAGTCGATCGCACGCTGCTCGACCTTCTCGCCCGCTCCGAGATGATCCCGGTGATCGCGCCGGTCGCGCCGGGCCGCGACGGCTCGACCTACAATATCAACGCCGACACGTTCGCGGGCGCCATCGCCGGCGCGGTGAAGGCAGCCCGGCTTCTGTTCCTGACCGACGTTCCCGGCGTTCTCGACAAGAACGGCCAGCTCATCAAGGAGCTTTCGGTGAGCCAGGCGCGCGAGCTGATCCGCGACGGGACGATCTCCGGCGGCATGATCCCCAAGGTCGAGACCTGCATCGAGGCCATCGATCGCGGCGTCGAGGGCGTCGTGATCCTGAACGGCAAGGTGCTTCATGCCGTGCTGCTCGAACTCCTCACCGAGCATGGCGCCGGCACGCTGATCGTGCGCTGAATTCAGCTCTCCCAAGCTTCGAAGTGGCCGGATCGACATCACGTCGGTTCGGCCGCTTTCGTCTGCAGCAGGTTGTCATGCATCCCAAGCGCCGCATTGATCAGTCTGGCATGGTTTCAGCTTGCATTGGAGGGTAACGTCAGGTACTCGGCGATCCGTACCCTGCGGTACGCTTCCCGTCATCCTGAAGGCATTGTCCCGTGTCCGCCGTTTCCGCATCCAACGCCGACGCAGCGCCCGCCAATTCGCGCGCGCGCGTTCTCTTCGCCAGCCTGATCGGCACCACGATCGAGTTCTTCGATTTCTACATCTACGCGACGGCGGCGGTTCTCGTATTTCCCAAGCTCTTCTTCCCGGCAGCCGACGCGACCTCCGCGACGCTCCAGAGCTTTGCCACCTTCGCCATCGCCTTTTTTGCGCGCCCCATCGGCGCGGCGATCTTCGGCCATTTCGGAGACCGGATCGGCCGCAAGGCGACGCTGGTCGCCGCCCTCATGACGATGGGCGTGTCCACGGTCGCGATCGGTCTTCTACCGACCTATGCGAGCGCGGGCGTGCTGGCCCCGCTGCTGCTCGCGCTGTGCCGCCTCGGCCAGGGCCTGGGGCTCGGCGGCGAATGGGGCGGCGCGGTGCTCTTGGCGACCGAGAACGCCCCTCCCGGCAAACGCGCGTGGTACGGCATGTTCCCGCAGCTCGGCGCGCCGATCGGTTTTATCTGCGCCACGGGCTCCTTCCTGATTCTGTCGGACATCCTGACGGATGAGCAGTTCTTCCAGTTCGGCTGGCGCATTCCCTTCATCGCCTCGGCGCTGCTCGTCTTCGTCGGCCTCTGGGTGCGCCTGAAGATTCATGAGACGCCGGCCTTCCAGAAGGCGATGGAGCGGCACGAGCGCGTCAAGGTTCCGCTCTTCGCGGTCTTCTCCGAGCACAAGGGGCGGCTTCTGGCCGGCACCTTCGCCGCGCTCGCGACCTTCGTGCTCTTCTATCTCATGACGACCTTCGTCCTCTCCTGGGGCACGACGGCGCTCGGCTATTCCCGCTCCACCTTCCTGCCGATCCAGATGCTCGGCGTCGTCTTCTTCGGCCTCGCCATCCCCGTCTCGGCCCTCATGGCCGACCGGATCGGCAGCCGCGCGACGCTGATCTTCGCCACGGTCGGCATCGGCCTGTTCGGCTTCGTGTTCCATCCGCTGTTCGGCGCGGGCACGGTCGGCAGCGTGATCGCCTTCCAGATCATCGGCTTCGCGCTGATGGGCCTCACTTACGGCCCGCTCGGCACCGCGCTGTCGGACCTCTTCCCGACCGCCGTGCGCTATACCGGCGCGTCGCTGACCTTCAATTTCGGCGGCATCGTCGGCGCCTCGCTCGCGCCCTATCTGGCGACGCGCCTCGCCACCGAACACGGTCTGGCGGCCGTCGGCTACTATCTCTCGGCCGCCGCCCTCATCACGGCCATCGCCCTCTTCGCCACCCCGCGCAAGGGCGAGTTCTCCTGATCGGGCAAGGACCCGATCGCTGATACGACTCGGCCCGGCATCGCCCTCACGCGATGCCGGGCTTTTCTTTTGATGCGCGGCGGATGCGTTTCGCCGGCTTTGCTTCCGTCTGTGGCTTCCTCGCACTGGCCTGTGACGAAGGCCGCTGCCACCAAGGATGGAATGCCAGCGCAGGACTCATGCCAGGATGAACCCGATGTCTCGCCGCGCCCTGTTCCTCCTCATGCTTCTGTCCACCACCGCCGCGCCCGCGCTTGCCGAGGACGCCAGCCCTTCACTGGTCGAGCGCCTCGAAACCGCGCCGCAGATCGGGAGCGACGAGCGCTTCATTCGCTTCTCGCCCTTCGTCCAGTTCGATGGCGGCTGGGCTTCCTCCTCCCCGGGCGATTTCCTGGACCCGGCCGACCGGCGCAATGGCGAGGTTCGGCGCGGGCGGCTCTACACCGATTTCGGCTATGACGACTGGGGCGGGCGGCTGACGCTCGACTTCGCCAATTGGGAAGACGCGGCCGTCACCTATGCCTATCTGAACTACAAGATCTCGGAAGCGCTGACCGTTCAGGCCGGCTATCAGGACATTCCGTTTTCCCTCCAGAACATCATGGGCAGCCGCTCGGCCACCTTCGCCGAGGACGGGCTGAACAGCACGCTGCAACTGTCAGATGCCGTCGGCATCACAGCCTTGGCCCATGGCGAGCGCTGGAGCCTCCAGACGGGCGTCTTCGGCGGCGACATCAACGCTCAACCCTTCGACGATGGGGTGACGCTGGCCGCACGCGCGACCTATGCGCCTTATCTCGAAGGTGGGGACGCCGTGCATCTCGGCCTCGGCCTTGCCGGCGGATTCGACCGGCAGGAGCCCTTGAGCTTCTCGGGCGGCGTCGGCACCAATCTCGTTTCGCTTTCCCCCGTCTCGACCGATGATTTCGAGAAATCGTCGCGGCTCCTGTCCCTGAACGGCGAACTGGCCGCGACGCTCGGCCGCTTCACCTTCCAGAGCGAATATACGGTGAGCCGCGTCGAGGCGGCGCGCGGCGAAGAGGCCGTCCTGCACGGCGGCTATGTCTCGGCGCTTCTCTTTCTCACCGACGACCACCGCCGTTACGAGGTGGATGGCGGCCAGTTCGAGCGTGTGAAGCCCGCCCATTCCGTCTCCAAAGGCGGCATCGGGGCTTTCGAGATCGGCGCGCGGCTGGATGCGCTCGACCTGACCGATGCCGAGGATGGCGGAGCGGAGATCGCCGGGACGGCCATCCTGAACTGGTATCCGACCGACATCCTGCGTTTCACCGCCAGCCACACCTACACGCGCGTCACCGATGGGCCGGACGAGGGCGACGAGGTGAACGCGACGCTTTTGCGCGCCACGATCGTTTATTGACCATTCGCATTGACGCAGAACCCGCCGCCGTGTCGAAAGAAGAAATGACCGAGAACACCACGATCCTGCGCACCGCCGACGCCACGCCCGCGGACTTCTCCCATGTCACGACATGGGTCTTCGACCTCGACAACACGCTCTACCCTCGCCGCACCGACCTGTTCCGCCAGATCGACGAGCGCATGACGAGCTTCGTCGCCGAGCTTCTGAACGTGCCGGCCGACGAGGCGAAGGGTGTGCAGAAGCGCTTCTATCGCGAATATGGCACGACGCTGCGCGGGCTGATGACGGTGCACGACATCGATCCGGACGCCTTCCTGCGTTACGTCCACAATATCGACTATTCCTGGCTCTCGCCCGACCCGGAGCTGGGGGCGGAGATCGCGGCCCTGCCCGGCCGCAAGTTCATCTTCACCAATGGCGACCGGGGCCATGCCGAGCGCACGGCGCGCCAGCTCGGCATTTTCGAGCATTTCGAGGATGTGTTCGACATCGTGGCCGCCGGCCTCGTCCCGAAGCCCGCTGCCGAAACCTATGACAAGTTCATGGCCCTGCACCGGATCGACACGGCCCATGCGGCGATGTTCGAGGATCTGGCGCGCAATCTCGAAGTGCCGAAAACCTTGGGAATGCGCACGGTGCTGATCGTGCCGGAAAATTTCGAGACGGCCATCGGCGATGCCTGGGAGCACGAAGGGCGCGAGGGCGAGCATATCGACTTCGTCACCGACAATCTGACGCATTTCCTGCGCTCGATCCGCTGACGCAAAAAGGCCGGGGCGCAATGCCCCGGCCTTTGCTCTCATCGTCTCGACCTTTTACGAGCCGAGAATGGAGCGGTCGGGCCGTACCAGCGACGCCATGCCGCCAGTCGCCCGGTCTTCCATCATGTTCAGCTCGGCCCGGCCTGCGCCGGCGCGCTTGTTCTGATTGAAGATCGCGTCCATCTGCTCGTTGGCATAGACGGCGTCGCCGCTTTTCGAGGCTTCGCGTGCCGCCCGACTTTCGGGGTCGAGATCGGTCGGCGAAGCTTTCGCGCCCGTCTCGTCCTCCTGGATTGTTTCGGGCACGTCCATGTTCTGCTGACGGCGCATCATCGCGGAATCGGTATCGAACTCGCCCATGGCTGGTTTCCTTCCCTCAAGATTTATGGCTTGGGAGAAAAACGTCGCGGGATGGGCCGGGTTCCGGTTGGATCAGAACTCGTAATAGCTGCGGATGATATCCCAGCCCTGTTCGGCCGTATCCACGAAATGGATGAGGCCGAGATCGTCGGGGGCGATCGTGCCTTCCTGCGCCAGGAATTCGAAATCCACCACGCGCCGCCAGAAACTTTCGCCGAACAGCACCACCGGAATGCGCGCCATGCGCCGGGTCTGGATCAGCGTCAGCGCCTCGAACAACTCGTCCATCGTGCCGAAGCCGCCGGGGAAGATCGCCATGGCCTTGGCCCGCAGGAGGAAATGCATCTTGCGGATCGCAAAATAATGGAAGTTGAAGCAAAGCTCGGGCGTCGCATAGGGATTGGGCGCCTGCTCGTGCGGCAGCGTGATATTGAGCGCGATCGACACCGCGCCGACATCGGATGCGCCGCGATTGCCCGCTTCCATGACGCCCGGCCCGCCGCCGGTGACGATCACGAATTCCTTGCCGCCGGATGAGTTGGCCGAATGGCGCGAGGCGAGTTGCGCAAAGCGCCGGGCCTCGTCGTAGTAATGGCTGTTGGCGCGCAGCCGCTCGGCCTGTTCCGGCGTGCGGGCCGCCCAAGGATCGTGGCCGGGCTCGGGGATGCGCGCGCCGCCGAACAGCACGACGGTGGACAGGATGCCCGCCTCCGTCAGCGCCATGTCGGGCTTCATCAGTTCCAGTTGCAGCCGGACGCCGCGCATCGGCTCGGAGGCCAGAAAGTCCGGGTCGTCATAGGCAAGGCGATAGGTCGGCGAGAGGGTCTGGGGCGTGCGGGGCTTGGCCGTCTGACGCGCCCGATCCTCGCCCGAAGTTGGAAAAGGCGAAAAGGCTTCTTCGCCCTCTGCACCCGAAAGAAGGTCCTTGTCGGTTTCCATCGCCACGCGCCATCGTCCTCGCGTTGATTGTCCAGGGGGCTTCCAATAGAGGAAGCGTCATGCCCGAAGCTTTCACGCCGCTACACAAGGACGCACGGATGACCGACCACGCCCAGCTTGAACAGATCATCGAAACCGCCTTCGACAACCGGGACTCCGTCAACGCGCAGACCCAAGGCGAGGTTCGCGACGCGGTGAACGAGGCCCTGAACGGACTCGACCGAGGCGCGCTCAAGGTCGCGACGCGCGGCGGCGACGGTCAATGGACCGTGCATCAGTGGCTGAAGAAGGCGGTGCTCCTGTCCTTCCGCCTGAACGACATGGAACTCGTGTCCGGTGCGCCGGGCGGGGCGAACTGGTGGGATAAGGTGCCCTCGAAGTTCGACGGCTGGACGGAAACGCAGTATCGCGAGGCCGGCTTTCGCGCCGTGCCGGGCGCGATCGTGCGCCGCTCCGCCCATATCGGCAAGAACGCCATCCTGATGCCGAGCTTCGTCAACCTCGGCGCCTCGGTCGGTGAAGGCACGATGGTGGACACATGGGCGACGGTGGGCTCCTGCGCGCAGATCGGCGCGCATGTGCACCTGTCCGGCGGCGTGGGCATCGGCGGCGTCCTAGAGCCGCTTCAGGCCGGCCCGACCATCATCGAGGACAATTGCTTCATCGGCGCACGTTCGGAAGTCGTGGAAGGCTGCATCGTGCGCGAGGGCTCGGTTCTCGGCATGGGCGTCTTCATCGGCCAGTCCACCAAGATCGTGGACCGCGAGACGGGCTCCATCACCTATGGCGAAGTGCCGCCCTATTCCGTCGTCGTCGCCGGCTCGCTGCCGGGCAAGCCGATGGGTAATGGCGAGGCCGGCCCGGCGCTTTATTGCGCGGTGATCGTCAAGCGCGTGGACGAGCGCACCCGCTCCAAGACGTCCATCAACGATCTCTTGCGCGCCTGATCGAACAGGGGGTGCACGGCGCAAGACAGCGCCGTGCATTCGACGGCATTTTCTAAGACATCGCTTTCGGAAGCCCTTCGAGGGATCGCTGTGGGGTTTCCGCTCTGCGGCCTGACAACGAACGCGGCCTCTACCAGGAGCATGAGCCGAAATCGGAGAAGCAGCCCGGATGGAGAGCGCCGCCGGGCCGCGCACGGACGGACTTTCGACACAGTCCGATCTCCCAGCCCAGCGCATCCAGCGCGGCAGCGGCCCAGCGTTCCGCCGCCATGTCGCGGCGGCGTTTCGGGCCGCGACGGGTGTCGCACTTCCCTGTCCTCACGCGCCTTCCCAACCGCGCATGAAAAAGCCGGGGCGAACCCGGCTTATTTTTCCTTGCGATGGCTGCCCGTCAGAACGGGCTCACGCTTGGCAATCTTACTGTGCGGGCCGCGTCGAGGCATCGAAGGCGCCGCCGAAGCGGTCCCGGTCGATCTCGGGCTGCGAGCGATGGGTCACGCGGCTGCCATCGGGAGCGCCGGCTTCGGCCTGCTGCGGGGCGATCAGCGGCGGGATGTGATTTTCAGCGAGGCGGATGATCGGGCGTGGCGCGGGGACGGGCGCCGACACGGCGGCGATCGCGCCGCTCGTGGCTTCGTCCGTACCGGTCAGAGCCGTTGCGGCGGCCGGAGCGTTGGTGGATTGCGGCCTGGAAAGCGTCGCGGCGACGGTCGGCTTGACCTCGCCGCGCGCTTCGGCCGGATGGGCAGCGACGGCGCGGGCGACGAGGCCCTTGCGCACGGTCGGCTCGACAGCAGCGACGAGCGAGGCGGTGTCCGACATGGCGGGCGTCTTGCGCGAGCGGATCTCCGCCATGTGGCGCTTGACGTTGGAGCAGTAGACGCTGGCGGATTTGGACATAACCGTGGTCCGGTGTCCGCCCTTGTACTTCATCGCCGTGCGGCAGATGTCGCCATTGCCCTCTTCGTAGGCGCCCTTGAGATAGCGCATGCCGTAGCGAAGATTGGTTTCGGGATCGAGCAGGGCTTCCGCCGGGCCGGAGAAGCCGAGGCCCCGCGCCGTGGCGGGCTTGATCTGCGACAGGCCGTAGACGCCCGCGCCGCGAGCGCGCGGATTGTAATGGCTTTCGACGCGCACCACGGCATAGGCCAGTTCGCGCGGAATCTCGTTTTCGTCGGCGGCGGCGGCGATCATGCGGTCGATCTTCGGATCGCCCGTGATCGTGTCCTTGGCGGCCTGCGCGACGTTCTGGATCGTGGCGGCGGACACATTGGCGACGGCGACGGCTTTTTCACCGACCCGCACCGCGCCGGCCACGACCCTGTTCTTGGCGGCAACGGCGGTGCCATAGGCGCGGCTGCCGAGGGAGGGCTTGGCCTCTACGACCTCGGCGCGGGCGGCGACGACGCGCCCGCCCTTCTGTTCGGTCTGTTCGGCGCTCTTCTCGCTCGGCTTGGCGGACGGAGCGATGACGCGGGTCGGACCGTTGTCGTTCTTGGCGATCTGCACGACTTCGGACTTGGTGCCCGACGTCTTGGTGGGGGAGATGTCAGCGGTGCCGCTGAGCTTGTCTCCGTCGGAGACACATGCCGAAAGCATCAAAGGTGCGAGGAGGGCCAAAGAGGCCACCGAAACCATGCGGCCGGAACGCGCGCGAGCGATCCGGGCTCCTTCGGCCCATTGATGCGTCATGCAGGAATCCCCTCAGCTATTTCGCTCGGTGGCAAGCCTTCGTGACCAAACCCGGCCGAAACGTGGCAGGGCTGGGTCAAAGGTTACCGACCGTTCACAAAGATTAGCGCATCGTGACTAAAAAGCACCACCCCCAAAAAACGAAGAATCCAGCCTGTGGACAAGTTCGGTGGCGAAGCGGCTTTCGGCGCGTTAGAAAACAGTCATGAGCACGACCCTTCTCGACCCCGCCGACAACCTCTCCCGCCTCCTGCGCTGCGCCTCCGTGACCCCCGAGGACGCAGGGGCTCTGGGCACGCTGGAGGCTATGCTGAAGCCTTTGGGATTCCTCGTGGAACGCCCGGTTTTCGAGGCCGATGGAACCCCAGCCATCGAGAACCTTCTGGCGATTCGCGGCCAGGCCGGACCGCACCTGTGCTTTGCCGGACACACAGATGTCGTACCGCCCGGGCCCGACGCCGATTGGTCGCAGCCGCCCTTCGCCGCAATCGTTAAAGATGGAGAGATCTACGGCCGGGGCGCTGTGGATATGAAGGGGGGAATCGCCTGCTTCGTGGCCGCCGTCGCGCGACTCGAATCGAAGGGCGCGCTGCCCGAAGGCCGCCTGTCCTTCCTGATCACAGGCGACGAAGAAGGGCCGGCCATCAACGGCACGGTGAAGCTGCTCGCCCATGCCGAACAGGCGGGGCACCGCTTCGACGCCTGCCTTCTCGGCGAGCCGACCAACCCCGAAGCGCTCGGCGACATGATCAAGATCGGCCGGCGGGGCTCGATGTCGGGCGTCGTCACGCTGAACGGGCGGCAGGGCCATGTCGCCTATCCCCATCTCGCCGACAATCCGATGCGCCGCCTCGCCCCCGTCCTCGCCGCCTTGCAGGATACACCGCTCGATGGCGGCACGGAGCGTTTCCAGCCGTCCAATCTGGAAGTGACGACGGTGGACACGGGCAATTCGGCCAGCAACGTCATCCCCGCGCGGGTCGCTATCCGCTTCAACATCCGCTTCAACGATCACTGGACGCCCGAGACGCTGCGCGCCGAAGTGCTGCGGCGAATCGAATCAGCCCTGTCCAGCGCCGCGCCGGGCCGCCCCATGGCGGACCTTTACGAGATGACATGGCGCGAGCCGGTGTCGGATGTGTTCGTGACGGCGCCCGGCCCCTTGGTGGAAAAGTTGTCGGACGCGGTTGAGGCGGTGACGGGTCGCCGGCCCGAACTCTCCACCTCGGGCGGAACCTCGGACGCGCGCTATATCAAAAACCATTGCCCGGTGGTCGAATTCGGACTTGTCGGCAAGACGATGCATATGGCCAATGAACGTGTCGCCCTATCGGACCTCGAAACGCTGACGGCTATCTATGAGACCTTCCTCACCCGCTGGTTCGCCGCCCAGTCCTGATTTCATGCCGAGTCTGGCCGAGATCGCGCGCTACTTCACCGGAGCCGCGCGCCTCATGGCGGGGCGGCGCGACGGGCTGTCGCTTCTCGATATCAGCGCCGACGGGTTCTGGCGATCCTTCGCCGCGCTCGTCGTCGCCCTGCCGCCGACGGTTCTGTCATGGCTGGAATATGAAAGCGTCGAGCGGCCGCCCTTTGCGGGGCATCTCGGGCGCTTCTCGACCTATGGCGCCCATGCGCTGGCCGATCTGACGGCTTGGCTTCTGCCGATCCTGATCATGGCGTCCTTCGCGCGCGTGCTCGGCTTCTCACGGAAGATGGTGCCCTTCGTGGTCGCGACGAACTGGGGCGGCGCGTTTCTCGCCTGGGTCTTCTCGCCCTTTTTCCTGCTCCTGCTGCTGACGGGGCCGAGCGACCTGACGGCGCTGCTCGGACTCGTCGTCGCCATCGCCTCGATCGTCTTGAGCGTGCGGCTGATCGCCAACGCGACGGGGACCGACATTCCCATGTCCGTCGCCATCGTCACGATGATGGTCTTCGTCTCACTCCTCTCCTACGCCGCCGTCTCCGATCTCGTCGGCGTACCCATAGCCTGAGCGAAGCGGCGGGTCTCCCGGCGCTGCATAGTCGACGCGGGTGAGATACAGCCCGTCGGGCGGGGCGACCGGGCCGCAGCGCTTGCGATCGCGCGATTCCAGCGCGGCCACCAGATCATGCTCGCTCCAGCGGTGCTCGCCGACGAGTTTCAGCGAGCCCGCGAAGGAGCGGATTTGATTGTGCAGGAAAGACTGCGCCGAGGCATGGATATGCACCTCGTCGCCGGGTCCGCGCACCACATCCAGCCGTTCCAGCGTGCGCACCGGGCTCTTCGCCTGACAGTTCACCGAGCGGAACGTGTTGAAATCATGCGTGCCGAGAAGGTGCTTGGCCGCGCGGTCCATCGCCTCGACATCCAGCGCCTTCCAGCACCACCAGACCTGACCTTTCAGGATGCTCGGCGGCGGGCGGCGGTTGAGGATGCGATAGAGATAGTGCCGCTTGCGGGCCGAGAAGCGCGCGTCGAAATGATCGGGCACCAGCTCGGCCGAGAGGATCGCGACGCCCCCCTCCTCGCGCAGCCGCGCGTTCAGCGCGTCGCGCACCGTGTCGGTCCGCCAGAGCTTGGGGATATCGACATGGGCCACCTGCCCCGTCGCGTGGACGCCGGCATCCGTGCGCCCCGCGCCGAACAGCGTGACCTCCTCGCTGCAAAAGGCTTTCAGCGCGATCTCGACCGTTTCCTGAACCGACATGCCGTTTTTCTGGCGCTGCCAGCCGCAATAGGCCGTGCCGTCATATTCGATAGTGAGCTTGTAGCGGGGCATGAGCTATCCGAGCCGCGTGCCGACCGGCACGGCCGAGCCGCGCAGGAAGACCTCCGCCGGGCCGGCCTTGCCGCCAGCGCGCTGCACGTCGAGAAGGCGCACCGCCCCCTCCCCCGCCGCGATCAGAAGCCGGTCGTCCAGCGCCGCGCCGGGCTCGCCCGCCCCGTCCACGGCCTCGGCGCGCAGCGCCTTCAGGCGCTCGCCCGACAACGTGGTCCACGCGCCGGGAAAGGGTGAGAAGGCGTTGATGCGGCGCGCGATCTCGGCGGCCGGGCGCGTCCAGTCGATCTCGGCCTCGCCCTTCTCGATCTTGCGGGCGTAGAGCACCTCGCGCCCCGTGCGCGCGGCGATTTCATCCTGCGGCTCAAAGCGGAGCGTGTCGGCTTCGAGTTCGGCCAGCGCCCGCACCATCAACCGGGCGCAGGACTCGGACAGGCGATCGTGCAATTCGCCGGCCGTCTCACGCGCGCCGATGGCGAGCGTGTCGGTCAGCGCCACCGGGCCTGTGTCGAGCCCGGCTTCCATGCGCATCACCATCATGCCCGTTTCGGCATCGCCCGCCTCGATGGCACGCTGGATGGGCGCGGCCCCGCGCCAGCGCGGCAGAAGCGAGCCATGACCGTTGAGCGCGCCGAGGCGCGGCGCATCCAGAACCGCCTGCGGCAGAAGCAGCCCATAGGCGACAACGACGGCGACATCGACTTGGAGCGCGGCAAAGGCCGCCTGCTCGTCCGCACCTTTCAGCGAGACGGGCGTGCGAACCTCGATCCCCAGCCGCTCGGCCTCAAGCGCAACGGGCGAGGGCGTCGGCGCGAGGCCCCGCCGACCGGCTGGGCGGGGCGGCTGCGAATACACGGCCGCGATCTCGTGTCCGGCGTCCGCGACGGCGCGGAGCGTGGGAACGGAAAAGGCGGGTGTGCCCATGAAGACGACGCGCAGCGTCATGATCTCGCCCTTATGGAGGATGGCGCGCGGACGGCGGTGGCGCGTCAGAGCGTCTTCTTGGCCGCCTTGGTGAACTTGCGGATCACCATGTCGCGCTTGAGCTTGGAAATATGGTCAATGAAGAGGACGCCGTTGAGATGGTCCATCTCGTGCTGCAGGCAGGTGGCGAGCAGTCCGTCGGCCTCGATCTCGCGCGTTTCCCCCGTCAGATCCTGAAAGCGCACGCGCACCGTCGCCGGGCGTTCGACCTCGGCGTAATAATCGGGGATCGACAGGCAGCCTTCCTCGTAGACCGAGCGCTCGTCGGACGAGGCGAGGATTTCCGGATTGAGGAAGACCTGCGGCTGCTTCTCCTCGTCTTCCTTGGCGAGGTCGATCACCAGCATGCGCAGGGGCTCGCCCACCTGGATGGCGGCCAGCCCGATGCCCGGCGCGTCATACATGGTTTCCAGCATGTCGTCGGCGAAACGGCGCACCGATTCGTCGATGCGCGCCACCGGCTCGGACACGCGGCGAAGAATGGGATCAGGGAGGATGACGAGAGGCTTGACGGTCATGTCCGTCAGGTAAACGCAGGCGCGGGAGCGGTCAACAGAGCGCGCCATGTTCTCCTTTTGATCTGGTGCATGTCGGACGAATCGCATAGGCTCGCCCCCATGCGCTTCGCTGACCTCGCCGGCCTTCTCGACACGCCTTTGTTCGCTCTCGGCCAGCGCCCTGTGAGCCTCGGCGAAGCTTTGGTCGTGGCAGCTGCGCTCTGGCTCGTCTGGCGCTTCCTGCGACGGTTTCGCCAGCCCGAAGGCTTCGAGGGCGAAGGGGTGGACGCGCTCTTGCGCGCGCAGGCCGAGCTGGCTGGCCGCGTTCATTCCATGGGCGAAATGCTGGGCGCGCGGCAGGCGGAGCTGGCCCGCAGCGTAGCGGAGCGGCTGGACGGGATGGGCCACCGCGTCGGCCGCTCGCTGTCGGACGCGCAGATTCAGACTGGCGAAACGCTGACGCGGCTGGCCGAGCGGCTCGCCGTGATCGACCGGGCGCAGGGCGAAATCCGGGGGCTCGCCGGGGAGGTCGTTCGGCTTCAGGATATTCTCGCCAACAAGCAGGCGCGCGGGGCCTTCGGGCAGGCGCGCATGGAAGCCATCGTCATGGATTCGCTGCCGCGCGGCGCCTATTCCTTTCAGGCGACGCTCTCTAACGGCAAGCGGCCAGACTGTCTCATTCCCATGCCGAACGGCGCGCCGTCGCTGGTGATCGACGCGAAATTCCCGCTGGAATCCTGGAACGCCTTTCGCGACGCGCCGAGCGACGAGCAGCGCGACGCCGCCGCGCAGCGCCTGCGCCGCGACATGGACGTCCATATCAAGGCCGTCTCCGAGAAGTACCTCCTGCCGGGCGAGACGCAGGACACGGCCTTCATCTTCCTCCCCTCCGAATCGGTTTTCGCGGAGTTGAACGAGCATTTCGAGGACGTGATCCGCCGCGCCCACCGCGCACGTGTGGTGATTGTGTCACCCTCGCTTCTGATGCTGTCGATCGAGGTCGTGAAGGCCCTGTTGAAAGATCAAAGAATGCGGCAGGAAGCGGGCAGGATTCAGAAGGAAGTCATTCTTCTGACCGAAGATCTGCAAAGGCTGGACGCGCGTGTTTCGGCGCTTCGAACCCACTTCTCTCAAGCCGGCCGGGATGTCGATCAGATCCTGACCACGACGGAGAAGCTGGTGCGGCGCGGAACGCGAATCGGCAGTCTCGAACTGGAACCGGGCGAACCCTCTCGCCCAGCCGAGAGCGGCAGGGGAGGTCATCAGGCCGATCGTTAAATTCCGAGGGTTTCCCCCAAAGAATCGGCAACCGAGGAAAAAATCCGACAGCCAATTCTTGACAATCTGCTAACGTGTCGGGATCGAAAATGCTTCCGCCGCGTTTTCCACAGGACTGGAAATTCGGGGATCCACCTCATGCGTGGTATGTTGAAGGCAGTTCTGGCAAGTCTCGTGCTCTGCGCGTCGCCGGCGGCTCTTCCGGCCATGGCAACGCAAGCCTTCGCCAGCACGGATTTGGCTTCGGCCTATAATGACAATACCGACGCGGCTTTCCGCATCGGCCTCCAGACGCGCCTCGCCTGGACGGGGGACTATGACGGCACGTTCGACGGGCGCGTCGGACCCCAGACATTGCGCGCCATTCGCGATTTTCAAGCCCGCACCGGGTTCAAACCCGACGGCGTGATGACGGACGCCTTCCTCAAGAAGGTGATTGCCGAGAGCGACAAGGTGCGCGACGGGCTCGGCTACCGGCTGGTGCGCGACGATCGTACCGGCGTCCGCGTCGGCCTGCCCGGCGCGCTCGTCTCCCCCGCTGGCGAAACCGAAGTCGGCTCGGTCTGGCGCTCGGCCGATAGCGGCGTCGAGATCGAGACGGTTCGCTTCCATGACGAGGGTTACTCGCTTCAGGGTGTCTTCAACGTCCTGTCCACGGATGGCGACAACAAGACAGTCTCCTCCTCCACGCTGTCCAACGATGGCTTTACCATTCGCGGTCAGGAGGACGGGCGTTCCTTCCTGATTCGCTTCGCCGATCGCAACGGTGATCTGCGCGGCTTCTCCGTCGCCTGGGACAAGGGGCACGAAGCGGCCATCAAGCCCTATACGGTGGTCGCCTCCAATGCTTTCGACCCGTTCGCGGGCGAGCCGCATAGCGAGGAACTCGGCCCCATGGCCAAGCTCTTTCGCTCCGGCCGCGCTGAAGGTGTCGCCTTTGGCGAGCACGAAACGCAGACCGCGACGCCGCCCGCCGGCGAGCCCCAAGGCCCGGCGCTCGCGGCCCCTGGCTTCGACTCGTCAGGCACCGGCTTCGTCGTGTCCAAGGATGGCTGGCTGCTGACCAACGCGCATGTCGCCAAGAGCTGCAAGACCGTTCTGGTCGGCGATCTCGGCGCGGCGTCCAAGGTGGTGGTGGACGAGGGGCACGATCTGGCGCTCCTGAAGGTCGATGCTCCGGTCGGCAAGCCGCTGCCGATCGTCACCAACAAGCCGCGTCTGGGCGAGGACATTCTCGCCCTCGGCTTCCCACTGCGGTCCATCCTGGCCGATAGCCTGAACGTGACACGCGGCAACATCTCCTCGCTCATGGGGCTGATGAACGACGCGAACTACCTGCAGATTTCGGCGCCCGTGCAGCCCGGCAATTCGGGGGGCCCGCTGGTGGATCTGGCCGGCCGCGTCGTCGGCGTCGTCACCGCCAAGCTCAACGCCGTGGCCGTTGCCGATCTGACGGGCGATATTCCGCAGTCCATCAACTTCGCGATCCGCCCGGACGCCGCCACCCGCTTCCTCGACCAGCACAAGGTCGCCTATCAGACGGCCGATGCCAAGGCCGCGCTGGAAAGCGTGCCGGACGCGACGGCCAAGGTGCAGGACTCGATCTATCCCGTGCTCTGCCTCGGCACGAAGTAAATGCGCCAGATACAACAAGGCGGCCTTTGACGGGCCGCCTTGTTGCGCGCTATGGTGACGGCCACGGGCTGGAGAGCCCCGGCCGTCCGCAGGCTGAACGCCCTTGGTGAAGCTCTCCGATCGAACAGCGTCCAACGGTCATCCCTTGTGGCATGTCGCGGGCGGCAACGCGGACTCCCCTCGCATATCGACATGCACCGAGCGGAGACCCTTATGACACGTTCCCCCAGGCCCCTCCCTGCCCTCGACGGACTGAAGGATCAGGCCAAGCGTCTGCGCGCCGCACTCAGCGAGGACGGCCAGACCCTGTCTTATTCCAAGTCGCTGGAGCTTGTCGCCGCCCAGCACGGCTTTCGAGACTGGAACACGCTTCACGCCCAGATCGGCCATCGCGGCGCCTTCGACCCGTACCGCCTCGGCGCGCGCGTCAAAGGCTTCTATCTCGGCCAGCCCTTCGAGGCGTCCGTCCTCGGAGTCGAGGCGCTGGGGAGCGAGAGCGGTCGCTATCGCCTCGTGCTCCAGTTCGACGAGCCCGTCGATGTCGTGACCTTCGACAGTTTCTCGGCCTTTCGCCGGCGCGTGTCCTGCCGTGTCGACGGCACGGGGCGTACGATGGAGAAGACCTCGAACGGACGGCCGCAGGTCGAGTTGCTCTGGTAGGCCCGCCCGGACGTTGCGAGCGAGCATCGAAGAAAACCGCTCGACCATCAGCCCGAAATTCCAGCCCGACACGCCCCTCGGTCGTCGCCATCACGAAGCAGGGCGGCGGCAAGATCGCGTGAGGTCTTAGGGCGCTGGACAAAAGCATGGCCCTCGGAGCGACCCGGGGGCCTCCTGCGTGAGCGCCGTGAATCTGCTCTTGTGAAGAGCTTCGGTAAGCGCGACCATCGGACGATGGATGGACTCTATCGCTTACCGGAAAGTTTCGAGACCTCGCGCTATCGTCTGCGCCGGGTCACTTCGCAGGACGCTTCTTCGATCTTCGACAGCTATGCCAGGGACACGACTGTCACCCGCTACTTGGGTTGGCGGCCCCATGCGGAGCTGTGCGAGACCGAACGCTTTGTGGAGAACGTCGCACAGGAATGGGAGACGGGACGCGGCTACCCGTTAGTCGTGTCTCCCAATTCGAATCCCGATGACATCATCGGCATGTTCCATCCCCATGTAGAACCCGGCAAGGTGAACTACGGCTACGTTCTAGCTCGTAGCGCCTGGGGGAACGGTTGCGCGACCGAGATACTGACATGGCTCGTTGAGCATGCCTTGTCTCATCCAACGGTGTTTCGCACAGAAGCCTTCTGCGATGTCGATAATCCCGCCTCTGCACGGGTTATGGAGAAAGCCGGCATGACCCGAGAGGGCATTCTACGCCGATACTTCCTTCATCCGAACGTCTCGCAGTGTCCGCGAGACTGCGCCAGATACGCTCGAATCCGATAGGAGAGAGACTCGAAGCCGACAGTAGATGCAACGAACCGTTGGAAGGGCGGAAACTCCCCCTTCCCAGACTCAAACGCTCGCCCGCTCAAACCGCCCACTTCTCATCCCCCGTGAACGCCACCGTCAGCCAGCGATCCGGGCCTGCGCCGCCGATGGCCTTGCCGACTTCCTCACGGATGGCGTCGAAGGCGCCGATGCGGCCGAAGTCGCGGTCGGGAGGCACGACGAAATGGATCTCCACCATGCGCGAGCGGCCGGCGCGCGAGACATAGGTGTGGGCGCGGATGAAGCCGTGGCGGCGCACGGTCTCGTCGGCTACCCGCCGGGCCAGGGCGTCGAGATCGGCCGGGGCGAGCAGCAGGATGTCCTGAAAGGCCTTGAATACCGTCTGAAGCGGAACGGGAATGAGACAGAGGGTCAGGAGCGCGAGGATCGCCGGATCCACATAAGGCGTCCAATGCGCGTAGGCTGTGCCCTCCAGCGCCCAGGCGACGATGAAGGCGCAGAGCAGCGCGGCGGTGATCGCGCCGGACATGACCCAGCCCTTGGCGTCCAGCGCGATGAAGGAGGAGTTGAGGACGCGGTTGGCGCGCCGGCCGTAGATCGCCATCACGATGCAGATCACGACGACGAAAAACGAATAGACGATGGCCCAGCCGAATTCGAGCGAGCGCCCGCCATCGAGGATCGTGCCAATGGCGTTGACGAAGGCATAGAAGGAGAGAAGCGACAGAAGCCCGCCATTGAAGGCGAGCACCATGGGCTCGAAATGCCAGAAGCCCATCTGGAAACGCTGGCTCGTGTCGCGCGCGATGAGGCGCGTGACGAGAAGCGCCATGCCGGTCATCGAGGCATCCACCACGGAGAAGACGCCATCGAACGCGATCGACAGCGATCCCGACAGGATGCCGAACACGACGCCCGTCGCCCCGATCAGGAGCGTCATGGCGATGGAAAGCTTCAGAACGGCGCTTTCGTCGGGCGCGGCGGCAGGCATCGGAGGGCTCCGGTCGTGGCAATCGACAAGGAGCTAGGGCAGGCCGGTTAAAGAAGCAGCCTGCCGGACGCTGACAGGCCGCTCACGAACGCGTCGTCAGCCGAGCCGCTTGGCATCAACCGAGTTTCTTGGCGAGCGCCGGGGTCGGCCAGCAGGTGGCGGGCAGGCCCAGCTTCTCCTCCGCCTGGCCGATGGAGCGGCGCGTCTTGAAGCCGGCCAAGCCGTCCGTGCCGCCGACATCGTAACCCTGTTTCTGCAACCGCTCCTGAAGGCGCGAGACGTCGCCCCGCGTCAGGCCGGACGCGCCCGGCCAGCGCGCGTCGAAGCCCCCGCCGCCGGCGATCCGGTCGGCCACATGGCCGATGAACAGGGCGTAGAGGTCGGAATTGTTGTATTCCTTGATGACGTAGAAATTGGGCGTCGCGACGAAAGCCGGCCCGAGGCGGCCCGCCGGCATCAGGAGATGGCCGGGGCGCTTCAGCTCGGCGTCGGGAAAGCCGCGGCCCGAGGCGCGCGCGACCCCGGCTTTGGCGAAATCGGCGATCGGGCGCGGACGATCCGGCCCCTCACCCGTGCAGGACACGCCGGCTGGAAAGCGCGCCTCGTAGCCCCAGGGCCGGCCGCGCTGCCAGCCCGACATCTGGAGATAATGGGCGATGGAGGCGAGCGTGTCGGGCACCGAATTCCAGATATCGGGGCGACCGTCGCCATCCTCGTCCACCGCAAGCGCGCGAAATTTCGAAGGCATGAACTGCGGCTGACCCAGCGCGCCGGCCCAGGAGGACTTCATGTCCGAGACCTTGAGATGGCCTTCCTGCACGATCTTGAGAGCAGCGATCAGCTCGGCGCGGAACATCTCCTTGCGGCGCGAGAGATAGGCCTTGGTGCCGAGCACCTCGAAGGCATTGTAGGGAATCTTCGCCGCGCCATAGCCGGACTCGCGGCCCCAGACGGCGAGAACGATCGGACCGGGAACGCCTGTTTCGCGTTCGATGCGCTGGAGAAGCGCGCCGTTGGCCTGCAGGAGCGCGCGGCCCTTGGCGACGACGCCCGCGATCTTCTTCTCGTCGAAATAGGCGGCGGGGCTCTGGAACTCGGCCTGACGGTTCACCTCCTCCACCTTCGGCTTCTGGCCGGGGAGCTGCAGGTCGGGCAGGCTCAAGTTGGGCTCCACGCCCCGGAAGGCGGCGTCGAAGGTCGCGCGCGACACGCCCTTCGCCCGCGCCTCGGGCCAGATTTCACCCTCCAGAAAGCGGCGGAAGCCGGCCTCGATCTCGGGCTTGGGCGCGGCCAACGCGGGCGCCGTCACAGCCATCAGGGCAAGGCACAGGGCCGCCAGTCGCTTCTTCATCATGCGGATTCCTTGGGGGAGACAGTCCCTCTCCCGCCGGAAGGCTAAGGCCACGAGCTTGCGTCGAACTCGTGGCGAGGGGTCTCACGTCTTGGCGAGAGGGCCGGCCAGAAGGCGCAGCACGGCGGCCGGGTCGCCCGTCCCCGTCCCGTCCGGCGGCGCGCGGCCGTCCAGCGCCAGGACCGCCAGCCCATGCACCAGCGCCCAGCAGGCGAGCGTGGCGGCGGGGTCGTTCGTCAACGTGGCCACCCGGCGCGCCAGAACGCCGTAAGCCGTTTCACCCACAGGCTCGCGCGGCACGCAGGCGCCCGAGAACATCAGGCGAAACAGCGCGGGATGCGCTTGCGCGAAACGGAGATAGGCGAGCCCCTGCGCGACCACGGCCTCGCTCCCCTCCGCCGTCGCATCGGCTTCCACCAAGGCCTCGCGAAGCCGCTCGAACCCATGGCCGGCCACCGCGCCCATGAGCGCGGCCTTGTCGGCGAAGTGGCGATAGGGCGCCATGGCCGAGACGCCGACATCCCGCGCCAGCGCCCGGAGGCTGAGATCATTCGCCCCCCCTTCCAGCGCCGCCACAGCGGCTGCGATCAGCCGCGCACGCAAACCGGACTCTTCGATGGGAGACATGACTGTTTACGCCGTACACATTCCGCGCTACGTTTACGGTGTAAACAAGGAAGCCTTCCCGATGCAAGCCAAACCGAAGCGCCAAAGCGTCGATCTCTCCGCCTTTCCCGATCTTGTGATGGTGCTCCTGGGTTTTCAGGTGCAGGGCTGGCGCGGCGTGCCGGCGCTCCTGCGCATTGGCCGGGGCCTGCGCGCGCTGCGCGACCACGCGCCGGACGGGCTCCTCTGGGACCAGCAGTTCATTTATGGTTGGAATCATGTCGGCATCCGCCAATATTGGCGCGATCCGGACAGTCTGGAGCGCTTCACCCGCGCCGAGCCCCATTCGCTCTGGTGGCGCGCTTTCCTGCGCGATGCCCAGACCTGCGGCTTCTGGCACGAGGCCTTTCACGCGCGCGGCGGCGTCGAGGCGATCTATATCAACCTGCCCCGGCCCGGCGGCCTCGCCGCCTTCGCGCCCGAGCGCGCGCCGATCGGCCCCTTCATGACGAGCCGGGACCGCGTGCGCGCCGATGCCGAAGCGCGGCGGGGATAGGGTCTATATCTTGGTGCGCGAGCGCATGGCGGCCGAGAGCGTGCCCTCGTCGAGATAGTCCAGCTCGCCGCCGACCGGCACACCATGGGCGAGGCGCGTGATCTTGAGATCGAACCCGTCGAGCTGGTCGATGATGTAATGCGCTGTTGTCTGACCCTCGACCGTGGCGTTCACGGCGATGATGATCTCGGAAATGCCCCCTTCCGTGACGCGCTCCACGAGGCGGCGGATGGTGAGGTCTTCCGGGCCGATTCCTTCCAGCGGCGAGAGCACGCCGCCCAGCACATGATAGCTGGCGTTCAGCGCCTTGGCACGCTCCAACGCCCAGAGATCGGACACGTCCTCCACCACGATCACGGTGGAGCGGTCACGCCCGGCATCGGTGCAGATCGTGCAAGGGTCGCGCGTGTCGATATTGCCGCAATGCGAGCAGACCTTCACCTCCTCCGCCGCCTCGGCCATGGCCGCGCCGAGCGGGCGCAGGAGCTGTTCGCGCCGCTTCACCAGATGCAGGGCGGCGCGCCGGGCCGAGCGGGGGCCGAGCCCCGGCAGCTTGGCGAGAAGCTGGATCAGCCGCTCGATCTCGGGACCGGCGATGGACTTGGCCATTCGGGAAGACGCTTTCAGCGGTGTCTCAGGCAATGGGGCGGCCCCGCAGGGCCGCCATAGGCGTAGCGAAAAGCCTAGAACGGCAGCTTCAGGCCCGGAGGCAGCGGCAGGCCGGCGGTGAGGGCCTGCGTCTTTTCCTGGATCAAGGCGTCGAGCTTGCGCTTGGCGTCGGCATGGGCGGCGACGATGAGGTCTTCGAGAATGTCCTTCTCGTCGGCCTTGAGAAGCGAGGGGTCGAGATTGAGCGATTCCAGTTCGCCCGAACCTTTCAGCGTCACGGACACGACGCCGCCGCCGGCCTGGCCGGTGGCCGTCGCGGTCGCGATCTCGGCCTGCAGGTTGCCCATCTTCTCCTGCATGGCCTTGGCCTGCTTCATCATGCCCATGAGATCCTTCATGCCGGGCCGTGCTCCTTCTGCCGCGTTGAATCGAAAAGCTCAGTCGTCGTCATCGTCGTCGCCGGGTTCCAGCGACGCGTCGAACGCTATGTCGTCATCCGCGCCGCCCATGCCAAGGTCCGGCTCGCCCACATCATATTGTTCAGGCAGGCCACCATCCCCGACGAAATCGTCCAGGGGCTCGGCGGGTTCCGGCTCGGGCGGCGTTTCCGGCTCGCTGCGCAGGCGCACCTCGCGCACTTTCGCGCCCGGCATGGCGGCGAGAATGGCCGCGACATCGGGGTCGGCCTCCGCCTCGCGGATCAGCTGCGCGCGCCGCGCCGCCTCGATCTCCTCCAGCGTCTCGCTGCCGCCCGACGGCGCGACGGTGACGACCCAGCGCAGGCCCGTCCAGTCGAACAGACGCTTGGCGAGATCGCCGGCAAAGCTCACCGGCGCGCCTTCGGCGGGCTGGATTTCCAGGCGGCCGGGCTCGATGCGCACCAGCCGGAGATAGCGGCGAATGCGCGTCTTCATCAGCGAATCGCGCTTCTCGCCCGCGAGCTTTTCGAGATCGCGCAAGGAGGCCGGCATAGAGAGCGGATCGGCATCCACCGCGCCGACGCGCGCGGGCTGCGCGTCCGGCGCGGGCGCGGCCATGCGCGCGGCGAGCGACAGTCCGCCGCCCTGGATCGTGCGCAGCTGCATGGTCGGCCCGCCGCCGGGCCCCGAGCCGTTCGGCCCCAGGGAGCCACGCGCATCAACCGCCGAGCCACCCGGCGCGCCGTTGCCCGGCAGGCGTGGCTGACCGCCCAGCGCGCCACCGAGCGCCGCCAGTTGACCGCCGCCTTCGCGCAGAAGCTTCACGAGTTCGTCCGGCGAAGGCAGATCGGCGGCATAGGCGATGCGGATCAGCGCCATTTCGGCGGCCTGACGGGGCGAGGCGGCGGAGCGCGCCTCCTCGATCGCCTTGAGAAGCATCTGCCAGACTTCCGACAGGGTGCGCACGGAGAGGCGCGCGGCGAAGTCGCGCCCGCGCTCCACCTCGTCGGGCGAGAGCGAAGCGTCGCCCGCCGTTTCCGGCACGAAGCGCAGCGAGGTGACGAGATGGCTGAAATCGGCGAGATCGGTCAGCACCACGACCGGATCGGCTCCGGCCTGATATTGCTCGGCGAACTCGCGCAAGGCCCCTGCCCCGTCGCCCTTCATCAGAAGCTCGAACAGATCCACCACCCGCGCGCGATCGGCCAAGCCCAGCATGTCGCGCACGGTCTGCGCGGAGACATGGCCCGCGCCGTGCGCGATGGCCTGGTCGGTGAGCGACAACGCATCGCGCACCGAGCCCTCGGAGGCGCGGGCGATGAGGCGCAGCGCGCCTTCCTCGGCCTCGATCTTTTCGGAGCCGAGCACGCGCTGGAGATGGCTCATCATCGTGGCCGGATCGACGCGGCGCAGGTCGAAGCGCTGGCAGCGCGACAGGACGGTGATGGGAACCTTGCGGATTTCGGTCGTCGCGAAGACGAATTTCACATGCTCGGGCGGCTCTTCCAGCGTCTTCAGCAGGCCGTTGAAGGCCTGCGTGGACAGCATGTGCACCTCGTCGATAATATAGACCTTGTAGCGCGCCGAAACCGGGCGATAGCGCACCTGCGCGATGATCTCACGGATATCGTCGATGCCCGTGTGCGAGGCGGCGTCCATCTCCACCACGTCCACATGCCGGCCTTCCATGATCGCCTGATCGTGGATGCCGGGCTCGACCATATGGATGGTCGGCTGGTGGATCGTCTCGGTCTCGTAATTCAGGGCGCGGGCGAGGATGCGGGCGGTGGTCGTCTTGCCGACGCCGCGCACGCCCGTCAGCATCCAGGCCTGGGCGATGCGATTCGCCTCGAAGGCGTTGGTAAGGGTGCGCACCATCGGCTCCTGGCCGATCAGGTCGTCGAAGGAGCGCGGCCGGTATTTACGCGCGAGAACGCGGTAGGAGCCGCTCGAGCCCCCCGTTTCAGCCAGTTCGTCGCCGTTCTCAGCCATGCCGTCTCGTTCGAATGCGCCCCCGCGCCGGGGCGAGCCCACGCGGCGCGACACTAAAGCAAAGGGGCCCGATTGGAACCCGCGCTTTGTCGCTGGGACGGGTCTACAAGGCTTTTCGCTCAATGCAATGCGCAGGAGGCGAGGCCATGCGTGGGAGGCCATTCGCGCCCATAGCTCTTCGAAGCCGGCTCTTACACGCGAGCGGGCTTGGCGAACGGATCAAAACGGGCGAGGGAAAGGGTGGGAGGCTGGCACGATGACCCGCGCCGGATTCGCTGGGGCTGCTTCCTTCCGGACCTGACCCGGTTGGCGAGCGGCTCGTCCACCACCAACCTCCCAAGGCTCATATCGTGGAGAAACGTGCCGAATGCAAGCCACCACCGATCACGAACTCGACGAACGCCTTCGGGCCGACACGATTTTCGTCTCCGACCTGCCGCTGTCGCGCCTTCTCCTGATGAACGACCGCCGCTGGCCCTGGGCGATTTTGGTGCCGCGCCGCGCCGGGATCGTGGAACTGTTCGATCTCGCAGCCGAGGATCGCCATCAGCTCGACGCGGAAGCCTGTGACGTTGCGAAGGCGATGCAGGCTTTGACGGGGGCGGAAAAGATGAATGTCGCGACGCTGGGCAATATCGTGCGTCAGTTCCATCTTCATGTCGTCGCGCGCCAGAAGGGCGATCCGAACTGGCCCGGCCCCGTCTGGGGTTTCGGCGCGCGCGAGCCCTATTCCTCCGATGAGGCGCAGTCCCTTCGCGCCCGCCTTCTCGAAAGCCTGTCATGAGCGCTCCGTCCCCCCGCCTCGGCTTTGTCGGCAACCGCCTCGTCCGCGACGGAGAGCTCCGAACCGAAACGAGCCTTGCCGAGGCGCTGGATCACCCGGAGGCCGGCTTCTATGTCCAGGCAGCCGGGCAATGGCTGGCGCATCAGGATGGCGACGCGATTCGCCCGCTCTTCGGGCGCGCGGAAGCGCAGGCGCTTTTGGGTTCGCAAGAGGCGGAGCTTCTGCTCGGCCACACCGGGGATGGGCAGCCGCGTCTGGCCGTGCGCCTATCGGAGGCGCGGATCGCAGCACTCGGGATGGAGGGCGAAGGGGCGGAGCGGCGTCTGGGTGGCCTGTCGCTGTTCGACCTGCGCACGCTCGGCCTGCACGTAGCCCTCGACGCCGACACGGAAGGGCAGCTCGCCCAAGCCGCCCATCTCCTGAACTGGCATGATTCGGCCCGCTTCTGCGGGCGCTGCGGCGGCGCAACCGTGTCGGAGGCAGCAGGCTTCCGACGCCGCTGCACAAAATGCGATCACATGATCTTTCCGCGCACGGACCCGGTGTCGATCATGCTGGTGCAGGACGGGGCCGGCCGCTGCCTCATGGGGCGGCAGCCGCATTTTCCCGCAGGCATGTGGTCCTGCCTTGCCGGCTTCATCGAGGCAGGCGAGACGATCGAGGACGCGGTGCGCCGCGAAACCTTCGAGGAAGCTGGGATCACGGTCGGCGCCGTGTGCTACCATTCCTCGCAGCCCTGGCCCTTTCCGAACTCGCTGATGATCGGCTGCACGGCCGAGGCGCTGACGACGGAGATCCAGTTCGACGGCGCGGAACTGGAGGATTGCCGCTGGTTCGACCGCGAGGAGGTGCGCGCCATGCTGGAAGGGCAGCACCCACAAGGGCTCACCCTACCGGCTCCCTTCGCCATTGCGCACCACCTGATTCGTGCCTTTTTGGAAGGCAGGGAGCGCGATGATGCATTTCTATGAGGCAATTTCTTAAAATGCGATGAACGGAAATATGACCATGCCATGCGCAGATTGCACAACTGGCGTGCAGACTTTGCTCTCCTAAGAGGCAGAGGGGTCGCTTATATCTCGGTCAACAAACGAACCCATTCTGGAACAGTCCGATGATCACCGAGATCGCCTCCCGCCTCCGCAACCTCCGCTCTCACC
Source organism: Aureimonas sp. N4 (assembly GCF_001463925.1). NCBI lineage: Bacteria > Pseudomonadati > Pseudomonadota > Alphaproteobacteria > Hyphomicrobiales > Aurantimonadaceae > Aureimonas > Aureimonas sp. N4. The sequence continues at coordinate 76,205 of NZ_BBWS01000046.1, read as the reverse complement.
GCCGCACCGTCGCCGAGCTCAGCCGCATGGACGACCGTATGCTCAGCGACATCGGCGTGCTGCGCGGCGACATCGAGCGCATGGTTCGCGTCGGCCGCTAAGCGCAGAAAGAACCCGCCGGGCACCTCGACCCGGCCGTCGAAAAAGCCCCGCCAAGCGGGGCTTTTTGCTGTTTGGGGTTCGGGTTCGAACAAGGGGTGGGCGACCGAGGCCACCCTCCCCTCAGCCCCTTATTCGCCGATGGCGGGCGCGGGCAGTTCGGGCCGGTTGGGCGCGGCCGAATAGACGCCGAGAATGGCCAGTCGCTTGGAGAAGAACTCCAGTTCCTCCAGTGCATGGGCGACACCCACATCGTCCGGGTGCCCTTCGATATCGGCATAGAACTGCGTCGCCACGAACTTGCCCTCCAGCTGGTAGCTTTCGAGCTTGGTCATGTTGACGCCATTTGTGGCAAAGCCACCCAGCGCCTTATAGAGCGCTGCCGCGACATTGCGCACTTCGAAGACGAAGGTGGTGACCACGCGGTTGTCATTCTTTGCCCAAAGCGCCCGGCCTGCCTCTTTTCGCGTCAGAACGACGAAGCGCGTCGCGTTGTGCTCGGCGTCCTCGACATTCTCGGCCAGGATATCGAGCCCGTAGAGATCGGCGGCCAGACGCGGTGCGAGGGCCGCCACATGGCGCTCCTCCATTTCCGAGACGATGCGCGCCGCGCCCGCCGTATCGCCGGCCACGACCGGCTTCCAGCCATTGCGCCGGATGATGCCCCGGCACTGGCCGAGCGCGTGGACATGGCTGTGCACTTCCTTGATGTCGGCCAGCGTCATGCCCGGCTTCACCATGAGCTGGAAGCGGATCGGCAGGAAGAACTCGCCGACGATCTGCAAGCCGGACGAGGGAAGAAGATGGTGCACGTCGGCGACGCGCCCCGCCAGCGTGTTCTCGATCGGGATCATGGCGAGATCGGCCGTGCCGTTCTGGACGGCGGCAAACGCGTCCTCGAAGCTCGGACAGGGCAGCGGCTCCAGATCGGGATACATGGCCTGACAGGCCATGTCGGAATTGGCCCCTCGCTCGCCCTGGAAGGCGATGCGCCCGGTGCGAGCCGGCGGCAGGAAGGCGCGGCGCGCCTCTTCCAGCTGATAGGCCGTGTCGACGCCGAGCGGCACGGCATCGACGATCTCGGCGTCGATCCGCATGCCCGCTTCCAGCGCGCGCAGCTGCTCCAGCCGCTCGCGCACCTCCAGCGGCGAGGGCTTCAGCGTGACGAAGCGCTCCAGCGCGGCGCGGCGATAGGCATAGATGCCGACATGGTGGAACAGCGGCCCGTCGCCCGTCGGCGCGGTGGCACGGGTGAAATAGAGCGCGTTCAGCCGGCGCTCGCCGTTCGGCGTGCCGATCAGCTTCACGACGTTCGGGTCCTTGGCGTCGGCCTCGTTGCCGATCTCGACCACGACGGTCGCGATATCGCAGTCCGGGTCGGCGAAGGGTTTGAGAACGGCGCGCACCGTCTCCGGCTCGATGGTCGGCAGATCGCCCTGGAGATTGACGATCACGTCCACCTCGCCCTCGGGATCGACGGCCTGCAGCGCCTCGAAGATACGGTCGGAGCCCGACGGATGGTCGGCGCGCGTCATCACGGCCTCGAAGCCGGCGTCCCGCACCGCGCGCAGCACCTCGTCGCTGTCGGTGGCGACCACCACACGGCCGATGGCGGCATCGCGCGCGCGCTCGGCCACGCGCACGATCATCGGCGCGCCGGCAATGTCGGCCAGCGGCTTGTTGGGCAGGCGGGTCGAGGCGAGACGCGCGGGAATGAGGACGAGTGTGGACATGGACGCAACTTTCGGGGCCAATCGCACGAAATCCCGCCCGGAATGCGCGAGATAACGCGGAGCTGTGACAGGTGGGCGCTTGATCCATTCCGGGGGGAATGTCAGAACGCTTCCAGACTTTGCGTGTCTTTCGAAAGGCGCGGGCCGAAAGGTCGCCGCTCGCATTTCGAAAGACACGCCGAGGGGGCTTATAGGGGGTGCCGCTATCCGGCAAAAGGCCCCAAGGCGCTTGCGGAGGAAGGGACTTGTCCTTTTCCCCTTCAGACGCCGAGCATTCGACGGCCCGGGGCCTTCCGCACCGAACGAGCGGACGGCCCTGGTATCATGACTTCGTGTCAGCAGCGTTCGCCGGTCGCCGGGCCGGTTGGAGAGGGAGCCGCCCAGCCACATGGATTCTTTCGAGGCCAACAAGATTTTCGGCGCCGTTCTGGGCACCGTCTTCGTTCTGTTCGGCGGCAGCCTTCTGGCCGAAGCCATTTTCCATTCCGAAGTGCCGGAAAAGCCGGGCTTTGCGATCACCGCCGCCGAGCCGGCCGCGGGCGCGGCCTCCGCGGCCCCGGCCGCAGCCGACGTGACGCCGGTCGGCAAGCTCATGCAGACCGCCAATGCGCAGGCCGGCGCGGCCATCTTCAAGCGCTGCCAGGCCTGCCATTCCGGCGAGAAGGGCGGCCCGAACAAGGTTGGCCCCGATCTCTGGGGCATCGTGAACCGCCCGATGGCCTCGCACGAGGGCTTCTCCTACTCGGCCGCCATGACCGAGTTCTCCAAGGGCAAGACCGTCCTCTGGGACTGGGATCACCTGAACCACTTCCTGCACGGCCCCAAGCAGTACATTCCCGGCACCGCCATGGGCTTTGCCGGCCTGCCCAAGGACCAGGAACGCGCCGATCTTCTGGCCTATCTCGGCACGCTGGCCGACACGCCGGTTCCGCCGCCCGCGCCCGATGCCGGCGCGAGCGAAGCGGCCGCCCCCGCGGCCGGTGCGGGCGATGCCAACGCTCCCGCCCCGACCAACCCGGCCACGACCACCAACAGCAGCCCCGGCGGCAACGACCCGGTGACGCAGCCCCAGAGCGGCGGCACGACCGACGCCACCACGGGCGCGGCCCCGACAGCGCCGCCCTCCGGCGCGGTGCCGGCCACGGGCGACAACGCCACCTCCGCCCCGCCGCAGGCTCCAAGCCCGGCCGAGGCGCAGAACCCCGGCGCGGCTCCGGCAGCCCCGGCCCCGGCACCCGCGCAGTAAGGCGGGCGCCAACGAGATCAAAAGGTCGGGCGGCGACGCCCGGCCTTTTTGCGTTTCAGCACTTTTCGCGTTTCAGGACGATCGCGCCGCTCTGCGACGAGAGCGTGATGCCCGAGGGCATGGACACCGGCCGCTCGGCCATTACACTTTCGTATCTCGGCGCCCGTCGCCCGAGGATGGCCATATTGATCCGGCCGTCTGGGCTCCGTCTTTTCGCCTGTCCCGCCTGGAGTTCGCTTTGCCGATCGCATCCCGCGCCGTTTCCCTCCTTCTCGCCTCGGCGCTTCTCGCCGGCACCGCCTCGCTGGCCTATGCCCAGCAACCGGCGCCCGCCCCGACCGCCGCTCCGGCGGCGGAGGCGGGGGAATGGCACACGTCGTCCTCGCTGATCCGGCCGTCGAAATATGGCGAGACCTTCCAGCGCTACGATTACGTGAACCCCGACGCGCCGAAGGGCGGCGTCCTGCGCCTGTCGGCGCCCGGCACGTTCGACAGCTTCAACCCGTTTCCCGTGCGCGGCACGCCGGCGGCGGGCTTTGCGGTGCTGGGCGGGGGCCTCGTCTATGACACGCTTCTCGACCAGTCGCCCGACGAGCCTGGCGTCAGCCACGCGCTGATCGCGGAAGCGCTGCGCTATCCCCCGGACTTCTCTTCGGTCACCTACCGACTGGACCCCGACGCCCGGTTCAGCGACGGGCAGCCGATCACGGTCGAGGACGTGATCTGGAGCTTCGAGACGGTGAAGGCGCTGTCGCCGCTCTATGGCAATTACTATCGCAGCGTAACGGGCGCGGAGAAGACCGGCGAGCGCGAGGTCACCTTCCGCTTCGACCAGATCGGCAATCGCGAACTGCCCAACATCATGGGCGATCTCGTGGTTCTGCCCAAGCACTGGTGGGAAGGCACGGGGTCGAACGGGCAGAAGCGCGACATCACCGCGCCGACGCTGGAAGTGCCGGTTGGCTCCGGCCCCTACCGCATCAAGAGCTTCACGCCGGGCTCGGACATCACCTGGGAGCGGGTGCCCGACTACTGGGCCGCACAAAAGCCGGCGCGCATCGGCCGCTACAATTACGACGAAATTCGCTACACCTATTTCCGCGACCAGAGCGCCAGCTGGGAAGCCTACAAGCGCGGCGGCTTTTCGGACTACCGCGTTGAGAACAGCGCCGGCCGCTGGGCGCAGGGCTACAATTTCCCGGCCTTCAACGATGGCCGCGTGAAGAAGATGGCGCTGGCCTCCGAAACCGGGCAGCCCATGCAGGGCTATGTCCTGAACACGAGGCGCGAGAAATTCGCCGATCCGCGCGTGCGCCGCGCGCTGACGCTAGCCTTCAACTTTCAGGACATGAACAAGAACCTGTTCTATGGCCTGTACCAGCGCACGACGAGCTATTTCCAGGGCACGGAACTGGCCTCTTCCGGCCTGCCGAGCGAGGGCGAGCTGAAGCTTCTGGAGCCGCTGCGCGACAAGATCCCGCCCGAGGTCTTCACCACGCCCTTCACCCTGCCCGATTATTCGCAGCCCAGTGCCGAGCGCACCTATCTGAAGCAGGCCTTCGATCTGTTGACCGCCGCCGGCTGGACCCGCAAGGGCTCGCAACTGGTGAATGCCAAGGGCGAGCCGTTCCGCATCGAGTTCCTGGCGACCGATCCGTCTTCCTCGCGCGTCATTGACCCGTTCGCCAACCAGCTGAAACGGCTCGGCATCGAGACCTCGACACGCATCGTGGACGTCTCGCAATATCTGGCGCTGACCAACAGTTTCGACTTCGACATCGTGACCGACGTGATGGCGCAGTCGCTGTCGCCCGGCAACGAACAGCGCGAGTTCTGGACAACGCCGGCGGCCTCGCAGCCGGGTAGCAAGAACACGGCCGGCATCCGCAACGAGGCGGTGGATGCGCTGGTCGAGAAGGTGATCTACGCGCCCGACCGCGACAGTCTGGTGACCGCCGTCCACGCGCTCGACCGCGTTCTTCTCTGGAATTTCTATGTCGTGCCGCAATGGCACAATCCGGAAATCTGGGTGTCCTATTGGGACAAGTTCGGAATGCCCGAGAAGCAGCCGGCCTATGTCGGGCTCGACCCTTATTCCTGGTGGGTGAAGGGCGAGGTGCCGGTGAACACGCCGGCCGATGCGGCGGCGGCCGGTGCGCCGGACCCGGCGGCCAAGCCCGCCATCCCGCCCGTGCAGCCTTGAGAGGCGCGCCATGACCGGCCCCCTCCGCCTCCTCTCGCGCCGCGACTTCGGCAGGCTGGCCTTGGCGGCGGGCGTGGTCGCCGCGCTGCCGCGCCTGGGGTTCGCGGCGCTCGCGCACGACACCAAGCTGCACGGCCTCTCGCCCTTCGGCGATCTGAAATACCCCGCCGATTACCAGCAGTTCGACTACGCGAGCCCCGACGCGCCCCAAGGCGGGCGCTTCACCTTCACGGCGTCCAGCTGGGTGCTCAATCAGGCGCCCGATACGTTCGACACGTTCAACACCTTCATTCTTCAGGGCAACGCGCCGCCGCGGATCGAAATGCTCTACGAAGGGCTGATGGTCCGGACGCTGGACGAGCCGGACGCGATCTATGGGCAGCTGGCCGAGAGCGTGTCCGTTTCGCCCGACAATAACACATTCCGCTTCGAGCTTCGCCCACAAGCGCGCTTCTCCACTGGCGCGCCGGTTCTGGCTTCCGACGTCGCCTTTTCCTATCGCACCATGAAGAGCGAGGGCCACCCGGCGCTCGCCATTCAGCTGGCCGAGGTCACGGAGGTGACGACTGAGGGCGAGCGCGGGGTGACGATCCGCTTTTCCGGCCGGCAGACCCTGCCGACCGCGCTTCAGGCGCTTTCCATCCCGATCGTGCCGGAAAGCTTCTTTCAGGATCGACCGTTCACGCAGGGCGGCTTCACCGAAATTCCGGGCTCCGGCCCCTATCGCATCGGCCGCTATATCGCCGGGCGCTTCATCGAATACGAGAAGCGGCCCGACCATTGGGCCAAGGACATGCCCTTCCAGCGCGGGCTGGACCATTTCCAGACGATCCGCGTCGAGTTCTACCGCGATCGCCAAAGCGCGCTGGAAGCCTTCAAGAAGGGCGACACGACCTATCGCGAGGAGTTCACCACCAAGGCTTGGGCGACGGAATATCAGTTTCCGGCCGTGACCGATGGGCGCGTGCAGATGCGCCAGTTCGAGGAAGAAAAATGGCCGCGCTTCCAGTGCTGGGCGCTGAACCAGCGCCGGGCGCAGTTTCAGGATGCGCGCGTGCGCCGCGCGATCAATCTCTGCTTCGACTTCGAATGGACCAACGCCAATCTTCTCTATGGCCTGCGCGAGCATTCGCAATCGCCTTTCGAGAATTCCGATTTCGTGGCCGTGGGCGCGCCGCCCCCGGAGGAACTGGCGCTGCTGGAGCCGCTGCGGGCCGACCTGCCGCCGGAGGTCTTCGGCGAAGTCTGGCGCCAGCCCATTTCGGACGGGTCGGGCCGCGACCGCAAGCTCCTGCGCGAGGCCGCCGACCTGCTCCAGGCCGCCGGCTGGACGCGCAAGGGCTCGCAGCTCGTGAATGCGCAAGGCACGGTCTTCCGCCTCGAACATTTGATCAACGACCCCGAGCAGGCGCGCGTCTACGGCAAGATGATCGAGAACATGAAGCTTCTGGGCATCGACGCCTCGCTGCGCCTCGTGGACGCCGCCCAGTATCAGGACCGGCAAAGCCGCTTCGACTTCGACATGATGCTCTGCGCTTTTTCGCTGAACGGCACGCCGACGCGCGAAAGCCTCGGACTCTTCTTTGGCTCGGCCGCGCGCGATCGCAACGGCTCCTACAATTATCCGGGCACGGCGAGCCCGGCGGTGGACGCCCTGATTGCGAAAGTCGGCGAGGCGCAGGACCGCGAAAGCCTTGCCATCGCCATGCGCGCGCTGGACCGGACCTTGCGCTGGCGGCTGGACTGGCTGCCCAATATCGGCTCCACCGGGCATAATGTCGCATGGTGGGACATGTTCGGCTTTCGCGATCCCAAGCCCGATTACGGGTTTCCGGTGGAACGGCTCTGGTGGTACGACGAGGCCAAGGCGAAGGCGGCGGGTCGGGCTTGAGCCCGCCGCACCGTCTGATCGCCGCGCAACGGAACGGGTGAATGGCCGCCTATATTCTTCGACGTCTGGCTTTGATGATTCCGACCCTGTTCGGGATCATGGCCGTTTCCTTCATCGTGATCCAGTTCGCGCCGGGTGGCCCTGTGGAACAGGTCGTCGCCAGCCTCCAGGGCCAGGGCGGCGGCGCGGCCGACCGGCTGGGCGGCGGAGGTGGCGGCGAAGCCGCTGCGATGTCGGGCGAATCCTCGGGCTATCGCGGCGCACAGGGGCTGGACCCCGAGTTCATCAAGCGGCTGGAACAGCAGTTCGGCTTCGACAAGCCGCCGCTCGAACGCTTCGCCACGATGATCTGGGACTATGCCCGCTTCGACTTCGGCACGAGCTTCTTTTCCAACGCGACCGTGGTCGATCTCATCATCCAGAAGCTGCCGGTTTCGATCTCGCTCGGGCTCTGGATCACGCTTCTCTCCTATATCATCTCGATCCCGCTCGGCATCCGCAAAGCCTTGAAGGAGGGCTCGCGCTTCGACACCTGGACGAGCGCCGTCATCATCGTGGCCTATGCCATTCCGGGCTTTCTCTTCGCGGTTCTCCTGATCGTGCTCTTTGCCGGCGGCTCGTTTCTCGACTGGTTCCCGCTGCGGGGCCTGACCTCCGACAACTGGGCCCAGCTCTCCTGGCCGGAGCGGATCGTCGATTATTTCTGGCACCTGACGCTGCCGCTCATCGCGCTGTCGCTGTCGGCCTTCGCCACGACGACGCTGCTCACCAAGAACTCGTTCCTCGATGAAATCCGCAAGCAATATGTGACCACCGCGCGCGCCAAGGGCCTCACCGAGCGCCGCGTGCTCTATGGCCATGTGTTCCGCAACGCCATGCTGATCATCGTCGCGGGCTTCCCCGGCGCCTTCATCTCGGCCTTCTTCTCCGGCTCGCTCCTGATCGAGACGATCTTCTCGCTGGACGGGCTCGGGCTTCTCTCCTTCGAAAGCATCTACAAGCGGGACTATCCCGTGGTTTTCGCCACGCTCTACATCTTCTCCCTGATCGGCCTGCTCACCACGCTGATCTCCGACCTCACCTATACCTGGATCGATCCGCGCATCGATTTCGAGAAGCGGGAGGTTTGATCCGTGGCGCATTCTTCGGACAACCCGCCCGAACTCATCAAGGCCGCCGACGCCGAGGCCGACACCGGCGCGCTGGCGCAGATGGCGCCGCCCGTCGAGACGCTGCGCCCGCCGCGCCTGTCGCCGCTCAACCAGCGCCGCTGGCAGAACTTCAAGGCGCATCGGCGCGGCTGGTGGTCGCTCTGGATCTTCCTCGTGCTCTTCGTGCTGACGCTCGGCGCGGAGTTCATCGCCAATGATCGCCCACTTCTGATCTCCTACAAGGGCGAATATTACACGCCCATCTTCAAGGACTACCCGGAAGAGGTCTTCGGCGGCTTCCTGCCCGTCACCAATTACCGCGACCCGTTCATTCAGGACGAGGTGGCGGCGAACGGCTGGATGGTCTGGCCGCCGATCCGCTATTCCTACGGCAGCGTCAACAACGAGATTCCGGTTCCCGCCCCCTCCCCGCCCTCCTGGACCTTTTCCAAGGAGGAGCGCTGCGCGCGCTATCCGTTGGGGGTGAACGATCCCAACTGCGTGCTGGGCAACTGGAACTGGCTGGGAACGGACGATCAGGCGCGCGACGTGCTGGCTCGCCTGATCTACGGTTTCCGCATCTCGGTCCTGTTCGGCCTGATCCTTACCGCCACCTCGGCCGTGATCGGCGTGTTCGCCGGGGCGGTGCAGGGCTATTTCGGCGGCTGGGTCGATCTGATCTTCCAGCGCTTCATCGAGATCTGGAGCTCGATCCCGGTTCTCTATCTCCTGCTGATCGTCGCCGCGATCCTGCCGCCGGGCTTCTGGATTCTGCTGGGCATCATGCTGCTCTTCTCCTGGGTCTCGTTCGTGGGCGTCGTGCGCGCCGAGTTCCTGCGGGCGCGCAACTTCGAATATGTGAACGCGGCGCGCGCGCTCGGCGTCGGCGACTGGACCATCATGGGCCGGCATCTCCTGCCCAATGCCATGGTCGCGACGCTGACCTTCCTGCCTTTCATTCTCAACGGCTCGATCACGACGCTGACCTCGCTCGACTTTCTCGGCTTCGGCCTGCCGCCCGGCTCGCCCTCGCTCGGCGAGTTGCTGGCACAGGGGCGCAACAATCTCCAGGCGCCCTGGCTCGGCATTTCCGGCTTCGTCGTCCTGTCCTTGATGCTGTCGCTGCTCGTCTTCATCGGCGAAGCGGTGCGCGACGCCTTCGACCCCCGCAAGAGCTTCAGGTGAGCATGATGGGCCATTCCCACGATCAGGCCGGCCATGCTGGCCACAGCCATGCCGGCCACGACCACGATCATGCGGCCCATGCGAGCGAGCGCAGGCTCGCCATCGCGGCGGGGCTGACAGGCGTCTTCATGCTGGTCGAGGTCGCGGGCGGGATCGTCTCCGGCTCGCTCGCGCTTCTGGCCGATGCCGGGCACATGCTGGTGGACTTCGCCGGTCTGGCGCTCGCCTTCGTCGCCATCCGCATGGCGCGCCGCCCGGCCGATGCGCGCCGCTCCTTCGGCTATGATCGGTTCCAGATTCTGGTCGCCTATTCCAACGGTCTGGTTCTCTTCGGCATCAGCGCCTTCATCATCTTCGAGGCGTGGCAGCGTCTGGCCAACCCGGCGCCGGTTCTGGCCGGGCCGATGTTTGCCGTGGCCGTCGCCGGGCTCCTCGTCAATATCGCCGCCTTCTTCACGCTGCATGGCGGCGACAAGGACGACCTGAACCTGCGCGGCGCGCTTCTGCACGTGCTCGGCGATCTCCTGGGCTCGGTCGCGGCCATCATCGCCTCGATCGTCATCTGGCGCACGGGCTGGACGCCGATCGACCCGATCCTGTCGGTGCTCGTCTGCCTCCTGATCCTCGGCAATGCCTGGCGGCTGGTGCGTGAATCCGGCCATGTCCTGCTCGAAGGCTCGCCCGCCGGCGTGGATGGTGCGGCGGTGAAACAGGCTCTCGCCGACCGTGTGCCGGGCCTGGCCGAAGTGCATCATGTCCATGTCTGGATGATCACGCCCAAGCGCCGCGCCGCGACGCTTCATGCCAGGCTTCTGGAGGGCGCGGACGGGCCGGGCACCGTGCGCGCCATCAAGACCGCGCTGCGCCAGGACTTCGCCATCGGCCATGCGACGGTGGAGGTCGAAGGCGATCTCTGCGCCGACGCCGCGCATCCCCACGACCACGACCACGACCACGACCACGACCACGACCACGACCACGACCACGGGCATCAGGGCCATACCGGTCACGGCCACCATCGCCATGCGGCGAACGTCCATCCCGCCGCTTCCGCGCTGAACGCCCGTCCGGCGTGAGGAGACATCGTTGAGCCAAGCTGCTTCCTCCTCCGCGCAAAGCCCGCTTCTCGATGTGCGCGGGCTTCAGGTGGCCTTCGCGCAGGGCGGGGCGACCAGCCTTGCGGTGAAGGGCGTCTCCTTTTCCATCGCCAAGGGCGAAACCGTGGCGCTGGTCGGCGAGTCCGGCTCGGGCAAGTCCGTGTCCGCGCTCTCGATCCTGAAGCTCCTGCCCTACCCCGCCGCGAGCCATCCGGGCGGAGAGGTCTTGTTCGAGGGGCAGGACCTGATCGGGGCGAGCGACGACGCGCTGCGGGCGGTGCGCGGCAACCGCATTTCGATGATCTTTCAGGAGCCCATGTCCTCGCTGAATCCGCTCCACACGATCGAGCGGCAGATCGGCGAGGTCATGAAGGTGCATCGCGGCCTGTCCGACCGCGCCGCGCGCGAGCGCACGCTGGAGCTTCTGCATCAGGTCGGCATTCGCGAGCCGGAAAAGCGGCTCGGCGCCTATCCGCACCAGCTCTCGGGCGGGCAGCGCCAGCGCGTGATGATCGCGATGGCGCTCGCCAACGAGCCGGACCTCCTGATCGCCGACGAGCCGACCACCGCGCTCGACGTGACGGTTCAGGCGCAGATTCTGGAGCTTCTGAAAAAGCTTCAGGAGGAGCGCCAGATGGGCCTCCTCTTCATCACGCATGATCTCGGCATCGTCCGGCGCATCGCGGACCGCGTCTGCGTCATGACCAAGGGCGAGATCGTCGAGACCGGGCCGACCGCCGAGATCTTCTCCAACCCGCAGCACGCCTATACCCGCCATCTTCTGGCCGCCGAGCCCAAGGGTCGGCCGCCCGCGGCCAACGCCAATGCGCCGATCGTCATGGAAGGACGGGACATCAAGGTCTGGTTTCCCGTGCGCACCGGCCTGTTCCGACGCGTTTCGGACCATGTGAAGGCCGTGGACGGGATCGACATCACGGTGCGCGCCGGTCAGACGGTCGGCGTCGTCGGCGAGTCGGGCTCGGGCAAGACGACGCTCGGTCTCGCGCTCTGCCGCATGATCGGAAGCCAAGGCGAAATCCGCTTCGATGGCGAGCGGATCGACCAACGCTCCTTCAAGGACATGCGGCCCCTGCGCGACCGCGTCCAGATCGTGTTTCAGGACCCGTTCGGGTCGCTCTCGCCGCGCATGGCGGTGGGCGAGATCATCGCGGAGGGTCTGCGCGTTCATCAGCCCTCGCTCTCCAGCGCGGATCGGGATGCACGCGTCGTTTCGGCACTCACCGAAGTCGGGCTCGACCCGGCCACGCGCTTTCGCTATCCGCACGAATTCTCGGGCGGCCAGCGCCAGCGCATCGCGATCGCCCGCGCCATGGTGCTCAACCCGCGCTTCGTGATGCTGGACGAGCCGACCTCGGCGCTGGACATGAGCGTGCAGGCGCAGGTGGTCGATCTCCTGCGCCATCTCCAGAAGAAGCACGATCTGGCCTATCTCTTCATCAGCCACGATCTGAAGGTCGTGCGCGCGCTCGCCAACGAGGTGATCGTCATGCGCGGCGGGCATGTGGTGGAGCGCGGCTCGTCGGACGCAATCTTCGACGATCCCCAGACCGACTATACCAAGGCATTGATGGCGGCGGCCTTCCGCATCGAAGCGGCGGGTGCCCGAGAGGTTTCGGAATGAGCGACATCTACCGTCAGAGGCTGGAGGACCAGCCGCTCGATTTCACCATCGAGAAGGACGAGCGCCTTCACGCGGGCTTTCGCGCGCTGGACGCCGTGACCGTGCGCCACGCCCCGCTCGGGCGCGACGAGCCGGTGCTGGCGCGGCGCGAATTCCTGCGCTCGGGCCTAGCCGCCATCATCATTCCCTATGACCCCGTGCGCGACGAGATCGTGGTGATCCGCCAGTTCCGCATCGGCGCGGCGCTGACGTCGGGCAAGGCGGCGGCGCTGGAACTGCCGGCAGGCCTGGTGGACGAAGGCGAGAATCCGATCGAGGCGGCCAGCCGCGAACTCGAAGAGGAAACCGGGCTCGTGACGCATGCGATCGCGCCGGCCTATACGATCCTCTCCTCCCCCGGCCTGTGCGACGAGGTCGCCTGCTTCTTCCTCGCGCTGGTGGATGCCGGCGCGCTGCAGGGTCATGGCGGCAAGCTGGACGAGCAGGAGGACATCATCGCGATCCGAGCGCCGGTGGACGCCCTGATCGAGGCGGTGGACGCGGGCTCGATCGAGAACGGCTTCCTTGTTTCCGCCGCGCATTGGTTCGCCCGCCACGGCCGCCAGCAGGCGCGCCTGCTGCAGGACGCGGCCGAACCCGTCGCCTGATTTTTCAGAAACGCCCTTTCATCGAACGCTGACCGAAGAGACCAGCATGACCCTTCTCCTGTCCGTCACCGGCTTCGATCCCACGCGCTGGCACGACGCCATGCTGAAAGCCGCGCCGGGGGAGACCATCGTGCTACGGCCCGAAACGGCGGGCGATCCCTCGATCCGCTATGCCGTGGTCTGGAAGCAGCCGCCGGGCGTTCTGGAAGGGCTGCCGAACCTTCAGGCTGTCTTCTCGCTTGGCGCGGGCGTCGATCATATTCTAGCCGACCGCACCGTGCCCGATGTGCCGATCGTGCGCATCGTGGCCGACGATCTGACCGCGCGCATGAGCGAATATGTCGTCTGGCGGGTGCTCGATCATCATCGCCGGGGCATGGTCTATCGCGCGCAGCAGGCCGCCCGTCTCTGGAACGAGCGCCGCCAGCCCGCCGCCGGCGATGTTCAGGTCGGCATTCTCGGCCTTGGCGAACTTGGGCGGGACGCGGCCGAAAAGCTCCGCCTCCTCGGCTTCAAGGTCTCGGGCTGGAGCCGGCGCGAGCGTCAGGTCGAGGGCGTCACCACCTTCCATGGCGAGGAGGGGCTCGGGGCGATCCTGGCCCAGAGCGACATTCTGGTCGTGCTTCTGCCGCTCACGAGCGAGACGCGCGGGCTGATCGACGACGCCTTCCTGTCGCGGCTCAAGCGCGAAACGCCGCTGGGCACGCCGGTTCTGATCAATGCCGGGCGCGGCGGCTTGCAGGTCGACTCGGCCATTCTGCGCGCGCTCAACGACAATCGCCTGATGGAAGCCTCGCTGGACGTGTTCGAGCGCGAGCCGCTGGCCGCCGACAGCCCGCTTTGGCGCCACCCGCGGGTCTTCGTCACGCCCCATGCCGCCGCGTCTTCCGACCCGGAAGCGCTGGCGCCCATCATCATGCGACAGATCGCGGCCCACCGGCGCGGCGAAGCGCTCGCCAACATCGTGGATCGTTCGGCGGGGTACTAAGCCCCACGCCGGCAAGCGTCAGCCCTGCCGGATCTCCGGCAGGCGACGGATCGAAAGTACGGGCGCGCCCTTGGCTTCCAGCCGCGACACGGCCTCCGACAGAGGCTCTATCGCCGTCATCATGTGATGGGCGTTGGCATGGAGAAGCTGCGTCTCATTCATCATGATGCCGACATGGCCGCGCCAGAAGACGAGATCGCCGCGCCGGGGGTTTTCCCCCTCGCTCAGCGCTTCGCCCAAGGCCATTTGCAGGTCGGTATCGCGCGGAGCCAGGATGCCGCAGGCGTCGAGCGCGACTTGGACCAGCCCCGAACAGTCGATGCCGAGCGCCGACTTGCCGCCCCAGAGATAGGCGACGCCCAGAAACCCTTGCGCCACCGCGACGAAATCGGTCTCGAACGAGGTCGCGGGCTTCATATGCTGCACGACCACCGCGCCGAAGGGCGCGATCAGCCCATAGGTCGCATTGTGGTCGCTCGCCTCGCCCTTCACATGCAGCCGCGCGCCGAGCGGCAGGTCGTGCATGGGCGGGCGCTTGATGTCGGGGCCGGGGAAGACCAGCGTGCGGCGAACGGCAATGCGATGGGTCGGCGCGGGCGGCTCGCCGTTCATCAGCGTCACGGTCGGCACCCAGCCGACATAGCCGTCCTTGTCGAGCTGAACCCAGCACCAGCCCTCGCCGGTTTCCTCGAAGACGCGCAGCCGCTCGCCATAGAGCGCCTGCGTTTCCAGCGGCGCGTCGGCCGACGGGCGGCGGCGCAGGTCGGCGACGGGCATGAAGACATGGGCGGGCGCGCCGTCCACGAAGCGCTCGGCCTCCACGCGCCCTTGCAGGCGGCGGTCGGCGAGATCGGGGCGGTGGGCGTGCAGGCGCGGATCGAGCGGGGCCGTCATCGTCCGAGCGCCTCCGCTTCGCTCACCAGCCGGTCGGCCATTTCGGAGACGAAGAGACTGCCTTCCACCGTGCGGCGGATCAGGACATTGCGCAGGTCGCTGGGGTCACGCTGGCGTTCGAGCAGATTCATGCGTCCCATCGAGTCGAGCGCGCGCGTCACCACGGGCTTGGCCACGTGGAGTTTCTGGGCGAGACCGCGCACCGTGTGGGGCGGCGGGTCGAGATAGATCGTCAGCAGAATCGCGGTCTGGCGCGCCGTGAGATCGGAGCCCGGATGCTGCGATTGAACCATTGCGTTGCGATGGAGCAGGCGCAAGGCCTGCCCCGGCTTGATGTCGAGTCCCATACGCCCCTCGGGAGCGTCGATTCGTCTCAGGCGACGCTCGGGGCCTAGTGTCCGGCACTTTCAGGCGGTTTCAAGACCGCGGGTAGCGACCCGACAGAACGTGGTGAAGGGCGCGGATGCCCTGCGCCTCGCCGCCGGCAGGGCCGAGCGGGCCGGGCTGCGGACGCCAGCCAAACACGTCGAAATGCGCCCAGCTCTTGGCCTTGGACACGAAGCCCTGGAGGAAGAGCGCGGCCGTAACGGAGCCGGCGAAACCGTCCGATGTGACGTTGTTCGTGTCGGCCACCTTGGACGCGAGATTCTTGGCATAGGGCTTCCAGAGCGGCAGACGCCAGAGCGGATCGTGCAGCGCGTGGCTCGCCGCCGCGATCTCGCCCGCGAACGCCTCGTCGTCGGTGTAGAAGGGCGGCAGGTCCGGCCCCAGCGCGACGCGCGCCGCGCCCGTCAGCGTCGCCATGTCGATGAGGATCTCAGGCGATTCCTCGTCGGCCAGCGCCAGCGCATCGGCCAAGATCAATCGGCCTTCCGCATCCGTGTTGCCGATCTCGACGCTCTTGCCGAGCCGGCTGCGCAGGATGTCGCCCGGCCGGAAGCTGTTGGCGGAGATGGAATTCTCGACGGCCGGAATCAGCACACGCAGGCGCACGGGGAGCTTGGAGCCCATCACGAGGCGGGCAAGACCCAGGACATTGGCCGCGCCGCCCATGTCCTTCTTCATCAGAAGCATTCCCGAAGCCGGCTTGATGTCGAGCCCGCCCGTGTCGAAGGCGACGCCCTTGCCGACCAGCGTCACCTTGGGGCCGGTCTCCGGGCCCCAGCTCATGTCGATGAGACGGGGCGCGACGCTGGAGGCGCGGCCGACCGCATGGATCATCGGGAAATTCTGTTCCAGCAGCGCGTCGCCGACGATGGTGCTGACCTCGGCCCCGAACTCGGTCGCCACATCCCGCGCCGCCGCCTCGATGCCATCGGGCAGGAGGTCGTTGGTCGGCGTGTTGATGAGATCGCGCACCAGAAACACGCTGCTCGCCAGAAGCCGCACCGCCGCCTCGTCCGTGCCCGCGGGCAGCGCAAGACGCGCGCCCGCCTTGGCTGGCTTCGACAGATAGCGCTCGAACCGGTAGGAGCCGAGCAGGAAACCCAGCGCGGCGAGATCGGGATTGAGCCCGTGTTCGACCTCGAACGCCCAGTCCCCTGCCGGCAGGCTCTGTGCCAGCGCTCCGGTCAGCAGCGCGCGGGCGGCCGGGCTTTGCGCCTCGGCCTCGCCCAGCCCCAGAACCGCCCCCGCGCCTCCCCCGTCCACCGGAAACAGCGCGACCGAGCCCGCGCTCGCCTTGTAGCCGGCCGCGTCCAGCCATTGGCGCGCGGCCTCGGGCAGTCGCGCCAGGCCGGTCTCGTCCACCGCATGGACGGGACGGGCATCGAGGGCGGAGGAAAGAAGGCGGTCGGTCATGAGGCGCTCGTGAACGTCAGCCCCGCGAAATGAACGGGACGTAGGGGTTAACGAAAGATGACCCGCTTGCACTCTGCCCGCAGCGGGCGAAGAAGAAACGGGGAAGCCGATGCGTCGATCGATGCGACCGCTTGCGCGAGCCGAAGGCGGCGACGCCGCGCCGAACTACGCCCGCCGGAGCGCGGGCGCAAGGCGCGGTTCGCTGGCGCTTGTGTTTCTGACCTTGATGGCGGCCAGCGGCTGCACGCACACCTCGCGCATGACGACGGGCTCGATCGCCCCGCGCGGCGAGGCCGCTCCGCGCCGGGACGTCTCCACCATGACGGCGGACGAGCTGCGCGCCGCGATCCGCGTTTACGGCGCGTCCTACGAACGCAATCCGAAGAACAAGGATGTCGGCCTCGCCTATGCAGCAGCCCTCCAGGCGGCCGGGCGCAACGACCAGTCGCTGGCCGTGATGCAGCAGGTCGCCATCGCCTTCCCGAACGACCGGGACGTGCTCGGCGCCTATGGCAAGGCGCTGGCGGCGGCGGGCGATCTCAACAAGGCGCTCGAAACCGTGCAGCGGGCCCAGACGCCGGACCGGCCGGACTGGCGTCTCCTGTCGGCCGAAGGGGCGATCCTCGACCAGCTCGGCCAGCCCGAGAAGGCGCGCGTTCTCTACGAGAAGGCGCTGGTGCTCCAGCCGAACGAACCCTCGATCCTCTCCAATCTCGGCATGTCGTCGCTTCTGCAGAACGATCTGAAGAGCGCCGAATCCTATCTCAGCCGCGCCGCCCGCCAACCGGGCGCCGATCCGCGCGTGCGCCAGAATCTGGCGCTCGCCGTGGGGCTTCAGGGTCGCTTCTCGGAAGCGGAGAAGATCGCCTCCGACGTGCTGTCGCCCGAGGAAGCGCAGGCCAATGTCGCCTATCTCAAGCAGATGCTCTCCCAGCGCAACACGTGGAGCGAGCTGAAAAGCGAGCGCCGGGGCTGACGCAGACGAGGCGGAGGACGGCCCCTCGCCGCCCCTCCATCCTCAAAGGTTCGGCAGAACCTTGATCACGGCCGGCCCGATGATCACGGCGAACAGCACCGGCAGGAAGAACACCATCATCGGAACGGTGAGCTTGGGCGGCAGCGCGGCGGCCTTGCCTTCGGCGGCCGTCATGCGCTGGTCGCGGCTTTCCTGCGCCAGCGTGCGCAGGGCGACGCCCAGCGGCGTGCCGTATCGCTCGGCCTGGATCAGCGCCGTGCAGACCGAACGCACGCTTTCGAGGCCGGTGCGTGTGATGAGGTTCTCATAGGCCTGCTTGCGGTCGGGCAGATAGGACAGCTCGGCGCAGACCAGCACCATTTCCTCGGCCAGCGGCACCGACTGGATGCCGATCTCGTCCGCCACGCGGCGAAACGCGGCCTCGATGGCATTGCCCGATTCCACGCAGATCAGAAGCAGGTCGAGCGCGTCGGGCCAGGCGCGGGAGATCGACTGCGCGCGCTTCTTGCCCGCGTTGCCGACAAAGACGATCGGCGCATAGAAGCCGGCATAGGCCACCGCGATGCAGACGAACAGACGGATGCCCAGGGCGTGGCTCGCCATGATGCCGAGGCCGAAAATATAGAAGGCCGCGACGACGCCGAACAGGAGCGGCAGGCTGACCCGGCAGAACAGGAACAGCGTCAGCGAACGCTGGGTGCGAAAGCCCGCGATGCGCAGCTTGTTGGTCGTCGCCTCGTCCATCAGCGCCTTGCGCAGGTCCAGCGCCTCGACCACCTTGGCCGCGAAGGATCGGTCGGCCTGCTGGCGCAGGCTGACGCGCTGGTTGTCCCGCTCGCCGGCCATGCGGGCGCGCTCGCGGGCGCGGACCTGATCGCGTTCCAGCGCCACCGCCTTCATGCGCGTTTTCATGTCGCGACCGTTGAGCAGCGGGCCTACCAGCGACACCACGGTCGCAAACATCGCCACCGCGACACAGAGGCCCAGCGCGACATGGCTGGACAGGCCGAGCATCTGAAATACGGCGTCCATAGCAGCCTCTAGAAGTCGAAATTGATCATCTTGCGCATGATCAGGATGCCGCACGACATCCAGAACGCCGAGCCGAGCAGGATCATGTGTCCCATCGGGTCGGTGAACAGGACCGAGATGTAGTCGGGCGAGGTGAGATACACGAGCCCGGCGACGATCACGGGCAGCGAGCCGATAATGGCGGCGGAGGACTTGGCCTCCATCGACATGGCCTTGATCTTGCCCTTCATCTTGCGCCGGTCGCGCAACACGCGCGACAAGTTGCCCAGCGCCTCGGCCAGATTGCCGCCCGACTGCGACTGGATCGACACCACGATGGAGAAGAAATTGGTCTCGGGGATGGGCATGCTGACATAGAGGCGGTTGACGGCCTCCGGCAGCGAGGAGCCCATCTGCAGCGCCTCCACCACGCGCGCGAATTCCGAGCGCACCGGCTCGGGCGTTTCGGTGGCGATCATGCGCAGCGTGTCGTTCAGCGGCAGGCCGGACTTGATACCGCGCACGATGACGTCGAGCGCGTTGGCGAACTCGTCGGTGAATTTCGTCTGGCGCTTCTTCTTGCGCAGGCTCAAGAACCATTGCGGCAGGCCGAGCGCGCCCACGAACCCGAGCCCGAGCGCGATGAGGAGCGATCCGCTGACCATCAGCACCACGAGGAACAGGGTCAGGCCGAGGGCGACGCAGGCCATGATATAGGCCCGAACGGAGATGCGCAGACCCGCCTGCAACAAGCGCGCTTCGAGGCTCGCCTTTCGCAGATGGCCGTTGCGCTTGCGGTTCTTCTCTTCCAGATCCTGAAGCGAGGCCTGAAGCGTCTTGCGCCGCTTGCTCACCTCCTGCATCCGGTCGCGCGCCGCCTGGCGCAGCGCCAGATCGTTTTCGGAGGCCGAGAACTGGTCGAAGCGCGAGCGCGACGCCTTGTCGTTTTCGAGACGCGGCTGGACCAGGCCATAGATCAGCGCGCCGGTTGCCAGCGCGACGAGCAGCATGAAGAGAAGAGCGGTCACAGCCCACGCTCCCCTTCGACATTGGCCGCGTCCAGCGCGCGGGCCAGGCGCTGCTCTTCGTTGTAGTAGCGCGCGCGGTCCCAGAAGGCCGGCCGGCCGATGCCGGTGGAGCGATGCCGCCCGAGGAGACGCCCGCGCGAGTCTTCGCCCAGAATGTCGTAGAGGAAGAGATCCTGCGTGATGATGACGTCGCCTTCCATGCCCACCACCTCGGTGATGTGGGTGATGCGGCGCGAGCCGTCGCGCAGGCGCGCGGCCTGGACGATGACGTCCACCGAGCCGACGATGATCTCCTTCACCGTGCGCGAGGGCAGCGAGAAGCCGCCCATGGCGATCATGGCCTCCATACGGTTGAGGCATTCGCGCGGGCTGTTGGCGTGGATCGTGCCCATCGAGCCGTCATGGCCCGTGTTCATCGCCTGAAGGAGATCGAAGACCTCCGGTCCGCGCACTTCGCCGACGATGATGCGTTCGGGGCGCATACGCAGGCAGTTCTTGACGAGATCGCGCATGGTGATCTCGCCCTCGCCCTCGATATTGGGCGGGCGCGTTTCGAGGCGCACGACATGGGGCTGCTGGAGCTGGAGTTCGGCCGAATCCTCGCAGGTGATGATGCGCTCGTCCTCGTCGATATAGCGCGTCAGACAGTTGAGGAGCGTGGTCTTGCCCGAGCCCGTGCCGCCGGAGATGACGACGTTGCAGCGCACCCGGCCGATGATCTCGAGGATCGTCGCCCCTTCCGGCGAAATCGCGCCGAAATCCACCAGCTGCGGCAGGGTCAGCTTGTCCTTCTTGAACTTACGAATGGTGAGCACCGTGCCGTCGATGGCGAGCGGTGGGGCGATGACGTTGACGCGCGAGCCGTCCGGCAGGCGTGCGTCGCAGATGGGCGAAGATTCGTCCACGCGTCGGCCGACCTGCGACACGATGCGCTGGCAGATATTGAGAAGCTGCTGGTTGTCGCGAAAGCGCACCCCGGCTTCGATCACCTTGCCGCCGACTTCGATGAAGGTCTGGCGCGCGCCGTTGACCATGATGTCGGCGATGTCGTCGCGAACCAGAAGCGGCTCCAGCGGACC
Source organism: Aureimonas sp. N4 (assembly GCF_001463925.1). Taxonomy (NCBI): domain Bacteria; kingdom Pseudomonadati; phylum Pseudomonadota; class Alphaproteobacteria; order Hyphomicrobiales; family Aurantimonadaceae; genus Aureimonas; species Aureimonas sp. N4. Next base: position 55,535 of record NZ_BBWS01000046.1, on the reverse strand, counting down.
GTAGCCCAGAACGTCGTTGCAGATGTCGGCCAGCAGGTCTTCCTGCTCGGCGATCGTCATCGCGAAATTCTTGATCGAGATGATGTCGTTGACGATGTCGCGGATTTCCTCGCGCGCCATCTCGGCTTCGAGCCGGGCGAGCTGCGACAGGTCGATCGTGTCGATCAGCGCGGCGAAGATCTTGCTCTTGGTCTCGTAGTAGCTATCGGGCCTTGGCTTGGCGGCCGCCGGTGCGGACGCGCTGGCGGGGGCGGCCTGCTGCGGGGGAGCGTTGCTTTTCACGGGCTTGGGCGGCGCGGCGGCCTCGCGCGGGGCCGGGGCCGCGACAGGCGCGGCGGTCACAGGCGGCGCGGCCGCTGCCGGCCGTGCCAAAGTGCCCGTGTCGTTTCCGCGCTTGCCGAACATCGCCGCTGGTTCCCTATTCCTCGCGGGGGCGACCGCCGCCCCTCACTCTCTCTTGTCGGAACGCCGGCCCCGCCGCCCGTCAGGCCGAGCGCCGGCGCATCAGGGCGCGCAGCCCACTGAGACCCGCGCGCGGGGCCTGCTTGGCGGCGCTGCGCCCCGTCAGCACATGCGCCATATGCTCGAAGGCCGCGACGGCGGCGTGTTTGCCGTCGATCTCGGTCAGCATCCGGCCGGTATTGGCGGCCGTTCCGAAGGTCAGCGGATCGAAGGCGATCTGGGCCGCCGGCTGGACGCCGAGCGGCTCGACGAATTCGGCCGGCGCGATCTCGGGCCGCTTGGGCACGCCGACGCGGTTCAACACGAGATGCGGGGGCTTGTCGTTGGGGCGCGCCTTGCGCAGCGTGTCCATCAGGTTCTTGGCGTTGCGCAGGTTGGCGAGATCCGGCTCGGCCACGATCACCACCTCGTCGGCGCGCTCCAGAACGGTGCGCGTCCAGCTGTTCCAGACATGGGGCACGTCGAGCACGACGCAGGGCGTGCCGCGCTGGGCGGCGTCGATCAGAGCCGAAAAGGCTTCCGCGTCGAAATCATAGGCGCGCTCCAGCGTGGAGGGTGCCGCCAGAAGCGAGAGATGCTCGGCGCAGGTGACGAGGAGCCGGTCGAGAAACACCTCGTCCAGCCGCTCGGCCGAGAACACCGCCTCCGCCACGCCCTGCGGCGGGTCGCGGTCGAAATCGATATTGGCCGTGCCGAAGGGCAGGTCGAGATCGGCCAGCATGACCTCGCCGCCGAACAGCTTGGCGATGGTCCAGCTGATATTGTGGCAGATGGTGGAGGCCCCCGAGCCGCCCTTGGCGCCGACAAAGGCCAGCGTGCGGCCGAGCGGCTCGGCGTTTTCGGCCATGAACAGCTGCGACACGACGCTGATGACATCGGCCATCTGCACGGGCGCCAGCATATAGTCCGACACGCCGCGCCGGGTCAGCTCGCGATAGAGCGATACGTCGTTGTGGTGGCCGATGATCACCACTTTCGAGCCGGGATCGCAGACCTCGGCCAGGCCGTCGAGATCGGCCAGGAGATCGGCCGGCGACTGCGCCGATTCCAGGAGCACGAGATTGGGCGTCGGCGCGGTGGCGTAATGCTCGTTCGCCGCGCGGATGCCGCCCAGGTGCACGCGTGCGTGCGCCTTCACCATGCGCCGGTCGGCGGCCGCCGCCTCGATCGCGGCGGCGACGGGCGCGGTTTCGCAGAAGGCCTGAATGGTGATGCGCGGCACCGGACGCAGGGCTTCGAGGCGCTCGCGCATGTCCATGTCGGACGGACGATAGGCGGCATCGTCGAGGGGAAGATCGGTCATCGCGTGTGGCCTACCAATTGTAATCGGACGATTGGCGAGGCGGCTCGGAGGCCGTCCGTTGCCCTTGGCGATACTTCTCGATCACCACCGAGCGGCGCTCGGCATCGATCTCGCTTTCGCCGCGGGGCCCCAGAAGATCGCGCGGATCGGCGATCTGGGCGGCCAGATTGCTCTGCGTGGCGCAGCCGAAATTCTGGTAGTTGCGGTTCTCGCTCGTGTCGGCGAGGTCGTCCGGCCAGCGTCCGCAGGGTGCGACTTCGGCCACCATCCCGTTGAAGGACAAAAGCAGCGGCGGCACGTCGGCGACGCCGTGCGCGGGGTATGACGTGACCAGAATGCGCTGGCGCGGCACGCCGATCTGGCGAAGCACCCGCGTCACGTCGTCGGCGACCAGCCGGGCGGCCGCCTCGTTGCGCGCGCCCGACGGCACACCAACGCGCAGGACCGAAGCCCGCGCCCGGCGAAAGCGGGTGCCGAAGCTTTCGACGCGCGTCAGGTCGGGATGGGTCAGTCGCGTGTCCGACGAGGCGACGAACAGTTCCAGATCCTCCGTCGCCTCGCGCACCGTGATCGGGTGCCGGGTGCGATAATCGTCGGGAACGGCGCCGACCTCCACATGCTGGTTGGCGCAGCCAGCCAGAAGCGACAGGGCGACAAGGGGCAGGAAACGGCGGGGGGAAAGGCTGCGGCGCGCGGTCATTTGTAGATGTATCCGACGTTGCCGTGGTAGCGGCCGGGGGGAAGACGGGTGTCTGCGGCGCCATAGACGCGGTTCACGCGGCCAAGGAAGTTGGAAGCGCCGTCCGACGAGAAGTTCAGATTGTCGTCCGGCCGGGCCAGTTGCTGGCGAGCGACCGGGCGCACCAGATAGGGCGTCACGATCACCACGAGTTCGGTCTCGTAACGCTGGAAGTCGCGCGAGCGGAACAGGGTGCCGAGGATCGGAAGCTTGGACAGGCCGGGAAAGCCCGAGATGACCTGACGCATCTCGTCGCGCACGAGGCCCGCGATCACCAGCGAGCCGCCGGAGGGCAGCTCGACCGTGGTGTCGGCGAGGCGCTTGCGAATGCCCACGAGGTTGACGCCCGGCGCGATGCCGCCCGGAATCGCATAGGGCGACTCGAAGGTGGGCTCGGACACCGCCGTGCGGATCTTCAGGCTGATGCGCCCCGGCGACAGGACCACCGGCGTGAAGTCGAGCCCGATCCCGTAGTCGATTTCCTTGTGCTGGTACTCGACGCTGGCCGGGGTTTCGTCGTAGCCGATGATCCCGCCATTGGCGTTCAAGATCGGCGTGCGCTTGGCCGGCGTTTCCGACTTGCCGCTGGCAACGGTGAATTCGCCGCCGACCTTGAACGAGGCGCTTTCGCCCGAGATGGCCGTGAGGCTCGGTTCGGCCAGCGTGCGCATCACGCCTGCCTGCTCCATGGCGCGGAGCTGGGCGGAGATGCCGTTGGGGCTGTTGCCGCCATTGGCAATCGCCGCGCCCGCCGAAGAGATTGCCTTGCCGAGGCCGAACGGATTGTCGCTGACGGAGGAGAAGAGCATGCCGTCGAGCGAGGAGGTGCCCGTGCCGTCGATGCCGAGCTGCTTGACCACGGAGCGCTGCACCTCGGCGACGGTCACTTTCAGCGTGACCTGATCCTCGCCTTGGATTTGCAGCATGTTGACGATCTGGCTGCTCTGGCGGCGTTCCTGCGCCTGCGACACGCCGCCGATCGCCACCCCGCCGCCGCCAGCCGCCGAGGCTCCGCTGGTCGCCGTCTTGATATATTGGCCGGTGGTCGCCTCGCCGCCCGTGACGAAGATGTTCGCCAGATCGACCGCGCGCTGGGCATCCTGCGCGTTCTCGACCGTGCCGGTCAGGATCACGTTGTCGTTCAGCATCTCGGCCCGCACCTCGGCGGTCGGGATGAAGCGCTTGATGGTGGAGGCGAGCGCCGAGATGTCACGCTCGATGCGCAGATCGAGAACCGCGATCTCGCGCCCATTGGCGTCGAAGACGAAGATGTTCGTCTGGCCGATCTGCTTGCCGAAAATATAGATGCGCCGGGCCGTGCGCGTCACGGCGTCGGCCACCGTCGGATTCGACACGACGATGTCGTGCGCGTCGCGCGGCAGGTCGATCACCTTGGACTTGTCGAGGCCGAGGCTGATCGTCTGCTGCGGGCGGTTGATGGCGATTACGGCACTGTCGGCCAGCGCCGGCAGCGGCACGAGAGGCAGGACGGCCAGCGAAGCTTGCAGGAGAGCGGCGATCCGGCGCGAATGGGATCGGCGGAAGGAAAGCGACATCCGTCAGTTCCTCGTCGTGATGTCGGTGGTCTTGCCGTAGCGCACCACGCGGATCTGCGTTTTCTGCGGAGCCTGCTCCTGCTCCAGCAGGAAGCGGGCATAGCCGGGCGAGCCGGGAACGGAATCGGCCAGCGCGCGCAGCGACAGGATGAGACGATCGCTCATCCGGCTGGCCGCCGTCAGGGCTTCCGCCTGTTGCGGATCGACCTCAAGCGTTGCCGTGGAGCCGACCACGACCCGCGTTCCGTCCTTTTCCTCGATCGTCTGGTCGATCGCGAGGACGCGCAGGTTCTTCAGGATCGTCGTGGTCTCGACGCTCGTCTGGGGCTGGGAGGCCGCGCCCGGCGTCGTCTTCTCGCGCGCCATGATCACGTCCACATGGTCGTTCGGCAGGATGAAGCCGCCGGCCGAGGTGTCGGCGGCGATCTGCACGGCGATGGCGCGCTTGCCCTCCGGCAGGATGGCCGACATGAACCCGCGATCGCTCTTGATCAGCTTGGCATCCCGGATGGGCTCGCCGGTGAAGAAGGCCTGCCGGGCGATGGAGCCCTTGGACTCCTCCAGGGCATTGGGGCTGCTGTCGCGGCGAAGAAGCCCTTCCGACAGCGCGGTTTCAGGCCATTGAACCCATTCCAGCGCGCCATCCACGCGCTCGCCCATGGCGATGTTGCGCGAGGCAGCGAGAACCTCCACCAGCTTGATCGGAGGCTCGGCCGGCTGAGCCGTGATCACCACGGTCTCGGGTGCGGCGGTGGGCGCCGTGAGATTGACGGCAATGAGGCCGGCGCCGGCCGCAGCAGCCCCTGCCACGCCAAAAATCGCCAGACGCGTCCCACGCATTGCGTTCCCCCGATCGTGCTCCGAGCCGGATGTCCGCTCGTTAAGCCTTTATCGACGGAAAACTCTCAAGACATGGTTAACAAGCCGGAAACACCGCCGGCTTTCGCGACGTCACATCAGCGCCAGAAGAGATTGCATCTCGGGAAAGCGCGCAAGCACGAGAAGGCCGGCAGGCCCCAGCGCCACGCCATAAGGGACGCCCGAACCGGCATCCAGCAGCCGGTCGATCGAGGCGTTGCCTGTGGTGGGACGCAGACACGCGCGCAGCATCAGGATCGCCAACGTCAAAACGCCGCCGAACAGGCTGGCCAGAAACAGATAGTCCCAGAACGCGGAGGTCGGGCCGAACCAGAGGGCACTCGCCGCGATCAGCTTCGCGTCCCCTCCCCCCATCCACCCGCAAGCGAAGGCGGCGAAGGTCAGACACAGGATCGCGACCCCCGTCGCCAGATGCCAGCCGACCGAAGCCCAGGGCCAACCAGCGCTGAGAGCGTAAACGAAAAAGGAGAGCGCGACCGCACCCACGAGGCGGTTCGGGATCGTCATGCTGGCGAGATCGGTGACGACGGCCAGCAGCAGCGCGCCGGCAAAGATCAGGCAGCAGATCGTCGCGAGCATGTCGCCTCCCGCATGGGCCGGTGCATTCGATGTCAGAAGGATGCTCTCCCAACCAGGGAAGCAACATGCTTGCCGCGAAATGTTAACATATCACGCAGCAGCGCGCCGGGCGGGCACCCAAGCCCGTCCGGCGCAGCTCAAAGTCCGAGTTCGTCAGCCTGACTCAGATCAGGGAACGGTCGTGCCGATCTTCGTGCCGATGTTGCTGAACTTGGTGTTCAAATTGTTGCCCAGAGTCGACGCGCCGGCAATGATGCCCACGCCGATCAGCGCCGCCAGAAGGCCGTACTCGATGGCCGTGGCGCCGGATTCGTTCTTCTGGAAGCGAGCGAAAAGCTTCATCATGAATGAGGTCCCCTGAGGAGCTGTTATGGTCTCATCCCGACGACCCGGCCCAGCCTCGTCGTTCGGTTAAGCCCAACCTAAGCCCCTCAGGATTTCCCTTAGGTTAAGGAGCGTACTTAACGATCACTAAAAATGCCGGCCGATCACGAAGTGGTAAACAAGGGAGGAATCGAACCGAAACCTGTTCTTAACCTTGCCTCCACATGATCGGGCGCAAGGGCGATCATAGCCCGAGCCTGATGGAGTTCGCGTGTTCATGCGCCGGTCCGCCCCCTTGTCGATCGTCCTGACCCTCGCCGTCCTGGCTGCGGGCGCGCCTGCCGCCATGGCCGAAAGCGTGGGCGGCCTCGACGTCGCGGTGGACCACGCGCGTATCCTGAAAATCCCGCGCGCGGCCGGCACGATCATCATCGGCAATCCGTCCATCGTGGACGTGACCGTGCATGATGCCGAAACGCTGGTGCTGACGGGCCGCTCCTATGGCGTGACGAATGTCGTGGTGCTCGGCCCTGCGGGCGACGTGGTGCTGGACGACGATGTCACCGTCACGAGCCGGGAAGACCGTTCCGTGCGCATCTACCGGCAGGCGGCCCGCTCCACCTTCTCCTGCTCGCCGCGCTGCGAGCCGAAAGTGACGGTGGGCGACGAGGACGACAATTTCAGCCGCGCGCTCGCCCAGTTCAAGAGTCACGAGGGCATGATCACCACCGGCCAGTGATCACCCGAGTTAACGGCTTCTCAAACCTTCTATCACCCCTATACCCCCGCGCCATGCGGCGTGAAGGGAGACGAGGATGAAAGCCAGGCTGCCCGGCGAAAGAGCCCGAAGCCGCCGAGGTGTCTGGGCACGGCGTCCTTCTCGGGACAATTCGGGCGCAACCGCCATCGAGTTTGCGCTTCTGGTGATTCCGTTCCTGTTCGTGGTCTTCGCAACGGTGGAAACGGGCCTCCTGTTCATGTCGCAACTGACACTGGACGGAGGGGTCGATCAGGTGTCGCGACTGGTTCGAACGGGGCAACTCGACGCCGACGATCTGAAACCGGAAACCTTCCGCAAGATCATCTGCGAACGGGTCGAGGTCTTTTTGTCGTGCGACAAATTGACGATCGACCTCCGAACTTACTCGTCGTTCAAGGATGTGGACCTCTCGCAACCGGCCGAAAGCGAACGGAATGGCACGCAGACTCAGCAAGGTTCGGCCAAGACGATCATGGCCCTGCGCGTGTATTATCCGTGGACGCCCGTGAGTGACGTCTTGAATCTTCTATCCGACGCCGATCGCACGGTGATGCTCGCCAGCGTCTCCGCCTTTCGCACGGAGCCCTATTGATGGGCGGTACGGCAACAGACCTTTTGGCCCGGTTTCACCGAAACAGGCAGGGCATCGCGGCGGTCGAGTTCGCCGTGATCGTCCCGGTGATGTTGCTCCTTTATATTGGCGCGTCCGATGTGGCGCTGGCGATCACCGCCCATCGCAAGCTCCAGTCTACCGCCAATGCGACGGCCGATCTCATCGCGCAGGATTCCGCCACCACCAAGGCGGACCTCACGGCCGAACTCGACATCGCCCGCGCGCTGATGCAGCCGCTGGACGCCGCGAAGGTCAAGATCGTCTTGAGTTCGATCCTGATCGACGCCAAGGGCAAGGCGGTGGTGGATTGGTCGAGCGCGGTCAACGGCGCGGTGGCACGGCGCAAGGGCACGGAGTTTATCCTGCCGGACTCGCTCGCCAACCAGCCGTCGCGCAGCTTCGTTGTGGTGGAAGCCAGCTATCTTTACACGCCGCTCGGCGGTTTCGGCTTCACGCATGGGATCGAGATGAGCAAATCCGCCTATTTCGCACCACGCAACACAAGCGGCAACGCCGGCATCCAGTGCTCGGACTGCTCCTGAGCATCGCCTGCAAACGCTAAGACAGGAGAGGTCTGCGATGCGCCCCTTCCCTTCGTCTTTCGTCGCCGGCCGCGCCATGGCACAAGACGGGCAAGGAGACTTGGTTCATGACCCGCGCCGTTCTGATCGTTCTGGATTCCTTCGGCATCGGCCAAGCCGGCGACGCGAGCGCCTTCGGTGACGAAGGCGCCGACACGTTCGGCCATATCCGGGAAGCCGCCGAGCGCGGGGAGGCCGATCGAACGGGCCAGCGCACCGGGCCGCTGCGCCTGCCCAACATGGAGCGGCTCGGGCTTTTCCATGCGGCCGGTGGTCGCGGGCATGGCGGCGAGCCCGCCGGGCTCTGGGGTTCGGCGGCCGAGATCAGCCGGGGCAAGGACACGCCATCGGGCCATTGGGAGATCGCGGGCGTCCCTGTCCTGTTCGACTGGGGCTATTTCCCGCGCACGGTCCCCTGCTTCCCGCCCGAGCTGATCGCGGCAATCCAGGACGATACGGGCATTCCCGGCATTCTGGGCGATTGCCATGCTTCGGGCACGGAGATCATCGAGCGCTTCGGCGAGGAGAGCCTCCGCTCGGGCAAGCCGATCTTCTACACATCCAGCGACAGCGTGTTGCAGATCGCCGCGCACGAGACCCATTTCGGCCTCGACCGTCTGTACGAGCTTTGCATCGCGGCCCGACGCCATGTCGATCCGCTCAATATCGGCCGCGTCATCGCCAGGCCCTTCGCCGGAGAAACAGCGGACAGCTTCCGCCGCACCGCCAACCGGCGCGATTATTCCGTGCCGCCCCCGGAAGCCACCGTGCTCGACCGTGCCGTGGCCGCCGGCCGCCGCGTCATCGGCATCGGCAAGATCGGCGACATCTTCGCCCATCAGGGCATCAGCGAGGTGCGCAAGGGCGACGGCAACATGGCGCTGTTCGACGCCATGCTCGGCGCGGTTCACGACGCGGGGGATGGCGATCTCGTCTTCGCCAATTTCGTGGATTTCGACATGATCTACGGCCATCGACGCGACGTGCCGGGCTATGCGAAAGCCCTCGAAGAGTTCGACGCGCGCCTGCCGGAACTCGAAGCCCTGCTGCGGCCGGGCGATCTCGCGATCCTCACCGCCGACCACGGCTGCGACCCGACCTATCCCGGCACCGACCACACGCGCGAGCATGTGCCGATTCTCGGCTTCGGGCCGGGCATGGAGCCCCGCGCCATCGGCCTTCGACCGAGCTTTGCCGATATCGGCGAAAGCGTCGCCGCCCATCTCGGCCTACCGGCCGGCGCGCATGGAAGGAGCTTCCTGTGATCGCCTCCTCCACCGACGCCCGTTTTCCGCTGGCCGAGCTTCACGCCCATGTCGAGGGCACGCTGGAGCCGGCTTTTGCCCGCGAACTGGCGCGGCGCGAGGGCGTGGATCTCGGCAGCTTTGCGGAAGGCGAGACCTATCGCTGGGAGGGTTTTTCCGGCTTTCTCGCGGCCTATGACCGGGCGGCGGCGCTTCTGCGTCGGCCGGAGGATTATCGCCGTCTCGCCTATGATTATCTGACGCGCATCGCCGCCGACGGCGCGATCTATAGCGAGCTGACGATTTCACCCGACCATGCGCGGGCGAGCGGCCTGTCGCCTGAGACTTATCTCAACGCCCTCTCGCAAGGGGCGAAGGACGCGGAACAGGCGAGCGGCATCGTCTGCCGTTTTCTCGTGGTCGGCGTGCGCCATCTCGGCCCCGAGGCGGTGGAGGAAGCCGCGCGCTTTGCCGCCGGCGCGCCGGGCGTCACGGGCTTCGGCATGGCCGGCGACGAGCGGCGTCACCGGCCGCGCGACTTCGCCCGCGCCTTTCGCATCGCCGCCGAGGCGGGGCTCGGCCTCACCGCCCATGCCGGCGAGTTCGCGGGGGCCGATGGCATCACCGAGACGCTGGATGAGCTGAAGGTCACGCGGATCGGACATGGCGTGCGGTCGATCGAGGACGCGGACCTCCTGAAACGCCTGCGCGACGAGGCGATCACGCTGGAAGTCTGCCCCGGCTCCAATCTCTCGCTCGGTGTCTATCCCGACGCGGCGGCCCATCCGCTGAAGCGCCTGCGCGAGGCCGGGCTGCGCCTGACCGTGAATTCCGACGATCCACCCTTTTTCGGCACCGATCTCGCCCGCGAATATGCCTTTGCCACAGCGGCGGGCTTCGGTCCGTCCGAACGGCTGGCGCTGACGCGCAACGCCATCGAGGCGGGTTTCATGGACGCGGCGACGCGCCAGCGTCTCCTGTCCCTGTTGACCATGCGCGCGCTCCTGCTTGGCGCGCCGGCCGCAACGCAATAGACCTGTCATACGAACGAACGACCAGAAGAGGTTCCCGCATGGACGGCGTCACCGTCATCGACCATCCGCTCGTGCAGCACAAGCTCACTCTGATGCGCAAAAAGGAGACCTCGACGGCGAGCTTCCGCCGGCTCCTGCGGGAAATTTCGACGCTTCTGTGCTACGAGGTGACACGCGATCTCGACCTGACCACGACCCGCATCGAAACGCCGATGCGCGAGATGGACGCGCCGATCCTGGAAGGCAAGAAGCTGGTCTTCGCTTCCATCCTGCGCGCCGGCAACGGGCTCTTGGAAGGGATGCTGGATCTCGTGCCGGCCGCGCGCGTCGCCCATATCGGCATGTACCGCGACCACGATACGCTCCAGCCCGTGGAATATTACTTCAAGGCGCCCGAAGACCTCGCCAACCGCCTGATCATCGTGGTGGACCCGATGCTGGCGACGGCCAATTCCGCCACCGCCGCCATGGAGAAGCTGAAGGAGCGCGGTGCCAAGAACATCCGCTTCCTGTGCCTTCTCGCCGCGCCCGAAGGCATCCAGCGCTTCCGCGCCGCCCATCCCGACATTCCCGTCTTCACCGCCTCGATCGACGAGGGGCTGAACGAGAAGGGCTATATCATGCCAGGTCTGGGCGACGCGGGCGACCGCATGTACGGCACGAAATAAGCCGCGCCGCGCAATGAAAGCGCGGAGCGATGGATGAGAACGGCCCGGACGGCGAGCGCGCCATCCGGGCCGTTTCGCGTTTCATGAGGAAGAGGCGTGGAGGCCTCCCCGCTCACTTCGACAGGTCGAGCGCCGCCGTCAGATCGCCCATAGGCTTCTCGTGGTTCTCCGCCAGCGCCTTGTCGCGCAGCGCGAGACCGGGAAGAACCGGCAGGTCGTAGCGCTCGGTGATGAAGCGCAGGATCGAGGTCGTGTCGTACTGCGTGTGGTCCACCGTGCCCTTGCGTGCGAAGGGCGAGACGATGATGGCGGGGATGCGGTTGCCCGGACCCCAGCGGTCGGCCTTGGGCGGGGCGACATGATCCCACAGGCCGCCGTTCTCGTCATAGGTGACGACGACGAGCATGTGCCCCCATTGCGGGCTCTTTTCGAGATGGGCGATCACGTCGGCGATGTGCTCGTCGCCGCTCGCCACATCCGTATAGCCATTGTGCTCGTTCAGATTGCCCTGCGGCTTGTAGAAGGTGACGGCGGGCAGATGGCCCGCGTCGATATCGGCGATGAACTTCGCCCCGGCCATTCCGCCGTCCTTCAGATGCTCGGCGCGCGCGGGCGTGCCCGGCGCATAGGCCGCGAAATAGTTGAAGGGCTGGTGGTGGAACTGGAAGTTCGGCACGGGCCGGGCGTTCTTGCCGTCCAGCGTGTCCTGCCAGGCGCCGGCATACCAGGCCCAGCCGATCCCCTTCTGCGACAGGAGATCGCCGATCGTCTCCTCATGCTGCGGCGGTAGGGTCGTGGGCTTGGCCGGGTCCGCATAGGCCTTGTCGCCGCCCTCGGCCGGGGCGTTGGCGCTCGGCTGATAGGGTGGCTGCATCGTGTTCACGGCGTAGAAGTCCGGCGTCAGATTGCCGTCCTTCTCGAATTTCGGCATGCCCTCCAGCGCCGAAGCCGGGGAGTTGGCCGCGAGCGTCAGCGTCTTGCCATCGCCATCCACCGCCGCGATCAGATCCTTGGCCGGGCTCTTGTCGGCGTCGGGATAAACCGGCGCGCAGGCGCAGGCGAGCTGGAAATGGTTGAAGAACGAGCCGCCGAAGCCCGCCTGGAAGAAGTGGTCGGCCAGAACGTATTTCTGCGCGACCTTCCACATCGGCATGTTCGAGCCGTCGAAATGGCTCATGACCAGCGCGCCGGAATCGGCCCATGCCGCGAACTTGTCGTTCTTTCCACCGTCGATCTGCATCTGCTCCTGATAGAAGCGGTGCCAGAGATCGCGTGTGATGGTGCCGAGCGACAGGTCGAAGCCCTTGGGATCGTCCAAAGCGAAAGGCGCGTTCGGCAGGTGCTCGGTCTGCGTTTCGTTGATGACCGGGGTCACGCCCTTGGCCGTCAGCCCTTCCCAGACCGGCGGCAATTCGGACAGCGGCTTGCCGTCGCGGTCGAGCTGGAGCTTGGATTCGGCGGAGGCCTGCGCGATACCGTCCGCGCCGGGGAAGGCGCCATAGAGATTATCGAAGCTGCGGTTCTCGGCATAGATCACGACCACGGTGTCGATCTTGTCGAGCCCCGCCGGTGCGGCGCAGGCCATGCTCGGCGCGAGCACGAGCGCGGCGGATGCGCCCGCCAGAAGACGGCGAGAAAGCTGGGAAAGCTTCATCATCAAGAGCCCTTCGAAAGAGGCCGGCCGCAAGGGAAGGCGGCGAACGGCACGGCCCTCCAGCGGGAGGGTTCGCGCCGCCGCTCTAGGCCCGAGTTCTGACAGGTTCGTGACAGTTTCACATTTGCGTGAAAATTAAATCGGCGCTGGAATTCATCGAGATGTCACGAACCGCGCCGATAGGAGCGAGCGCCAAGCGCGGCGAATCGCTGTTGCCTGCGAGTTGCCTGGACGATCCGCTGCGGCCAAGCCCGCCGCTTCGCGTGCTGCTGGGTGCGCGAGGTTCGCCCTGTCGATGTGAAGAGTCGCCGATATGACCCCGCAGCCCCTTCGTCTGCGCCTTGCTGCCCTGCTGGGCCTGACGCTCACCGCCTTTGGCGCGCCCTTCCTGCCCGCGCTGGTTCAGGCCGGCGGGCCGCCGCGCCCCGATGCCGCGCCGATGAGCCGTGTGCAGGCCTTTGCGCGGGCCGATGCGCTCCGGGCGCTCGGGCAAGAGATGTTCTTCGACCCGTCCCTGTCGGCGTCCGGCCGCCAAGCCTGCTCGACCTGTCACGACCCGGCCCATGCTTTCGGTCCGGCCTCGGCCGAGCCCGTGATGATGGGCGGGCCGGCGCTGGACCGGCCGGGCGTGAGGGCCGTGCCGTCGCTGCGCTATCTGCAGGCCGTCCCGCCCTTTACCCAGCATTATTTCGAATCCGACGACGAGGCCGACGAGAGCGTGGACAATGGCCCGACCGGCGGCCTCACCTGGGACGGGCGCGTAGACGGCGGCGCGGCGCAATCGGCGATCCCGCTTCTCTCACCCTTCGAAATGGCCAATGCGGATGCGGCGAGCCTCACCCGCTCGCTCGCCGCCGCGCCCTATGCGCCCGAGCTGAAGCGCCTGTTCGGGGGCGATATTTTCGAGCGGCCCGAGGATGCGCTGCACGCGGCCGGCAAGGCTCTGGCTGCCTTCGAGCAGAACCCGGCCGAGTTCTATCCCTATTCCACCCGCTACGACGCCTATCTCGCCGGCAAGGGCGATCTCACGGACCAGGAAAAACGCGGGCTCGCCCTGTTTCAGGCGGAGGACAAGGGCAATTGTTCGAGCTGCCATGTGAGCGAACGCGCCAATGACGGCGAGCCGCCGCAATTCTCCGACTTCGGTTTTCTCGCCATCGCGCCGCCGCGCAACGAAGCGATCCCGGCCAATCGCGATCCCCGCTATTTCGACCTCGGCCTCTGCGGCCCCTATCGCACCGATCTCAAGGATCACACCGACTATTGCGGCCTGTTCCGCACGCCCTCCTTGCGCAATGTCGCCCTGCGCACGAGCTTCTTCCACAATGGCGTGTTCCATTCGCTGCGCGATGCGGTGGCCTTCTATGCCACGCGCGACACCGACCCCGGCCGCTGGTACGGGCACAAGGCCGACGGCACCGCCCGAACCTATGACGACCTGCCCGAGGCCGCGCGCGCTAATGTGAACCAGGAGCCGCCCTTCGGCCGCAAGCCGGGCGGCGCGCCAGCCTTGAGCGAGAGCGAGATCGACGATGTCGTGGCCTTCCTGAAGACGCTGACGGACGCCGACCTCGCGCCCAAGACGGATGCGCCCCGGCCCTGACGCCCAAATCCTTGCCCGGCGAAAGGCGCGGAACCCATGGGGGAGAACGGGATTAACCTTTTCGAACAACGAGAAGGAGCGATCGCATGTCCTCCAAATCCCCGCCGATCCCGGCCGAGAATCTGAGCCCGAAAGGACCGGGCGACCACGAGACCCATAAGGCTGATGCCGTCGCCAAAGGCGCTCAGGCCTCCCCCGGCAATCTCGATACGCAGGGCCGGCAAGGCAATATCCACCAGAACACGACCCATCAGGGTCATCAGCAGGACCGCTAGCCATGTCCAGCTCATCGAAGACGGAAAGCGCCAACCGCCATCATGGCGGCCCCGGCTCCAGCCATCAGGCGCCCGACCGACCCGACCCCACCGAGGGTCGCGGCCCCAAGCCGGGCGAGCCGACCAACGGCCCTCGCGCGCAAGTCTCGGGCGGTGGCGGCGAGCAGGACACGCACCATACGCATGACGCGAAGCTGAAATAGGCGGATGCGTCGGAACTCAGGAAAGGCCCGTTTCACGGCGGGCCTTTCTCCTTTTTGGGCCGTCGTATCCATCGGCCGTCGGAAAGCCTCCGCGCTGTTGAGGCCCCCGAACGGTTTGCCCCATCCACCCACCGTCTCGCGGCCGAGGCTGGGCTTGGCCCACGCATCGTCTTCCTTGGGCGCTTCACGCCGACGACACATCTCACGCCGTCCCGGCCCGATAAGTGGCCCGACAGGCCCTGAGATCATCGGCGCGAAGGCCGGCGCGTTTCCCAACCCGAGCGTCCGAGCCGCATTGCTTCGGCGAGCCGGGGAGCCGTCAGCGAAAATCGAAGCCCGACGCCCCATTGATCTGTAACCATAAGGTGTCCGACGAGGCATTCCCCAAGCCTTCGTTCACCATTTGCCGCCAAGCTTCCTTGATCGGCCTCCGCTCGCTGCCCAGGGAACTTGAGCATGACCCGGCTTCTCGGCTTTGCCGTCTTCGCCTCGATCGTCGCCATGGCCTTTCCATCGGTGTTCGAGCGCTATCGCGCGACGCTGCAAACGGGCGAGGCCGAGCAGTTGACCCCGCCGGCCAAGGTGGTGGAAGCCGCACTGCCAGCGCCCGCGAGCGGTCGCGGCCTGCAACTGCGCGCCGACGCGGACGGGCATTTCCGCACGGAGGCGCGCTTCGAGGGGCGCATTGAACCCGTGCTGATCGACACGGGCGCGACCTATGTGGCCGTCAACGAGCGCACGGCGCGCCGACTCGGCATCAATGTTCCGCCCGAAGCCTTCACCGGCGTGGCCCAGACCGCCAACGGCCCCATGCCCGTCGCGCTCGCCAAGGCGAGACGCATTGCCATCGGCTCGGTGGAGGTGCGCGATGTCGATGTGATGGTGGCCAAGGGCGAGGCGCTGTCCACCACCCTTCTCGGGATGAGCTTCCTCAAGCGCCTGAAGAGCTTTTCGGCCAGCGGCAATACGCTGACGCTGGTGCCCTGAGGGCGACGGGCGAGCCATAGGTCGCGCGAGGCCCAGGCTTCCGGCACCCATTGCGCCCCATCGCAGGGACGGCTTTATCCGATCCGGTCGATCACATCGCGGCTTTCAGGAGCCGTCTCGGCCAGCGTGATACCGGCGAGAACCTGCGCCACCCCGCGCTCGGCTTCTGCTTCGCTTCGGGCATGAACGAAGCCCAGTGGATCGCCTAGCGCGACAGACGTCCCGAGCGGCGCGATGGCTGACAGGCCGACCGAGGGGTCGATCGCCTCGCCCGGCACGCTGCGACCGCCGCCCAGTTGCACCACGGCCAACCCCAGCGCGCGCGTGTCCATCCCGGCCACGATGCCGGCCGAAAGCGCGGCGACGGGGCGCACCACGGGCGCGGCTGGCAGGTAAGCGTCCATCCGCTCCACGAAATCGGCAGGGCCGCCCAGCCCGGCCACCATCGCGCCGAAGCGCTCCAGCGCCACGCCGCTTTCCAGCGCGCGCGCAGCCAAGGTCTCGCCTTCATGGGCGTTTCCGGCGAGCCCCGCCTGGACCAGCGCTTCGGCGCACAGCGCCAACGTGACCCGATGCAGCCGCGTGCCGGCGCTTTCGCCCTTCAAAAAACGAACGGCATTGGCCACTTCCAGCGCATTGCCGGCTTCCGCTGCCAGCGGCTGGCTCATATCGGTGAGCAGCGCGCTGCAGGGCAGGCCAGCCCCGTTGGCGACATCCACCAGCGCGCGGGCGAGTGCGCGCGCATCCGCCTCATCCGCCATGAAGGCGCCAGAGCCCGTCTTCACGTCGAGAACGAGGCTTTGGAGGCCGGCCGCGAGCTTCTTCGACAGGATGGAAGCGACGATGAGTGGCGTCGATTCCACCGTGGCCGTCGTATCGCGCACGGCATAGATCCGCCCGTCCGCCGGGGCAAGGCGTGCCGTCTGCCCGACGATGGCGCAACCGACGTCTTGGACTACGGTGCGAAAGCGCTCCGGCTCGGGCGTGACCGTGTAGCCCGGAATGGCTTCCAGCTTGTCCAGCGTGCCGCCGGTATGGCCGAGGCCCCGGCCGGAGATCATCGGCACCGCCGCGCCGCAGGCGGCCAGGATCGGCGCGAGCATGAGGGAGACATTGTCGCCGACGCCGCCGGTGGAATGCTTGTCGGCGACCGGGCGCTCCAGAAAGCGCCAGTCGAGCACATCGCCGGAATCGCGCATGGCGAGCGTCAGCGCGACGGTCTCGTCGCGATCCATCCCACGCAGGAAGATCGCCATGCAGAGCGCGGCGATCTGCGCATCGGGGATCGCGCCCTCGCTGACGCCGCGCACGAAATCCGCGATCTCGGCTCCGCCCAGCGCCAGCCCGTCGCGCTTGGCGCGGATGATCTCGGCGGGCAGGCGCATCAATAGCCGCTCGTCTCGCCGCCTCGCCCGTCCCCGCCGGCCACCGCCAGAAGGTCGGTCAGGACACCGGATGCGCCGAGCCGGAAGCGGTCGGGCGTTGCCCAGCCCGCGCCGCAGACTTCCTCCGCCATGTCGCGATAGAGCTTGGCGTCCTCGTAGGTCTTGATGCCGCCGGACGGCTTGAAACCGACCGCGCCGCCGCTATTCGCGATGGCCTGAAGCAGGATGCGCGCGGCCTCGGGTGTTGCGCTGACGGGCACCTTGCCGGTGGAGGTCTTCAGGAAATCTGCCCCGCCCCGCAGCGCGGCCTCTGAGGCCGAGAGGATCAGGTCGGGGTCGCCAAGCTCCCCCGTTTCCAGGATGGCCTTCAGCCGCGCCGATCCGGCCGCCGCCTTCACCGCGCGCACCTGAGCCTCGACAAAGGCCGGATCGGCGGCGACGCGCCGATAGGCGATCACGAGGTCGATCTCGTCCGCGCCATCGGCCACGGCCTGCTTCGTTTCCCGGGCGGTGGCCTCCACGTCCTCGCCCCCGGCCGGAAAATTCACGACCGTCGCCAGATGGATGGTCTCGGGCAGAATGGCCCGCGCCTGCGCCACGAAGCGCGGCCAGATGCAGATGGCCGCGACATCGCCCTCGGGCGTGCGGGCGCGCTTCACCAGCGCGTCGATATCGGCCGGTGTGCAGGTCTCGTTGAGATTGGTGAGGTCGAGGCAGGCGATCAGCCGGCGTGCGTCGTCTGCGCGATCCCTCATAGGGCGAACTCCGGCAGGGCGTGGGCGAGGATGCGGGCGAGCTTGGCGCCGCCGATCGGTGCCATGTCCTTGGTTTCGGTGTGGCTGAGTTCCGCGCCCGTCATGCCCGCGCCGAAATTGGTGACGACGGAGGCGCCGACGACGCGAAGGTTCAAGAAACGTCCGAGGATCGTTTCCGGCACGGTGGACATGCCGACCGCATCCGCGCCAAGAACCCGCGCCATGCGGATTTCGGCCGGCGTCTCGAAGGACGGTCCGGAGAACCACATATAGACGCCGCGATGCAGCGTCTCCTCCGCTTTGATCGCGCCGCGCAGCATGGCCTCGCGCAGCTGTGGATCATAGGCCGAGGTCATGCCGACGAAGCGCGCGTCGGTCGGCTCCCCGATCAGCGGATTGGCCCCGGAAAAGGCGATGTGATCGTCGATCAGCATGACCTCGCCGGGCGCGATCGCAGGGTTCACCGAGCCGGCCGCGTTGGTGATGCACAGGATCTCGACGCCGACCGCCTTCAGGGCTTCCAGCGCCGGGCGCATGGCCGCCGCGTTGCCCGCCTCGTAATAATGGATGCGGCCCGACAGGATGAGGACATCGACGCCGGCCAGCCAGCCCGAGACCACCTCGCCCGCATGGCCCGATACGGCCGAGACGGGAAAGCCTGGAAGATCGCGATAGGGAATGTGATGGGCGTCCTCGACCTCGCGCACGAGCGCGCCGAGGCCGGAGCCGAGCACCAGCGCGACGCGCGGCCGGCGCGCGCCGAGCCGATCCCGCAGGGCATCCGCCGCCGCGCTCACGAGACGGCATCCGTCGGGAAGGCCTTGGGCAGAAGTTCGCCCATCAGCATGGTTTCCACCACGCCCTCAACGGCGTCGCACAGGAACACGCGCGTCTCGGCGCTGGCGAACTCCGCGATGCGCTGGCGACAGCCCCCGCAAGGCGAGCAGGCGCGCAGCCGCTCGGCGACGACCGCGATCTCGGCGATCTTGCCGCCGCCATCCATCACCATATGGGCGATGGCCGTCGTCTCGGCGCACCAGCCTTCTGGAAAGCTCACGACCTCGATATTGCAGCCGCTATAAATGCGCCCGTCCTCGGTGCGCAGGGCCGCGCCGACGGGAAAGTTGGAATAGGGCGCGTGGCACTTCTTCATGGCCGAGCGCGCCTTGAGGAACAGGTCTTCCGACATCAGCGCTCTTTCACATAGGGCACGCCGCCGGCTTTGGGCGGGTGCGACTTGCCGACGAAGCCGGCGAGCAGGATCACCGTCAGGATATAGGGCAGCGCCTGGACGAGCTGCGGCGGGATCTGGCCGATGAGAGGCAGTTCCGTCGTCTGGAGGCGGATCGAGGCCGCGTCCAGAAAGCCGAACAGAAGGCAGGCGAGCATGACGGGCACCGGCTTCCAATTGGCGAAGATCAGGGCGGCCAGCGCGATATAGCCGCGCCCCGCCGTCATCTCGCGCGCAAAGCCCGCCGACTGCGCGATGGCGAGATAGGTGCCGGCCATGCCTGTCAGTACGCCGCAGATGATCACGGCGCGGTAGCGCAGCCATGTGACCGAGATGCCTGCCGTATCCACCGCGCCCGGATTTTCGCCGACCGCGCGCAGGCGAAGGCCGAAGCGCGTGCGATAGAGCACCCACCAGGTGAAGGGCACGGCGAGAAAGGCGAGATAGACGAGAAGATTCTGCCCCGACAGAAGGCCGGAATAGACGAAGCCCAGAACCGGCACATCCTTGACCGCCTCCGCGCCCGGCAGCGCGATATCGAGAAAGCGCCCGCTTTGGCTGAGCGTCGGCGTGTTGCCGCCCTGCCCGAACCAGGCTGCGCCGAGAATGATGGTGAGACCCGACGCAATGAAGTTCAGCGCCACGCCCGAGACGATCTGGTTGCCGCGATAGGTGATCGAGGCCAAGCCATGGACCAGCGAGAAGACGACGGCGACACCGATGCCGGCGGCGAGGCCCGCGAAGGCATTCTGCGACAGCGCGGCGACGGCGGCCGAAGCGAAGGCCGCCGCCAGCATCTTGCCTTCCAGCCCGATGTCGAAGACGCCCGAGCGCTCGGAATAGAGGCCAGCCAGCGCCGCGAAGAGAAGCGGCGTCGAGAGGCGGATGGTGGAATCCAGGAGATTGAGAAGGCCGAGCAGTTCCATCAGCGGGCCTCCTCGGCGGGCACGGATTTCGTCAGCGGCAGGCGCACGAAGCCGTAGAGCCGGCCGACGCCCGGCCGCAGCATGTTTTCGAGCGCGCCGGCAAAGAGGATCACGAGGCCCTGGATGATGACGATCATGTCGCGCGAGATCGAGGGCATGTCGAAGGCAAGTTCCGCCCCGCCCTGATAGAGAACGCCGAAGAGAAGCGCGGCCGGAAGGATGCCGAGCGGATGGCCCCGGCCCATGAGCGCGACGGCGATGCCCACAAAGCCTGCGCCGGCGGGGAAGTTGAGCTGAAGCCGGTACTGATCGCCCATCACCGAGTTCAGCGCCATGATGCCGGCGAGCGCGCCGGAGATCAGCATGATGGTCACGACGAGGCGCGTTTCCTTCATGCCGGCATAGCGCGCAGCGGCGGGCGAGAAGCCCAGCGTGCGGATTTCATAGCCGAGCCGCGTGCGCCAGATCAGCACCCAGACGAAGAGCGCAGCCGCAAGCGCGACGAAGAAGGTCATGTTCAGGGGCGCGCCGCCAAGGCTCATGCCCAGACTCTCGAACAGCCCGCCGAGCTTGGGCAATTGCCCGCCGGCATCGAACTGGCGCGTTTCGGGCTGCATCGTGCCGAGCGGGCGCAAGGGGCCGACCAGGAGATAGACCATCAGCGCCGAGGCGATGAAGTTGAACATGATCGTCGTGATGACGACATGGCTGCCACGCTTGGCCTGGAGATAGCCTGGCAGGAACGCCCAGGCCGCGCCGAACGCGCCGGCCGCGACCACCGCCAAGGGCAGGTTCACCCACCAGGGCAGGACGGTGCCCAGATTCAGCGCCACCAGCGCGACGCCGAGGCCACCCACATAGGCCTGCCCCTCGCCGCCGATATTGAACAGGCCGCCGTGAAAGGCGACCGCGACGGCAAGGCCCGTCAGGATGAAATTGGTCGTGTAGTAGAGCGTGAAGCCGAAGCCCTCGCCATAGCCGAAGGCCCCGCGCAGCATGAGGCGCGCGGCCTCGACCGGGCTTTCGCCGACGGCCAGGACCACGAGCCCGGCGACCAGAAAGGCCACCACGACATTGACGAGCGGAATGACGCCATGGTCGATCCAGGCGGGAAGCTTGGTATAGGGTCGGCTCATGCCGGGTCCTTCGGCTGATTCAGAAGGTCGAGCCGCCCGGCGGCGTCGAGCGCGAAGAAGGGATTGTGGGCGATCTCCCAGAGATGCCCGTCGGGATCGGCGAAATAGCCGGAATATCCGCCCCAGAAGACCTTTTGCGGGGCCTTCACGGGCACGCCGCCGGCCTCGCAGGCGAGCGCGAAGAGCCGGTCGGTCTCGGCCTCGCTGGCAAGATTGATCGCCAGCGTCATGCCGCGAAAGCGCGGCAGCCCTTCCAGCGGCAGCGACGCGTCGTCGGCGAGATCCTGCAATCCGAAGAGCGAGAGAACCAGCCCCTCCCCTTGCAGGAAGATCACCTTGTCGTTGCCCCGATCCGTCCTCACCCAGCCGAGCGTTTCATAGAAGCGGGCAGCGCGGGCGAGGTCGGTGACGCCCAAGGTGACGAGCGTGACGCGCGCGTCCCTCATTCGGCCGCCTCCGCCGCCGTCTCGCCGGCCATCATCAGGCCGAGTTCGCCTTCGGACGTGTCGGGGCTGCGTTCGCCGACGACGCGGCCCGCGCACATCACGAGGATGCGGTCGGACAGGGCGCGGATTTCGTCGAGTTCGACGGAGACGAGCAGAACCGCCTTGCCGGCGTCGCGCATCTCGATGATCCGCTTGTGGATGAATTCGATGGCGCCGACATCGACGCCGCGCGTCGGCTGGCCGATGAGAAGCACGGCGGGGTCGCGCTCCATCTCGCGCGCCAGAACGACCTTCTGCTGGTTGCCGCCGGAGAAATTGGCGGTCTTCAGATCCGCCGAGGGCGGGCGAATGTCGTAGGCCGCGATCTTTTCCTTGGCTTCCGCGCGCATGGCCGAAACGCTCAAGAACGGCCCCTTCGCATAGGCGGGGTCGCGGTGATAGCCGAGAATGGCGTTCTCATATTCCTTGAAGGGCAGGACGAGGCCCATATGGTGCCGGTCTTCGGGCACATGGGCGAGGCCCCGCGCGCGAAGGCCGGCGGGGTCCATGTCGCGCTTCAGGTCCAGCGCCTCGCCGTTGAGACGTAGCGTGCCACTCTCCGCCGCCCGAATGCCCGACAGCGCTTCCAGAAGCTCCGACTGGCCGTTGCCCGCCACGCCCGCGATGCCGACGATCTCGCCCGCGCGCAAGCTGAACGACACGTCGTCCACCATGGTGACACCGCGCCCGTCCCGCACGGTGAGGTTTCGCACTTCGAGAAGCGGAGCCTTCGGCGCGGCCTCGCCCTTTTCGACGCGCAAAAGCACGCGCCGACCGACCATGAGTTCGGCGAGTTCCGCCGCGCTAGTCTCTGATGTCTTCACCGTCGCGACGATCTCGCCGCGCCGCATCACCGAGACATTGTCCGTGACGGCCAGGATCTCGCGCAGCTTGTGCGTGATGAGGATGACGGTCTTTCCGTCGTCGCGCAGGTGGCGGAGCACGGAAAAGAGCTGGTCGGCCTCGGCCGGCGTCAGCACGCCGGTCGGTTCGTCGAGGATCAGGATTTCCGCGCCGCGATAGAGCGCCTTCAAAATCTCGACGCGCTGCTGAAGGCCGACGGGCAGCGTCTCCACCACGGCGTCCGGATCGATCGCCAGCCCATGCTCGCGCTCCAGACGGAGAAGCTCGGCCCGCACGCGGCGAATGCCGGGCGACAGGAGGCCCGACTGCTCGGCGCCGAGCATGACGTTTTCCACGACCGTGAAATTCTCCACCAGCATGAAGTGCTGATGCACCATGCCGATGCCGGCCGCGATCGCGGCATTCGAATCGGGGATGGAAACCGGCGCGCCGTTGACGCGAATCTCGCCCTCGTCGGCCTGATAGAAACCGTAGAGGATCGACATGAGCGTGGACTTGCCCGCGCCGTTTTCGCCGACGATGCCGTGGATCGTGCCCTTTTCCACGCGCATGTTGATGTCGCGATTGGCCTTCACGGGGCCGAAGCTCTTGGAAATGCCGATCAGTTCGATCGCTGGCGCCATGCCGTTCCCGGATCTCGAAATTCCTGTTGCGCGCAAGCTTAAAGGCGGGCGCGCCTGATTGCCAGCGGGGCGACGCAACGAGGCGTGGAGCAAAAACGGCTTGAACCCCGGGCCATTGCAGGCCACCTCCTTCGGATACTTTGCCGGAGCCAGCCGCCGCCCATGTCCTCGCCCAACCCGAACCCGTCCCGCCCCCAGCCCCGCCGCCGCGCGGACTTCGCCGCCTTCGTGCCGATCACGACCCGCTGGTCGGACAATGACGCCTACGGGCATATGAACAACGCGGCCTATTACACCTTCTTCGACACGGCGGTGACGACCTGGCTCCTGCAGCAGGGCCTGCCGACGACGCCCGGCGAGACGCTGCTTTTCGTCGCCGAAACGGGCTGCCGCTATCTTTCGGAAATCGGCTTCCCCGATCAGGTGACGGTGGGCCTTGCGATCTCGCGGCTCGGCACCTCGTCCATCGCCTATGACATCGCGCTGTTTCGCAATGACGAGGACGTGGCGTCCGCCGAAGGCATCTTCGTCCATGTGCATGTGAGCGCGGCGACGCGCCGCCCCACGCCCCTGCCCGACCAGTTGCGGACGGTTCTGGAAAGGATCGTGCGATGAGCGGGGCGGAGGAGCGGCTGGTCGAGCTGGAAATCCAGATCGCGCATCAGAACCGCACGATCGAGGAGCTGTCCGGCGAGATGGCGCGGCAGGGCGCGGAGCTCGACCGGCTCCGCAAGATCATGAAGGCGCTGGCCGAGCGGTTCCTGGCGCTGGAAGAGGTCGCGACGCCCCGGCCTGAGATCACCAAGCCGCCGCATTATTGAGGGTCGCGCGAGCCCGTCAGGGCAGGCGCGCCACGCGCTCGGTGAGCAGCGAGAAGAAGCCGTCCGCATCGCCCGAGCGCACATAGAAGGCGTTGGGCTGGCGGTCGGTCACGCGCCAGAAATCCACCACCGTCATGCCGCGCGTCAGCGCGCTGCCGGTCTCGACCTCGACATTCACCCGCCGGCCCTCGAACAGGTCCGGCCGCAGAAGGAAGGCCGTGACGCAAGGATCGTGCAGTGGCGCGCCGTTCCAGCCATATTTCTTGAGATCATAGGTCTCGGAGAAGCTGAGCATGGCGGCGACCGCCGCGCCCGCCTTGTTGCCGATCTGCCGGAAAGCCTCGATGCGCGGCGGCGTCGAATGCATCTGATGCGTTACGTCCAGCGGCAGGACGGTGATGTCCGCGCCCGAGCGGAACACGATCCCGGCCGCGTCCGGGTCCACATAGATATTGAACTCGGCGGTCGGCGTGATGTTGCCGACCTCGAAATAGGCCCCGCCCATCAGGACGACGCCCTGAAGCCGCTCGATGATGTCGGGCGCCTTGAGGAAGGCCAGCGCGATATTGGTGAGCGGGCCGAGGGCGGCGATCGTCACGGTCTTGTCCGGTAGGCGGCGCACCGTGTCGATGATGAAATCCACCGAATGCCCCTCGCGGGGCTTCGTCACGGGCTGGGGCAGATCCGGCCCGTCGAGCCCGGTCACGCCATGCACATGCTCGGCCGTCACAAGGCGATGGGCGAAAGGACGATCGGCCCCGGCATAGACCGGGATATCCGGCCGCCCGGCAAGTTCGACGAGGCGCAGCGCGTTGTTGACCGTGTGATGCAGCGGGATGTTGCCGGCGACCGCCGAGATGCCGAGCACCTCGATTTCGTCAGGCGAGCCCAGCGCGGCGAGAATGGCCACCGCATCGTCCTGCCCCGGATCGGTGTCGAAAATCACCTTGCGCATGGCGCGCTCCTTTTTCATCCGCATTCGGGCGGGCGTCTAACACTCCGCCTCCCGCTTGGCCAGAAGGCGGCCGCCGCCAACGAAAACGGCCCGGAAACCCTCGGTTCCGGGCCGTGCGATACCGTCAGAAGCCTCACCTCAATAAGGGCAGGTGTTGTCCGTGTTGTAATTGTGGACCTTGATCGTGCCGGCGATGATGTCGGCCTTGGCCTTCTCGACGGCCGCCGTCATCTCGGGCGTCAGCAGAGCCTTGTTGTTGTCGTCAACGGCATAGCCGACGCCATCCTCTTTCAGGCCGAGCGTCACCGTGCCGCCCTTGAACTCGCCCTTCTTGGCGTCTTCGAAGGTCTGGTACACGGCGTTGTCGACGCGCTTCACCATGGAGGTGAGGACATGGCCGGGATGCAGCATGTTCTGGTTGGAGTCGACGCCGATGCCGAACTTGCCGGCATCCGCCGCGGCCTGGAGCACGCCGATGCCGGTCGCGCCGGCGGCGTGGAAGATCACGTCCGCGCCCTGCGACATCTGCGAGCGGGCGAGTTCGCCGCCGCGCACCGGGTCGTTCCAGGCGGCGGCCGTGGTACCCGTCATGTTCTCCAGATATTTGGCGTCCTTCTTGGCCGCCATCACGCCGCCCTTGTAGCCGCAGGCGAAGTTGCGGATCAGGGGAATGTCCATGCCGCCGACGAAGCCGACCGTGCCGGTCTGCGACTTCATGGCCGCGAGCATGCCGACGAGGTAGGAGCCCTCTTCCTCCTTGAAGAGGATGGAGCGCACGTTCGGCAGGTCCACCACCGTGTCGATGATGGCGAACTGGAGGTTCGGATATTCCTTTGCGACATTCGTCACGGCCGCCTGCTGCGCGAAGCCGACCGCGATGATGGGCGAGTTTCCGTCACGCGCGAAGCGGCGCAGCACCTGCTCGCGCTGCGTCTCGTTCTGCATCTCGAACTCGCGATAGGGCGTGCCCGACTCCGCCTTGAACCGCTCGGCGCCATTGAAGGCGGCCTCGTTGAAGGACTTGTCGAACTTGCCGCCGAGGTCGAAAATGACAGCGGGCTTGAGGTCGGCCGCGAGCGCGGGGCCGGCGACGGAGGCGAGGCAGGCGGCGAAGAGGCCGGCGAGGATGGACTTCATGGGTTTCGCGCAATCCCTGTTGCTGGGGCGAGGCGCGTGGCCTCGCTCGGCTTTGGCCCGGCTTGTGGCCGCCGGACTCTTCCGATTGCGGAAACTGGCACGAAGCGCCCGCGCGCGCACCTAAAATTCGCTGTTATCCTCAACGCAACGCCGTGAATCCACGCGGCTTTGCACCTTCCCTAGACGGAAGGGGAAGCTGCGGGAGGGCGCTGCGTCGAGCATCCCTCCCACTTGCCTGTTTCGGAAGCTGACTGCCTTACTCGGCGGCAACAGCGCCCAGACCAACGGGGCAGCTCACGCCCGTCCCACCCAGGCCGCAATAGCCGCGCGGGTTCTTGGCGAGATATTGCTGATGGTAGGTCTCGGCGTAGTAGAACTCCGGCGCGTCGAGGATTTCCGTCGTGATCGGGTCGCGGTGCCCGGCCCGGCGCAGGGCGTCGCCATAGGCCTCCTTCGCGCGCTCGGCCGCCTCGCGCTGGGCCTCGCTGGTGACATAGATGCCGGAGCGATACTGCGTGCCGACATCATTGCCCTGTCGCATCCCCTGTGTCGGATTGTGCGCCTCGAAGAAGACGCGCAGCAGTTCCTCGTAGGACACGCGCGAGGGATCATAGGCGACGAGCACGACCTCGTTGTGCCCCGTCAGGCCGGAGCACACCTCCTCATAGGTCGGGTTGGGCGTGATGCCGGCGGCATAGCCGACCGCCGTCGAGACGACGCCCGGCACCTGCCAGAACTTGCGCTCCGCGCCCCAGAAACAGCCAAGGCCGAAAATCGCCGTCTCCATGCCCTCGCCGAACGGAGCCTTCAGCGGCGCGCCGTTGACGAAATGCGTCTGGGCGGTGGGGATCGGCTGCTCGCGGCCCGGCAGGGCATCGGCGCTGGAGGGCAGCTGCGTCTTTTTCAGGAAGTTCAATCCGAACATGATCCTTAGACCTTTCGTGGTGGCTCGCCGGGCCGGCGCGCGCGGGGCGCGCTTCCGGCGGCGATGAAGGCAATTCCAACAAGACCCAGAACGATCGAGGCGGGCTGACGGCCAAGCTCCGCGACAAGACGTCCTCGGTCTCCCCCAGTGAACACCGGATCGGCCGTCGGCTGCTCCGCCGCCGCCCCGTTGAGGCCCGTCAGCGCCACGGTCTCGGAGATCGAGAGAAGGCGCACATTGCTGGAGGCCAGCGAGCGCGCGACGTCCCCCACGGCCAGAACCGCGCCGGCCGCCAGAACCAGCACCCCGAGCGTTCGCAGGCACCAAGCCAGAAACCGCATGGACCCGACCTCCCCTCGCAGCCCGCGCTCCGCCTCTTGCCGTTCGACGGAACCGACCCGAGGGCGAAGACCGCCAAGCTTTGCCTCGTTTCTCCGAGATATGGGACGCACCCGCTCGTCGCGCAATGGCGCGAAGCAGAACCCCGCCCCTTCCGTCCCGATCGGCGAAGCTTGCGCGAAGCCGGCACCGTCGCAGGCTTTTCACAAAAGCCCTTGCGAGCGTCCCGCCCCGATGATACTGCGCGCCATCGGATCGATCGCGGCGCCCCAAACGCCGGCCCCGCCCGTAGGCGGCAGGCTTCGATCCGGTCTGGAGGGGTGGCCGAGTGGTTGAAGGCGCACGCCTGGAAAGTGTGTATACGGGAAACCGTATCGCGGGTTCGAATCCCGCTCCCTCCGCCATGCTTATTTTCTGTCCCCTAGATTTCAATGGGTTACGGGCGTTTTCGTCTAACTTGCCAGTTGAGTGAGACACTTCGGCTTGTGGTCCTGCCCCGTGAGCGGTCAGGGCGCGGCCTTCCTCGCCCTTGTTCGGATAGGTCGCGTTATCGGTGATGCCGATCGCGGAGGGCGGGAGGCCGAAAGTGCGAGAGATGACGAGACCGGAATCTTTCCGGCTGCTCAGACACTCGCTGTCCTTGTTCGAGATGGTGAAGCGCTCGAACGTCTTACCGCCGCCGAACCTTGTCATCTGTGCGAGTGGGGACATGCAGCATCTCGTCTCTAAGGATGATCTCGGAGTCGCGGTCTTATAGCGAAAGCGCTCGGCGGGCGGATACCGTGCCGAACGGAAGAGGATGAAGCGCAGCGGCCTGCCCTCGGCCGTTCCAGTCGATCCGGGCGAACGCGTTGCCGTGGGTCAGAAGGCTGGCGATCCTCCATTCGCGCCCGGCGAAGGAGGTCAGGCCGGGCCGAGTCTCGCCTTGGAGCACCGGACAGACAGCATGGTGCGTGGCGGGCGCGATCCCCATCCCTCGCTGAAGCGGTGCGGCTCGAGCGGCATGGCCGCCAGGGTTTCAGCAATGAGGCGGATGCAGGCGAGCGCCGTGATCACCGCCCTCTTGCAACCCGGCCACGCGAGGACGATCGAGACCTCATGCAGCTCGATGGCGCGCAACTCGCGCCTGTCGCCGGTGCAGTGCTCGTCCACTGCGTTGAAGCTGAAGAACATGCCGCCGAGATCACCCCGCCCGGCCAGCGCCAGAACGTCCGGCCAAGCGCGTCTCCCGAAAGACGAGGCCTCCTGCTCTGGGTGCGGCCAAGAACCCGGCTGGGGTCATGATCGACCAGGGCGAGCATACCACGGCCGGACCGCAGAGAAGCGGCGAAAGCGCCCGCCCGGATCGTCTGCGTGACGCGCTCGGCGATGCGGGCCTCGATCCCGAAGGATGCGGCGTACCCCCCCCACTGCCGCCCGCGCCCGGACTTCGACCGGCACGTCTCGACGTTCGAACGTCGTCGCATCCATCTGCAATCCTCCGCATGGGCGAAAGCCTTCGGCTCGCGGACCACGCCGTCCGCGTCGAGGAAGGCATGGATGAGACACCGCCAACCCCATGCTGGAAGCCCGCGCCTGAAGACGGAAGCAAGTTCCAATGCCCAAGGGGCAACGGCATCCGGCGGCGCTGAAGCAGGCAAGCCTTCGGGAACAGGCCGATCATTCGGGAATCCGTTCTGGCGCAGACACGCCCCTTGCGGAAGGGGGCGAGGTAAGCTCGCTCATGGTCTCGGGTCTGCCCCGTGGCACGGCTAGGGCGTGCCACAGATCGAGCGGCCTCGCTCATTCCGATCCCATCATGGGAGGACCCGATCGGGTCGATCCCGAAGAGAGGCGTGACAGACAAGGGCCACGGGTCAACCAGAGCGAGACCTCAGCTCAGGAGCGCTTGACCCAACACGCCGGATGGGGAAATCCCGATCACGACGAGCCAATTGGCTATTCGAAACAGACCCTCCGTGGAGCGCCGATCCGCCTACAACATGTTCTCCACTCTCTCCCACGCATGGGAAAGATGGCGGGTGAGGATTTCGGCGAGCGCGGGACCGTCGCGCTTTTCCAGGGCCACGATCATCTCTTCATGCTCGGCAACGGCCGCCGCCCATTTTTCCGCGCCCTCGTGCGCGATGAAACGCACGCGCTTCAGCCGCATCTGCAACCCGGCATGGACATGGGCGAGAGCCGAATTGCCGCTGAGTTCGACGATCCGCGTGTGGATCTCCTGATTGAGCTTGTAATAGGCCAGCCGGTCGCCGGCCCGATATCGCTCCATCATGGCGTCGTGCGCGCGTCGGACGGCGGCGATGCCCGCGTCCGTGCCGGCCTCGCAGGCGAGGCGGCCGGCGAGGTGCTCCAACTCGCGGATCACGACCAGCATGTCGTGGACGTCCTTGCGGTCGAAGCGCCGCACGGTGGCGCCGCGACTGGGGATCAGCTCCACCAGCCCTTCGCTCGCCAGATACTTGATGGCCTCGCGCAGGGGCGTGCGCGACACCCCGAGCTGTTCGCCGAGCTGACCCTCGTGCAACCGGGTGCCGGGCTCCAGCGCGCCCTCGATGATCATGTCGCGCAACCGCCCGACGATCGTGTCGTGCAGCGAGGTGCGCGAGATGCGCCCCATGTCCGAAC
This sequence comes from Aureimonas sp. N4, assembly GCF_001463925.1. Lineage (NCBI taxonomy): Bacteria > Pseudomonadati > Pseudomonadota > Alphaproteobacteria > Hyphomicrobiales > Aurantimonadaceae > Aureimonas > Aureimonas sp. N4. Next base: position 25,861 of record NZ_BBWS01000046.1, on the reverse strand, counting down.
CGGCCGCGCCGTCGCTCGGGCGCGGTGCCGACACCGTTTCGCTCATCGTTCCTCCCTGCGGCAGACGCCCGCGCCTTCTCATCCGTCAATCACCACAAACGCACGACACCGTCAAACCGGAATTCTGTATGCAGAATACAAAAGGCTTGATGCGTGTGTTCAGATGGGTTAGCAATGGCGCCACGCTTCATACGGGAGGACTGGGAATGGCTTTTGCGACCAACGGCACCGAGCGTCCGATCGTGGCCCTCGCCATGGGCGACCCCGCCGGCATCAGCCCGGAACTCACCGCCATGCTGCTGGCCGATCCCGAGACCAACGAGCGCGCGCGCGTCGTGGTCTTCGGCGACCGCCGCATTCTCCATCGCGGCGCGAGTGAGGCCGGCGTGACGCTCGATCTCGGCGAGGCCGCCGACGCCACATCGATCGGCGACGGCTCGCGGCCCGTCATGGTGGATCTGAAGAATCTGGCGGTCGAGGACGTGCGCCGGGGCGAGGCGACGCTGGAGGGCGGCACCTTCGCCACCACCAATTTCCGCCGCGCGCTGGAAATGGCCCATGCCGGCCAAGCCGACGCCGTGATCTTCACGCCGTTCAACAAGCAGGCGATGCGCTTCGCCTATCCCGGCTACGACGACGAGATCCGCTTCGTGGTCGACGTCACGGGCTTTTCAGGCAAGGTGCGCGAGTTCAACGTTCTGGAGAAGGTCTGGAACGCGCGCGTCACCTCGCACATCCCCTTGAAGGAGGTGTCGGACCACCTGTCGGTTGAGGCGATCCTGGCCGAGGTGAAGCTCACCCACGACTGCCTCAAGCAATCCGGCGTCACACGCCCGCGCATCGCGATCAACGGGTTGAACCCGCATGCCGGCGATGGCGGCGCTTTCGGCATGGAGGAGATCGAGATCATCGAGCCCGCCGTGCGCGCCGCGAAGGAGGCCGGCTACGAGGTGGACGGGCCGTTCCCGGCCGACACCGTGTTCCTGCGCGCCCTGAAGGAAGGCTGGCACGCGGTGCTCACCATGTATCACGATCAGGGCCAGATCGCGATGAAGCTGATGGGCTTCGACAAGGGTGTGACCATGATGGGCGGCCTGCCGTTCCCGCTCTGCACCCCCGCCCACGGCACGGCCTACGACATCGCCGGCAAGGGCAAGGCCGATCTGGGCGCGACGCGCGAGGCTTTCCGCCTGGCGGTTCGCATGGCCAACCAGCGCCGCGCGCTGGCCGCCGCTGCCGAATAGGCGAAACGTTCCGAACAGGCGGGGGAGAGAAACCGCATGTCAGAGGCAAACGGGCGCAAGTTCGATCGAACCAACTGGCCGATCGCGGCCGCGATGATCCAGTATCCCGGCATCTTGCCGGATGGCCGGTCCACGCAGGATCAGAGCCCCGAGGAATGGTCCGCGACGTTGGCCGACGTCGCGGATGCGGGCTTCACCGAACTCGACCCGACGGACGGCTGGCTGCGCATCGCCGACCTCGAACCCTCGCGTCTCGCCGAGTTCATGGGCGTCGCCGCCTCGCACGGGCTGACGATCCCCGCGATCTCGACCGCGCGCAAGAACCTGATCGACCCGGCTCTGGGCGAGGCGCATGTCGCCTATGGGCACCGCGTCCTCGACACGGCGGCCAAGGTCGGGGCGAGCGCCGTCTCCTTCGGGTTCTTCGGTCCGCTCAACGAGGCGCAGAAAAAGGCGCTCTGGTTCTGGACCGTGCAGGGCGAGCGCAATCCGACCGACCCGGACACCTGGGCGCTGGCGGTCTCGCGCCTGCGCGATCTCGGCCAGCACGCAAGCGACCTCGGGCTCGAAATTTCGCTGGAAATGTACGAGGACACGTTGATCGGCACCGCCGACGGCGCGGTGCGCTTGGTGACCGACGTCGGTCTGCCGAACGTGAAGATCAACGCCGACATCGGCAACCTCATCCGCCTCCATCGCCCGGTCGAGCCCTGGCAGGCGATGATGGAGAAGATCGCGCCCTTCGCCGGCTTCTGGCACGTCAAGAACTACACGCGCATCGAGGACGAGACGACGGGCGCGATCATGACCGCGCCGGCACCGCTCGAATTCGGCACGATCAACTACCGCACCGCCATCCGCATGGCTCTGGCGCACGGATTCCGCTCGCCCTTCTTGGTCGAGCACTACGGCGGCGACGGCCTGTCGATCAGCGCCACCAATCGCGACTATCTTCGCCGCATCCTTCCGCGACCGGAAACCACGGCATGACTCTGATCCACGACGAACCCGAACGCTTTGCTTCGAGCGCCCTCGAAGGCTTCTGCGACATCCATTCTCATCTGGTGCATCCCGTGCGGGGCGGCGCTGTGCGGGCGACCGAGACGCCGCAAGGCAAGGTCGCCCTCGTGATCGGCGGCGGCTCGGGCCATTATCCCGCCTTCGGCGGCTATGTCGGCGTCGGGCTGGCGGACGCGACGGTGGCAGGCGACGTCTTCGCCTCGCCCTCGACGGAATCGGTCGCTCGCATCTGTCGGCAAGCCCATCGCGGCGGCGGCATCGTGCTCGGCTTCGGCAATTATGCCGGCGACGTTCTCAATTTCGGCGCGGCGGCGACCCGCCTGCGTGACGAGGGCATCGACGTGCGCGTCATCGCCGTCACCGACGATGTGGCGAGCGCCCCGAGGGAGACGCCGGCTCTGCGCCGGGGCGTCGCGGGCGACGTGCCCGTATTCAAGATCGCGGGCGCGGCGGCGGAAGCCGGCCTCTCGCTGGACGAAGTGGAGCGGCTGGCACAACTCGCCAACGCACGGACCCAGTCCTTCGGCATCGCCTTTTCCGGCTGCACGCTGCCGGGCGCGAGCGCTCCCCTCTTCACCGTGGACAAGGGCATGGTCGCGGTCGGCCTCGGCATCCATGGCGAGCCGGGCATCCGCGACGAAACGGCGATGCCGGCCAAGGATCTGGCCAACCTTCTGGTCGAGCCGCTACTGGCCGAGCGCCCCGAAGGCGCGAGCGGGCGGGCGGCCGTGCTCCTCAACGGGCTCGGCGCGACGAAATACGAGGAGTTGTTCGTTCTCTGGACGCATGTCGCTCGTCGCCTGCGCGGCGCGGGTCTGACGCTCGTGCAGCCCGAGGTCGGCGAGTTCGTCACCTCGCTCGACATGGCCGGCTGCTCGCTCACCATCACCTGGCTCGACGACGAGCTGGAGCCGCTATGGCTCGCCCCGGCTCATGGCGCGGCCTTCCGGCGCGGCCATGTCGAGCCGCGCGCCGTGGCCGGGAAGCCGGTCGAGCAGGACGCGGAGGCGCTGCGCTTTCCGCCCGCTTCGGACGCCTCGCGCGAAAGCGCTCGCCGCGCCTGTGCGATCGTCGAGCGGCTGGCCGCCGTGCTGGCCGACGCCGAGGAGGACCTTGGCCGCATCGATGCCGTGGCCGGCGACGGTGACCATGGGCAGGGTATGCGACGCGGCTCGTTTGCCGCCGCTGAGGGCGCGCGCAAGGCCCTCGCCGCCGGAGCTGGGGCGGGCTCGCTCCTCGCCCATGCCGGCGACCGCTGGGCCGACACGGCGGGCGGCACGTCCGGGGCGATCTGGGGCCTTCTCCTGCGCGGCTTCGGCACGGCGCTGGGCGACGAGGCGGGTGTCGATGCGGCTGCCGCATCGCGCGGCATGATCGCGGCTCGCGAGGCCGTCATGACGCTCGGGCGGGCCAAGCCCGGCGACAAGACGCTGGTGGATGCGCTCGTACCCTTCGTCGATGCGCTGGAGGCCGAGGTGACGCGCGGTGCCGGGCTGCGCGACGCCTGGAGCACGGCCGCCGAGGCCGCCACGCGCGCCGCCGAGGAGACCGCCAAGCTCACGCCCCGTCTCGGGCGCGCCCGGCCGCTCGCGGCCAAAAGCATCGGGCATCCCGATGCCGGCGCGGTCTCGCTCGCGCTCTGCGCCCGCACCGTGGGCGACGTTCTCAAGGCCGGATAGCCGGCCTTCCCTTCTTCACTTCAACGATCCGTCTGGGAGGCATGATCCATGAAGCTTTTCGCGACCACCGCACTCGTCACCCTCGCCCTTGCCGCGCCCGCCATGGCGCAGTGGGCGCCGACCAAGCCCGTCGAGTTCATCGCGGCGGGCGGTGCGGGCGGGGGCACCGACCAGTTCGCGCGCCAGATTCAGGCGGCGATCGCCAAGGAGAACCTGTCGCCCACCAATGTCGTCGTCTCCAACAAGGGCGGCGGCTCGGGCGCCGAGGCCTTCATCTACGGCGCGGGCTCGAAAGGCGACGCGCACAAGCTCATTCTCGGAACCTCCAACGAGTGGCAGCTGCCGCTCGTCACGCGCCTCGGCTACAAGTCCGACGACCTGACGCCGATCGCGACCTTGGCCGTCGACGAGTTCGTGGTCTGGGTGCAGGCGAACAGCCCCTACAACACGATCACCGATCTCGTTGAGGCCGGCAAGGCGACGCCCGGCAAGATCCGCTTCGGCGGCTCGCAGTCCAAGGACGTCGATCAGACGCTGGTGCGCCGCATCGAGGCCGCAACGGGGGCGAAGTTCCTCTACATCCCCTTCAAGTCGGGCTCGGAAGCCGCCGTGCAGCTCGCGGGCAATCATATCGACGGCAACACCAACAACCCGGCCGAGAATGTCGGCCAGTGGCGCGCGGGTCAGGCGAAGCCGCTTTGCGTGATGTCGGACCAACGCATGGCCGACACGACCAAGGTGACGGACACGATGTCATGGAACGACATCCCGACCTGCCGCGAGCAGGGTCTTCAGGTGGACGCCTACCAGATGCCGCGCACGGTCTTCGCGCCCGCCGGCGTGCCGGCCGAGGCGGTCGCCTGGTACACCGACCTCTTGAAGCGCGTCTCCGACACGCCGGAGTTCAAGGCCTATCTCAAGAACACCTCGCAGACCGCTCGCTTCATGACCGGCGACGAGTTCAAGTCCTACATCGCCGCCGATGTCGAGCGCTCGCGCAAGCAGTTCGAAGCGGACGGCTGGCTCGTCAACTGAGCGACCGATCGACAACCGGGGCGGCCGCGATCGGCCGCCCCGACTTTTGAAGCGGACATCGCAAGGGAGGACGCGCGATGGTCACACGCCGTCATATCGAAGTGGGGACCGGCCTGTCGGCGGTGTTTCTTGGGCTCGTCACGGCCTATGGCAGCCTGGAGAACGGCATCGGCTGGACGGATTTCGGACCGTCGGCCGGCTATTTCCCGTTCCGCATCGGCGTGATCCTCGCCATCCTCGGCCTCGTCATCGCCGTCAAATACGGCCTGACGGGCCGCCGCCGCGCGCCCGCCAATCTGGAAGCACAGGCAGCCGGTGGAGCTGCCGCGCTGCACGAGCCCACGGGCCTCGACGAGCGGTTTCTGGAGGACGGTGCGCTCGGGCGCATCGCCTCCGTCTTCGTGCCGACGGCCGTCTCGGCGGCGCTGATCCCCTGGCTCGGTATCTATCTCTCCGGCGCGCTCTTCCTCGTCTTCTCCATGATGACGCTTGGCAAGGTCGGCGCCGCGAAGGCCACGCTGATCTCGGTCGCCACCATGGCCGTGTTCTTCGTCACATTCGAATTCTGGTTCCAGGTGCCGCTGGCCAAGGGCGTCGTCATGCCCTTGCTCGGCATCTACTGAGGAGGCGCTCGCCATGGCCGATATCGCCAATCTCCTGCACGGCTTCTCCGTCGCCTTCTCGTTCTATCATGTTGCCCTCATCGTCATGGGCGTGCTGCTCGGGATTCTGGTCGGCGTGCTGCCGGGCCTCGGCGCGCCGAACGGCGTGACGCTGCTCCTGCCGCTCACCTTCACGATGGAGCCGGTCTCGGCGATCATCCTCCTCTCGTCGATGTACTGGGGCGCGCTGTTCGGCGGCTCGACGACGTCGATCCTCTTCAACATTCCCGGCGAGCCCTCGTCGGTCGCGACCACCTTCGACGGCTATCCGATGGCCAAGCAGGGCCGGGCGACGGAAGCGCTCTCGACGGCCTTCTTCTCGGCCGGCATCGGCGCGCTGACGGGCGTCGTCGTCATCACGCTTCTCGCCGGCTGGATCGCGCAGTTCGCGCTTCAGTTCTCCAGCCCCGAATTCTTCGCGATCTACCTTCTCGCCTTCTGCTCCTTCATTGGGCTCGGCGGTGGCGATCCGATGAAGGCGGCGGTGTCGCTTCTCGCGGGCCTCGCCTTCGCCACGGTCGGCATGGACACGGTGTCGGGCGAGTTGCGCCTCACCTTCGGCTGGCCGGACCTCCTGCGCGGCATCTCCTTCCTCGTCGCCGTGATCGGCCTTTTCGGCATCGGCGAGTTGCTGCTGACGGTCCAGGAGGAGCTGAAGTTCAAGGGTGTCTCCTCGAAGATCGAGGTGCGCGAGATCTTCAAGGCGCTCGCCCGCCTGCCGCATTACTGGATGACCTTCGTCCGCTCGGCCCTCGTCGGCGTCTGGATGGGCATCACGCCGGGCGGGCCGACGGCGGCCTCCTTCATGAGCTACGGCCTCGGCCGCCGCTTCGGAAAATACGGCAGGAACTTCGGCAAGGGCGAACCCGAAGGCGTCATCGCGCCTGAGGTCGCCGACCATTCGGCCGGCACCTCGGCGCTCTTGCCCATGCTCGCGCTCGGCGTGCCGGGCTCGGCGACGGCGGCGGTGATGATGGGTGGCCTGATGATCTGGGGCCTCCAGCCCGGCCCGCTCCTCTTCGTCGAGCAGCCCGATTTCGTCTGGGGCCTCATCGCCTCGATGTATCTCTCCAACGTGATCGCCGTGGTGCTGGTGCTCGCCACCGTGCCGCTCTTCGCCTCGATCCTGCGCATTCCCTTCGGCATCATCGGCCCGATCATCATCGTGGTCTGCCTGATCGGTGCCTATACGGTGGCGAACGCCGAGTTCGACGTGATGATGGCGGTCGCCTTCGGCATCGTCGGCTATGTCTTCAAGCGGCTGGACTACCCGATTGCGCCGCTGGTGCTCGCCATGGTGCTGGGCGACAAGGCTGAGGACGCGTTCCGCCAGTCGATGCTCTATTCCGGCGGGTCGCTGTCGATCTTCTGGTCCAACGGGCTCGTCGGCACGCTGATGGCGCTGGCCCTCCTGCTTCTGGCTTGGCCGCTGATCTCAAAGGCGATGCAGCTTGTCAGGCCGGCACAGGCCGCGTGAGGGGGCGCGGCGACTGTCATGTGCAAGGGGTGCGGGAGATGATCCCGCGCCCCTTTCCGTCGTATTGGGTCGCAACCTGGCAGGACGCTCTGCGGCAGGCCACGGGTCGATGACCAGCGAGTTCTCAGCGGCATCATCTTCGTCAACCGCAACGGCCTGCGATGGCGTGATGCGCCCAAGGACTATGGGCCTGCGAAGACGCTGTACAATCGCTGGAAGCGTTGGGGCGAAGCGGGCGTCTTCGTCCGAATGATGGAGGGTCTGGCCGCAGTCGGCGCCGATCCCAGGACCATCATGATCGACGCACCGACCTAAAGGCCCATCGTGCGGCGTCGAGCTTTGCGCTCAAAAAAGAGATCTCGGTCACCTGACCGGTCGGACAAAAGGCGGCATGAACACCAAGCTCCATGCTGTAGCCGATGCGAACGGTCGCCCGCTCAGCTCCTTCCTGACCGCTGGACCCGTCAGCGACGATACCGGCCCGGCAGCCTTGCTTGACGATCTGCCCGAGGCAATGGCTGCTGGGTGATCGCGGCTATGATGTTGACTGGTTCCCGGACGCTCTGGCGTCGAAGGGCATCAAGCCCTGTATCCTAGGGCGCACGTCGCGCAACGCGCCGGTGGGCTATGACAAACGCCGCTACATCAGACGCAACCGCATCGAGAGCATGTTCGGGAGACTGAAGGACTGGAGGCGCGTTGCAACCCGCTACGATCGCTGTCCGCCCGTCTTCTTCTCAGTCATCGCGCTGGCTGGCCACCCTACTCTTCCGGTTCTAAGCTATGAGTCCCCTACCTAACTTGGCTGTTGTGCGAGACGCTTTGCTTTGTTGCTGGCGCTTATTCTGCGCCAGACCTTGCCCCTGTTGTCATGGGAGCTTTCGGGTCTTCTGGTTCTGCCCTATGCCGCGCAGATCGCCCTCATGTGGAGCCGCGCGGCCTGGCCGAAGCCATGGCCGGGCCGACGCGGCAGGCCCGGCCTTTTGTCAGCGCGAATGTTCGAGCGCGTCGGTGGCCTCGGCGGCGGGGCGCTTGACGGTTTCCGCCACGCGCCCGTGGCCGCTGATCTCGCGCCCGGCATCGGCCGCAAAGCGCAGGTTCCAGATCGTCGCCGCCAGCGAGATCACCACCACCACGGCGAAAGCCGCCGAGAAGTCGGAGAGTTCGGGCGTCTCGTGCTGGCGCAGGCCCATCGAGCCATGCAGCGCCAGCGCCGCCACGCAGATGCCGAGCGAGAGCATGAGCTGCTGGAAGGTCGTGTAGAAGCTCGTCGCCGAGCTCATCTGCGCAGGCGCGATCCGGTCATAGGCCACGGTGTTGTAGGCGGTGAACTGGAAGGACATGGAGAAGCCGCAGCAGACCAGCACGCCGAAGATCACCGGCAGCGGCCAATCCGGCCGGAAAAAGGCGCAGGTGCCGTAGAGCAGCGCCGCGACGATGCCATTGGCCGCCAGCGCCGTGCGAAAGCCGAAGCGGCGCAGGACCTTCGGCGCGACGGCCTTCATCATCAGCGAGCCGATGGCGGTCGCGATTGTGACGAGGCCGCTCGTCGCCGCCGACAGGCCGAAGCCGAGCTGCATCATCAAGGGCAGGAGGAAGGGATGCGCCCCTTGCGTGATGCGCGTCAGCGACCCTGCGATGACCGAGGTGCCGAAGGAGGGCACGCGCATCAGACGCGGATCGAGAAGCGGTGCGGGATGGGTCTTGGCATGGCGCAGATAGAGCACACCGGCAACGACGCCGACGGCGATCAGCGAGGCGGCCATCCAGCCCTCGTCGGCGCGGCTGGCGCTCTCGAAGCCGAACAGGAGCGAGCCCAGCGAAATGCCGGACAGGACCATGCCGAGCGCGTCGAACGGCCCGGTGCGCTCGCCCTTGGTCTCCTCGATGAAGAGACTGACGAGAACCATGCCGAGAAACCCGATCGGCAGGTTGATATAGAAGATCCAGCGCCAGTCGGCATAGGTGACGATGAGACCACCGACGGGCGGCCCGAGAATGGGGCCGATCAGGGCGGGCACGAGCAGCCAGGACATGGCCGAAACGAGATCGCGCCGCTCCACCGAGCGCAGGAGCACGAGCCGGCCGACCGGCATCATCATGGCCCCGCCGAGCCCTTGCAGCAGCCGAGCGAAGACGAGGAATGTCAGCGAGGGCGCCTGCGCGCACAGGACAGAGCCGAGCACGAAGACGCCGATGGCGGCGCGAAACACGGTGCGCGAGCCCCAGCGATCGGCCACCACGCCGCTGACGGGAATGAACACCGCAAGGCTGATGAGATAGGAGGTGAGCGCGATGCTCATGGAGGGCGCATCGACGCCGAAATCGCGCGCCATCGTAGGCAGAGCCGTCGCGAGGATCGTGGCGTCGAGCTGCTCCATAAACATGGCGCTGGCGACGATCAGGGCGATGGTGCGGAAATTGCGCCGGGCAGGCGCGGCGTCGAGACGCTCGACGCTGGATGAGGAAACCGACATGGGATCGAGACGAACGCTTCACGGGCGGCGATGAGCCGGGCCGCCAGACGGCGTGACACCTTCGAAGGAAATCGCAAGCCGGACATACGGCTTCGCACCGTCCCTGACCAGCCCCTTTTCGCTCACAATCCTCGCGGGCACGATTTTCGCCGCGAGCGAGGCGCCGGATTGCAGGCCCTCGTCCGTGCGTTCGCGCGGGGCACGCCTGACAGACGGAACACTCGTATCCCGCTCATGGAGCCGCTCGGCGCTCAGCCAACAGAGCACACGAAAAAGCCGCTGGGGATTTCACCCAACGGCTCCAGCGTCTCCCGGAGGGAGAACGGCCCTGCATTTCACCTCGCCAGTACATCCGTGGTCGGACGATCTACGGGGCCTGACAACGCATCGACCTTTCGGGACGCGCCGTTGATCCTGATATGGTTAAGACACCCCTCCCCTTCAAGGGGTGCCTCGAAACATCGGTGTCACGGCCGGCGGATCGTGTCGAGACTATCGCTCGCGGGGCCTTGCCCCACATCCGAGGGCTTCGGCGCGTTCGGCCTCTCGGCATGGTCCTGCTGGGTGTCCGGGCTGCCCGGATCGGCCTCGGGGTCGGTGAACTTGCCGACATTGACGAGATCATTGTCGAGCCCTTCGAACTCTTCGGCGATCGCCGCTTCCTCGCGCTTGTCGGCGTCTTCGCGCCTATCGTCACTCTTTCTCGTATCGGACATGATCGGCTCCTGACATTTCCTCGAAGGACCAAGAGGCGGGAGCGCCAAAGCGTTCCTTTCTGTTTTCGGCGTGCGTCTTCCCAAAGCTGACTTTGGCGGAAGAACGGGGCCGTTCGTGGCGGCCCCGCCCTCCCCCTCTCGCACCGCGTCAGACGCGAGACGCGGCGAGTTCCGACGTTTCGAGCGTCTCGCCCGCGTCCGAGATCGTGGTCACGCGGGGGCCGTCGGCGTCGATGATCTGTTGAAGACCGTTCATCACGGCGCAATAGGCGGGAACCTCAGCGCCTGCGAGATTGACGCGCTCCAGAAACTTCTGGGCTGCGGCGGCCGCGTCCTTGTTCAGCATGAGCTTTCCTATCCTCTGGATTCGACCAATTTGGGGAGGGGCACATCCTGCGATGTGCCCCAGGGTTCGCGCGTCGGGAGAACGCGCGCTTAGTTCGTCCAAGCCTCTGACGGATCGATCAGGCCATGGGCGCGAAGAACCGTGATGATCGCGTTGATGACGTTGTTCTTCGTGTCGTTGTTGGTCGACCCGGCGTTGATCTTGGGCACGTTGTTCTGACGCTGGCTCAAGACACGCTGGCCATTGACGCGAACGGCATCCTGCGAGGCGCCGCTGCCCTGCGTGAATAGCAGGAGCGGAACGCCATTGCCCGAAACACCGATCTGGATGCCGTCATTGACGCCCTGCACGGCGCGGGGATTGTTGTAACCGCCCCACTGGAGCCGCTGTCCATAGCCCATGAACAGGACCGCATCCGCCTCGAAGGCCGCTTCGTCCACCTTCAGGCCGTATTTGAAACGGTTGTTCACATAGGCGCCCGGCGCGTTGCGCAGCCGAATGCCGCCGATCAAACGATCCTGCAGGTCCGAACTCTGGATGCGGATGGCTTCACCATCCGTCGCAGCGGCCGTCTGGCCGACGATGGCACCGGCCTCGAAGTTCAGGCCGGTATAGAAGCCGTTGTCGCCGCCATTCACGGCCTTGCCGATCGACACGCCCGTCGACATGCGATTTCCAGCAGCGGACGTATCGGTCATGTTGATGCGAAGGGCCTGCGCACCTCCGTCCCAGCCGGGATCGACGCCTTGGTTGAGGCCGTTCAATTCCATGACGTGCCAAGGCGTGCGGGTCTGGTTGTAATTGTTCGTCTGGCCCCAATAGGCCCAGCCGCGCCCGCCGGTGCTATTGGTCGAGATTGTCACCCGCGAATGCATGCCGACGAGATCGTTGCTGCCGCCGTCATGATGGCCATAGGCCGAGACAACGGCCGTATAGCTGTCGCCGGATACCTTCCTCATCGCGAAATGAGCGCAGCCGGCATCCCAGATGCGGCCGCTCGCGGCATTCTGCGAGGCGCTGGAAACCTTCTCGACATAGATGATCGGATCCCACGTGTCGGACGGCGCCGACTGGGTGCCCATATAGACGCCCATACCACGAGCATTGTTATAGGTCGCCGCATTGGTCTGGTCGTACATCGACTTGACCTGCTGGACACCGAAGTCGCCAGGACCAAGGTAGACCGGGCGGTTCGGACCGCCCGCAGCGGAACGCGCGGACACCATCGCCGACTGATTTGCCGCCGAGCTGGCGCCCGATACGACTCCATGATCCTGCCCGTCCGTCATTCTCCAAGTCATGCTCTCATCTCCTTTTGAATGAACGTGTCGTCAGCTCAGATTCCGTCAGAACCTATCCAGACGACGTCGCGCGTCGAAGAACTCATTTTGAAACGACTGTCTTGGCATCGACGATGTTGCTCTATCCGTGGCCAAATCGCCTGGCTGGGAAAGCAACCTACGTCCGATGGTGGCGTCGTCGCCCGTGTACAGACAGCAAGTCCACGAGACTGATCATCGCCGGGGAGCGGGTCGACCGCTTCTTCGACAGAGGCTTCGTCATCCCCGCTTCCTTTCGCATCCCGCCATCCACACCAGGGACAATGCCATCAAAAAGCGAAATCGAAAAAGATTATTTTCCTATAATATTCTGAATAGGAACAAATGCTCATTCGCCATCGTATTATGGCCGCCGGCCTTGATGAGGAGGGACGTCTTTGCACCGGTTGCATAGGCAGACGTTGAGACGGACCGTCGCCACTCGCGGGATGCTCGGGACTCAACTATGCCCCGTCGTAAGGCGAGCGCCCTCCGGTGGGTGATCAAAGTCTGGGATGGAACAGCTAGCGCGGATCATCGGATGGGCTGCGGTTTGCCGGTTACCATTCGGTTCTGGAAAAGGGGGAGCGAGCGTGGGAGACGTCATGCGCAGGTAAGGCGAACCTTCGCTATGGCCGACCTGCGCCCCGGCAGCATGACAGGCATGGGAACGACATGAGCGACCACAAAAAGGGCGTATGGGTTCAGACCCGTTTGATCCCCTTTCCTTCGTCTATCAGCCCGGAGGCCCGCGCCAGTCTCGAGCGAGGGGTGAACGACGATGGGGTTCCGCTGAATGCGCTCCACACGATGCCGCCAACCAACGATCATGCCGCCTGGATGACGATCAAGGCGGCGGCGGATGGACACTATGCTGCGGCGGTGAAAGGGCTCGCCGGCACGCTGCGGGCAGACGTCCAGACGGTTCGAACCGGTGACGCCACTCTCCACGTGGCAACGCCCGAAACGCTGCTGAAGCCGGATTGCGCTTATGTGAATTTCCACGGCGGGGCACTGGTGTTTGGCGGCGGAGAGGCATGCCGCGCGCAGGCGCGGATGCAGGCAGATCAGCACGGGGCGCTTTGCTACGGTGTCGATTACAGGATGCCGCCCGAGCATCCGTACCCTGCCGCGGTGGACGACGCCATCGCGGCGTATCGCTATGTGCTGGAACGGCACGCAGCATCGCGCGTCATCGTCGGCGGCCGATCAGCGGGCGGCAACATAGCGGCGGCGATGCTTCTGCGCGCCAAGGATGAAGGCCTGCCTCTGCCCGCAGGGCTGATCCTTCTCTCCCCACAGGTCGATCTGACCGAGTCCGGCGACAGCTTCCAAGTCCATCAGATGGTCGATGTGGTGCTACCCGGATCGCTGATGCGCAACAACGAGCTGTATGCCGGCGGCGCCGATCTGTCCCACCCCTACCTCTCGCCCTTGTTCGGAAATCTTTCGGGTCTTCCGCCCACATTCCTCCAATCGGGCACGCGTGACCTTTTCCTGTCCAACGCGGTACGAATGCACCGGGCGTTGCGCCGGGCGAAGGTGGATGCCGAGTTGCATGTCTTCGAAGCTATGCCGCACGGTGGATTCCAGGGGAACACACCCGAGGACCAAGACTTGGCGGCGGAGGTATCGCGCTTTATCGACGCCCGCTGGAGGTGACGCGCCTTCTCGAAACTCTTCCATTCTCGAAAAAACGCGATGCGATCGCGAACCGCGGATCGCTGCGATCTTGTTCCAGATGCGGACCAACCGCCAAGCATCGAGACGGGTGAAAACACGTTTTTGGAAAATGCAGTCGGAGCACCATTCCTGCTGACTGCCTCAACCGCTTCAGAAAGAGTTGCCGACCCGCTCATAGGACCGGTTCTCCGCGCATCCGACCCTTTCTGAAAAAGACGATGGGAGTCGGTTCATGCAATGAACGCCCGCGCGTCGATCCGACGATCTTCGGTGCGACCTTTGTCACGATGGCGGCAGGAGACACAGGAGGCGCCCGTCTGTTCCATCGGTCAGGACCTGGATCGATCCGTCCGGAGCCACCCTCACGTCGCGCATGCGCTCGCCGAATTCCGCCAGAAGCAGCTCCTGCCCGGTGATCCCGCCGTCCTGCCGATGCACGAGGCGCACGGCCTTCTCGACCAGGGCCGGCACGAGAAGAGCACCGCGCCATTGGGGGAACAGCCTTCCCTCGTAGACGGCAAGTCCGGCGGGGGCGATCGAAGGCGTCCATTCCAGGAGTGGCGCCTCGAAGCCCGGCAGCGACGCGAAAGGGGTGACGCGCGCGAAACTGTAGTCGACACCGTCGGACGCAAGCGGCCAGCCATAGTTGCCTCCCGGAACCAGTCGGTTCACCTCGTCGCCGCCGCGCGGTCCGTGCTCGGTGATGAGAAGCGAGCCGTCCGTCGGGTCCAGCGCGATCCCTTGCACGTTGCGATGCCCCAGCGTGAGAACCTCCGGTGCGGTGCCGGGTCGGTGAACCAGCGGATTGTCTGGCGGGATCGATCCATCGCGGTTGAGCCGCACGATCTTGCCCAACGTGTTGGAGGGGTTCTGTGCGTCCTCTCGCCGGTCGAACCCGTCGCCCAGCGAAAGCACCAGCGTATCGTCAGGCAGGAAAGCGATGCGGCTTCCATGATTGAACGCGCCCGCCTTGGGCGTCGCCGTGAACAGGACGCGCATGTCCTGCAGGGTGCCGTCCCGCAAACGGGCGCTGACCAGTCTGACATTGTTGGCCTCGGCGTCGCCGTGCAGGAATGTCAGGAAGATCCGTCCCGTTTCGGGAAAGTCCGGGTCCACCGCCACGTCCATCAGCCCGCCCTGGCCCGCGGCGTAGATCGGTGGCAGGCCGCCCACCGGCGTCGGATCGAGCGTGCCGTCCGAGCCGACGACGCGCAGGCGCCCCACCGCTTCCGTTATGAGGCGGCGCCCGTCGGGCAGAAAGGCGAGCGACCAAGGCCGCTCCAGTCCTTCGATCTCGGTGACGACGCGGTAAAGGCTCGGATCGACGCGCGGCGGCTCGGCCCATGCGGGCCATATCGGACCGAAGATCAGAGCGGCGCAAACAAGCGCGAGCGGACCGCGAGAAAGGCGGGCTTCTGAGTTCACGTCAATGTTCGGGTTCATTCCTACCGCCTCGCCTCCATGTAGACGGCCAACATAGGCGCGGAACGGCTGGCGGCGCCGCGGCACAAGGAATGGTGAACGATGATCCGAATAGTCGGCCGTTTGGCGATCGCGTTGTTTCTGGCGGTGCTGGCGAGCGCGATCCCGGCGAGCATCGTCCAGACCCAGATCAACCTGTCGCGGCTGATCGACTTCGGGGCACCCGTATCACCTGGGATAGGGGCGCTCACGACGGCACAGGACATCGCCTTCTTCGGACCCGTGATGGCGGCCATCACGGCCGCCGCCTTCCTGCCGGCATTTCTTGCCGCTTGGCTGGTGTCCCGCGTCCTTCCGCCTGCAAGGGTCCCGATCCACATGCTGGCGGGGGCCGCATCCCTCTGGACGGCATTCGAGCTGATGGGCTTCTTCACGCCGATGCCCACCTTCGTCGCCGCAGTTCGTACGCTTGACGGCCTCTTGACGCTGTCATCGACAGGCCTGATCGGCGGAGCCATGTTCGCGTTCCTGACGAAGCGCCACGCCGAACATGCCGCTGCGCGAACCTGACACGAAGGCTGGGGAATGAGCCTATCCGAGCCTTGCCTGTCCCAAGTCTCGTCTTCTCTGCTTGCTGCCTGAGGGAATGGGAGCGCCGGGCTTTGGAAACAATGGCAGTCGGAAACCGCTGCCTCGTTCAGCATTCTGGTCGATGTCTGGCGGCCCCTGTATAGGGCCTGTGAACAGCGAACCCCGCTTCGGAGACCGGTTCGGTTGCGCCTCCTTCCTCCGCCCTGCAGCTCACCGAATGGTTGATGCGGCGCGTTACGCCTCGGTTTGGGATCGAGGTGTTCGCATGAAGCCGTCTGGTCGAGGGTCGATTGGGAACTCCCCCCGCCTCCGTCTCGTAGTCCCCTCATGACAGAGAGTGACGACGATGCGGCGAAGAGTGAGCGGAGCGATGGCGTGTTTTCGCCGATCCCGGTCCTGATGATGCTGGGTGGCGGATTTGCAACCTTCGCGATGGCGCTGGGTGCTTATCGCCTGCTGCAGGCTTACGGCGGTTTTTGACTTATGCGCGCACGGCTCACTTCCGGCGGCAGCTTCGGCCTCGGCACCGCATGGGGAAAGGACCGCGCGATGTGTCTTCCATCGGAACAAACGAAAACACCCCTGCCGGGGGAGGACCGGCAAAGGCGTTGGAGAGAAGCCGAAGGGTGGGAGGAACCGTTCGGCCAGTCCGCTTCAGGTGGGGGAGGACCAGCTGAAGCGAAAGGGGGAAACTCTTAGCGGACCGCCTGACGGGCGATGGCCGGGATGTCGGAGCGTGCGATGCCAAGGTCGGCGAGTTCGCGCTGCGAGAGACGGTTCAGCTCGGCGGCCGTGTTGCGATACTGGCGCCAGGTGCTGAAGGAGCGAGCGAGGGACATGGGTAGCTTCCTTTCGTGCCCGGCCTCTCATCGGTGGTGGCCGGCATGTGCGTGTTCTTCCGATGCGCAGAACCTACGCCTCCCGCTGATCGGGCAGTAGCGCAAAGCTCGAAAGGGAGGGTTGCGCTTTCTCGCTATCGAACTGGTGCGATGTTGATATGCAGATTTCGCATAGCGAACGCAGGCCGTTCCGAAACAACGGCGAACATCGCGCGACCCGTCATCAGGCCGGCCGCCTCAGCCGGGCGTGCATAGCCCTGCCGACGAACGCGCTCTCGAAGGGGCGCTTCCCTTCGTTCGAAGGATCCTGACGCTGCCTCGCATGTCGGAGTTGCGATGTCGGGCTGATCGCAGCGCTGGCGATCCTCCCGTCAGCGCGCCTTGATGCGGCGCGGAGGCTTGGCGGACAGAGCCAAGGCCCGGCGGGCCGCTTCGCCCGCCAGCCGGTCCACTTCCTCGTTTCCGGCATGTCCGTCGTGGCCCTTGATCCAGACCCAGGCGATGTCGCGACCTGTGGTCAACAGATCGAGTTCCTTCCAGAGATCGCGGTTTCGGACCTTGGCTCCGGCGGCGTTCTTCCAGCCGTGGGATTTCCAGGGGCGCAGCCATTCGGTCATGCCCCGCACCAGATACTGACTGTCGGTGAAGAGAGTGGCACCTCCCGAAGGAAGCGCCTTGAGCGCCTCGATGGCCGCCGTCAGTTCCATGCGGTTGTTGGTGGAATGGGCCACGCCGCCCGTCAGGACGATCGGGTCCCGTTCCGCCTCCCCGCCCGCGAAGCGGATCACGGCCGCCCAACCTCCCGGGCCGGGATTGCCCGCGCAGGACCCATCGGTGTGAATCACCGCGCGCGGCGCATCGGAGGGGGCGATATGGGTCAGCGCGGTTTCCTTCCTGCCAACGGCCTGTTCGCCGAAGCGCCTCCGATAGGCAGCCTCATGGGGCTCGATCGGAGGGCGCTTCGCCTTCATGGCGTCGCCGCCCTGGCACGGTCAAGCAGGAACGGCTCTCACTTGGATCATGTCCCGTGAAAGCCGAGGGCGATTCTGGGCGGAGCCTGTCATCAGGCTGTATTGGTCGGAGCCTATGAGGACCCTGCGGCATCCGCCTTGAGGGTGTCGGGCAGCGCGCTCGGCATCCTCCCCATCCTCCTGTTCGCACCCACTTGCCTGTTTGCAAGGTTTCGCTGTCGAACCATCGCGCGAGGATGCTTGCCTGAGGGGCCCGATTTCGCGTGAACATGCCCGCACCAGATAAAACGGGCGTTTTCCAAGAATGACCAAGCCGTATAGGGCGGGCGGCCAAGTCCTCAAGCTCGAAACATGGCCCGGCGATGGTTCAAGATCACAGCCCGACCCATCTGTATTGATCAAGGCCATCGATCAGCCTGCCTTCCAAATAAAAGGTCAAGAAAGGTTCAATGGAGCCTGTAACCAAAAAATCAGAATTTCAATCTACTTCAAGGACGCATCAACGAGGATGCCAGACATGCTGTCACGCCGCACCGCCATCTGCGCCCTTGCCGCAATGGCATGGACATGCTTGGCCACCGCTCCGTCCCTGGGCGTCGTCGCCCCGGCCCATGCCGAAGACGACACCATCCTGAAGGTCTCCGCCAACGGGAAGACCACCGAGTTCAGTCTCGCGGCGTTGGATGCCATGCCTCAGACGAGCATTCGAACCGGCCTCCCTTGGTATGATGGCGTGCGCGAATTCTCGGGCGTGCCGTTGAAGGACATCCTGAGCGCGGTGGGGGCCACGGGCACCACCCTGCAAATGACGGCGCTCAACGACTATCTCGTGAGCGCACCGATTCAGGAAATGATCGACGCCGGCGCGGTTCTGGCGACGCGCCATGAGGGCCAGCCCATGCCGATCAGCGACAAGGGGCCGATCTTCGTCCTGTTTCCGTTCGATGACCGCCCCGAGCTGAAGCATCAGGCCTACTACAGCCGTGCCGTCTGGCAGCTCGATCGTATCGAAGTCGATCCATGAGCGTGCGGGCTCAATCCCATCTTCCGCTGCGCCATCGCCATGTCCGCATCGGGCTGACGATGATCACGGGCGCGCTCGCGCTCGTGGCCGTCGTCTGCTCGGCCCTGGCCATGCGATACCAGGAGCGGATCGTGGAGGCGTCCCGTTACAACGGGACGTTCGATTTCAGCCAAGGCGCCGTCGAGCTTTTGCGGCTGCAACTGGCGCTGGAGCGCCGCCCCCAGCCGAACCAGATCAGCGAGATCAACCTGCGCTACGGCATCTTCAACAACCGGCTGAAGGTTCTGAAAAGCAACCCCATCCTTAAGGAAGCCGGCTATTTGCCGATGGTCGAAAATCTGGAGAGCCAGATTCGCGAAATCGGCGAGACCTTGGCGGGGTCGCGCGACATCGCCGTCCTCGCGCAGCAAGGCCAGCGCCTGACGCCCATCGTCCCGTCGCTCATGCGACTGGTCTCCGTGTCCCATGCCAGAACCGGCGATGTCATCCTGCAGAACCAGCAGGAACTGAAGCTGATCTCCGCCATCCTGTACTCGATCATCCTGGCGCTCGTGGCCTTCGGTGCCATCCTGATCACCCTCGTCTTCCGGCAGAACGGAAAGCTCGACGAGGCCGTGCGCACCGATGCGCTGACGGGTCTTTCCAACCGCCTCGATTTCAAGTCGGTCATCACTTCGCCCGCGATCCGCGGCCAGGCTCATTCGGTGATTGTCATCGACGTGGATCACTTCAAGGCGCTGAACGACACGCTCGGCCATGATGCGGGCGACTTGTTCCTCAGCGATCTGTCGCGCCGCCTGCAGCGGGCCGCGCCGGACGGGCGCCTCGTCGCGCGCATGGGCGGGGACGAATTCGCCATTCTCTACAGCGGCCCGGACGCGGACCGCCGCAGTACGGCGGCCTGCGAACGCATTCTCTCGATCATGCGCATCCCCTTCCTGATCGACGGGCGCGAAATCCATTCCAGCGTCACGATGGGTCTCAGCCATTCGGGCGGCGAGGGTGAGACGAGCGACGAGCTCTACAAGAATGCCGACATCGCCCTCTACATTTCCAAGACGGAGGGGCGAGGCCGGTTCCGCGCGTTCCGTCCCGACATGAAGCACGCCTTGATGCGCCGCCAGAAGCTGCAAGCCGACCTCGGCGAGGCGATCGCGCGCGACGAGTTCTTTCTCCTGTTCCAGCCCATCGTCGATCTTGCGACGGGGCGCACGCGCGGCTTCGAGGCCCTGCTTCGCTGGCAGCACCCCGAGCTCGGCCTCATCCCGCCGCTGGAATTCATCTCGATCGCGGAGGAATCCGGCCAGATCGGCGCGATCGGGCGCTGGGTGGTGGAGGCGGCCTGTCGGCAGGCGGCGCGCTGGCCCGAATCGATCTTCGTGGCCGTCAACGTCTCGGCCAAGCAGCTGACGGACCCGCGCCTGGCCGAGGACATCTCCTCCTGCATCCGCTCGCACGGGATCACCGCCCAGCGGCTGGAAATCGAGATCACCGAAACGGCGCTGATCGAGAATGACGAGACCGCCGTGCGCACGCTCCACACCCTCCGGGAGAACGGTTGCCGCATTTCGCTCGACGATTTCGGCACCGGATACGCTTCGCTGAGCTATCTCTGCCGTTTTCCCTTCGACAAGCTGAAGATCGACCGCTCCTTCGTGCGCAACGCCGTGCAGAACACCGAAAGCATCACGGTGATTCACATGGTCTGCGCGCTGGCCGAAAAGCTGGGCCTGAACATCGTGGCCGAGGGAATCGAAATGGAGGACCAGCGCCGGCTTCTTCAGGCCGCCTCCTGCCAGTATGGCCAGGGCTACCTCTTCGCGCGCCCCTTGTCGGCCAATGACAGCGAACAAAGGCTGGGATCGGAACACGTGTTCGCACTGCCGCTCAGCGCCTGATCGCCTCGATGACGAGGCACGGAAAGCGCCGTGCGAGTGCCCAGCACAAACCTTGCTGGGTCGGCTCGCCGGGTCTTCTCGCCGGCCAACGGGCGAGCCACGGCCCGCCGTGTCCGCCCGCGCCGTGAGGCGCCAGCACCCACGGCGCTGCAAGACGTCGAAGCGAGATCGCTTCCCTTCGGCGTGTTGACCAGCAGGTTCTCGTGGCCTCTTGCGCGCTTCGTCCCGTTTCCGCCATGTTCGGGCGGAATCGAGATCACGGAAGCCTCTCGCCTTTGTGATAGGCTCCGCACGATCCGATCCGTCCTGGCGCGAAGCCTCCCGCGCCCTTGCCTTGTGAGACCCCATGCGTCTTCGCCCCTACGCCCCCGCCCTCGCCCCACTTCTTCTGGCTGCCTGCGCGCTGCTTGTGCCCGGCACGGCCGAAGCTCATATCCTTCAGGGACAGGCGGGCGGTTTCGGTAGCGGCTTCGAGCATCCGCTGACCGGCGCGGACCATTTCCTCGCCATGTTCGCGGTCGGCCTTTGGGGCGCGCAGATGGGGGGGCGCTCAGTCTGGACGCTGCCCGTAACCTTCCCGCTCATCATGGTGCTGGGTGGCATGGTCGGCATTGCGGGCATCGCGCTGCCGGGCATCGAAATCGGCATCGCGCTGTCGCTGGTGGCGCTGGGCTTGGCCGTCGCCTGCTCGTGGAAGCCGGCGGAATGGGTGGCGCTGGCGCTGATCTCGGTCTTTGCCGTGTGCCATGGCTATGCGCATGGCGCCGAACTGCCCAATGCCGCCGATCCCGCCGATTATGCGATCGGCTTCGTACTCGCGACGGGCATGATCCATCTCTTGGGCATCGGAGCCGGCCTTGCTCTGGAGCGCCCGTTTCACGGCCGTGTCGCCCGCGCGCTCGGGATCATGATCACGCTGGGCGGCGGCTATTTCCTTGCCGCCTGAGGGCACGGGAAAACCTAGTGCTCGATTTCGCCGGGCTCTGCGCTGGGCGGGTCCGGGGCTGATCGCCGCCGGCGGCTTGGCCGTGGCGCTTCTGCTTCTGGGCAGAGCCGGATTGGGCGATAGCTTGACGCGCTGGATGCTGGTGTCCGTTCTGTCCTTCGAGCGGATTCTGCCGCTGGTCGGACTGGGGGCGGCGCTGGCGCTGGCGCCGCGCCCGTCCTTTGCCCTGTCGCTCGCCGCGTTCTGTGCCGGCTCCGCCATCGGCTGGAATGCGCAAAGCCTCTACCTCTCGCTGGTGGCGCGCGTTCCTCATGCCTCGGAGCACCTGTTCCTGACCGGGCCGCTGGCGACGCTGGCGGCCGGGCTCCTTCTGCTTGCGCCGCGCCGGCTTCGGGCGGTTCTGGCACCGCCCCTCGCCGCCCTCGCCGGGCTGCTTCATATGGTGGCCATGCGCTTGACCGACCCGACCCTGCATGATCCGCGCATTGCGTGGCTCGGCTTTGCCGCCGCGCTCTGGCCGCTTCTAGCCGTCGCCCTGACGGTCCGCGCCTTTCCGCCGCGCTGGACGCCGATCGGCGCGCCCATTCTGGGAAGCTGGCTTCTGGCGATCGGCCTTCTGCATGGAGCGGCCTCGCTCGTGCCGCGCCGGACAGAGGCTCCCCTGTTGCTGCCTCCGATGCCCGCGCAGCCCTCCGTGCCGCGCGCCAACCCCTTTGCAGGGGCGGCGGGCGACGAGTTGTTTCCGTCCTCTGCCCCGATGTCCCGCCCCTTCGGCGCGGGGTCGGCGCCATGAGGCGGCGCGCGGTCTGGCCGCTGGCGGCGCTTCTGGCTCTCGCATCCGCACCGGCGCTCGCCCATCCCGATATCCTGATGGAGTGCCATCTGCTCTTCAATTTCGAAGGCGGCGAGATCACCGGCATCGGCGAAAGCTGGACCTTCGACGAAACCTTCAGCGCTCAGCTTCTGGCCGACTACGACGAGGATCACGACGGCAGCTTCAACGAGGCCGAGAGCACGGCGATCGGCAACGAGACCTTCGCGCGGCTGGGCGAAATCCATTACTTCACCTTCCTGACCCTCGACGGCGCGCCGCTACCCGTTCCCGAGCCCTTCGGCTTCAAGGCCGCCGCGCAGGGCGGCATCGTCACCTTTTCCTTCGGCCTGCGTCTTGCCGCGCCCGTGGCGCCGCAGAGCCACAAGCTCGCGCTCCAGATCAAGGACCCGGACTATGCGGTGGGCGCGAGCCTGGCGGCCCATGAGGCCGTGGTCCTCAAAGGCATCGAGCCCGGCGCGTGCCGCGCGGTGATCACGACGAAACCGGAGGACGCCTATTTCGACGGGCTGGTGATTCCGAAGGAGACGAGCATCGTTTGCCCCTGACGGCTTCGGTGGTGAGCGTCAGCCGAGCGTGCGCGCGTCTGCGCTCCCGGACGGCGGCAGGCCCGCCTTCAGCGCCAGGAGCTGGCGCAGGCGAAAGCGATCGCCCTCGCTCCATTGCGCCAGTTGCCCCTCGATATGGCGGCGCACGCGGGCGGGATCGTCGCCGAACAGGCCGACGCCCTCCACCGCCAGTTCGACATAGCGCCGTTCCAGATCGCCGGAGTCGTTCAAATCTGAAAGGCCCGTCAACATCTTGATGCTTCTGCGAGCCCGCTGGTCACTGGCACCATGGATCTAACGCAATGAACGGGACGAGATCATGTCCGTTTCCTCTTCCGGCAAGCCGACGCGTCAAGGCAGCAACAGCCTGCGCACGGTGATCGCCACCACAGCCGACCATATGCGGGATGTGACCATTCTGAGAAGCATCTGCTTCGTCCATGAGCTGGGCATCCCCCCGAAATTCATCTTCGACGGCAACGATCATCAGGCGACCCATTTCGTGTTTTACGATGGCGACGAGCCGATCGGCGCGTTGCGCATCCGCTGGTTCGCGGGCTTTGCCAAATACGAGCGGACCTGCTTCCGCGAAAAGGCGCGCAATCCCTTCATCATCAAGCGCTGCATCCAGGACACGTTCGAGCATGTCGCCCGCAAAGGCTACACGCAGGTGACGACCCAGTCCGAACCGCGCCTCACCAAGCTCTGGACCAAGCTGTTCGGCTTTCAGATCCTGGACGAAGAGCCCGCCTATATCTTGGGTCACGACGAACCTTATCTGACGGTGGTTGGAACGCTGACACCCCATGCCGAGCCGATCAACCTGACATCGCCGAGCCAGGTTCTCCTGCGCGTCGAAGGCGAATGGGACCGACCGAGCGACTTCGAATGAGCGCCCTACCCCGCAACGACGCCTTGAGCGTGTTCGACGCCGACATTTCCATCGCGCAGGCGCAGGTGGAGATCGTCAACCGCCTTCGCATCCACACGGAAATGGTGGCACGGCTGCTGGCCGATCCCAGCGCCCTGCCGCCCGATTTCAGCACGTTTCTGGAAGATATCGGCAATGCCTATCTCGACATCGCCGACGAGGTAAACCGCCGCACGCTCGGCCTCCAGGGCGCCTATCGCTCTAGCTTCGGTTCAAATTGAAGAAGGCGCGAAAATCGTTCTCGGGGGCCGAGTGCGTGGGCTTGAGCAGGAGATCGGCGGCAAACATCGGATTGTCCGCGAAAATCTCCACCAGCCAGTCGAACACGGCCCGCACCGGCTTGGCGCGCAGGCGATCCGTCAGCGCGACGAGATGGAGCGGGATCGGAACATGGACGTTCAGTTCGACCGGCACGAAATCCGGGTCGATCAGAACGTAGTTCCCGAGCAGCGCCACACCGGCCCCGCTCTTGGCGAAGGAGTAATAGGCGAGCGAATTGGCCGCGCTATGGGCCGGCAGACCGCTCGCCACGAGGTCGCGCCAGCGATCCCAGATCTCGCCCGTCGCGGTGTAGTAGCTGCATTGCAGAAAGCGGTGCTGCCCCAAGCGCCCCAGCATCGGCACGCCCTGCGTCTCGATGTAGCGACGATGCGCCACGGGGATGAGATGGAGCGTCCCGATTTGCTGCGAGGTCACATCGGCGCGTTGAAGCGGCGCCATGGACAGCATGATCTCGGCTTGGTTCTTGCCGAAATCCACAAAGGACATCTGATCCTTCAGATCGACCGCGATATGAGGAAAGCGCGCGTTGAGGCGCTGCACCGCCGGCGCGACGAAGGCCACCGATAGACCCGATGTGACGCTGATCGCCACCGTGCCGGCGACATCGGCCCGGTCCCGCCTCAGGTTCGAAGACAAGGTGTGGAGCTGGAAGTCGAGGTCGGCCAGTTGCAGCGCGAGGGCCCGCCCGGCCTCGGTCAGCGTGATGCCGGAGTGGCTGGAGACCACGAGCTGCGTGCTGAGTTGCTCTTCCAACCGCTTCACCTCGCGGCTGACGGTCGGCCCGCTCGTATGGAGCATTGCCGCCGCTTCCGCGAAGGAGCGGCTCTTGGCCACCGCCAGAAAGGTTCGGAGCTCCTTCCAGATCGGACGCGACAGGAGACCGGCCACATCGAGCGGCGAGCGATCGACCACGGAACTGGTATGGTCGAACGGAAGAGCGTCCGTCTTGGTCAAGATGTCATCCGCCTCCCGAACGGGGCGGGCTGCGCCCGCAAGCCATAACCTGAGATTTGGCTAAGGGAGCGCGAGGTCTCTTGTCAATGCAATACGGATGCAACCATTCGGCGGCGATCGCCGCTGGCTAGAGCGCGATCCACACCTCTGGATGTTGGAACATGACAGCCGCCGGAAGAACTTGGAACGGAGGCGGAATAAAGGGCACGCCAATCCACAACCTAGAGAAACATCATATCCGAGACGGCACACGGACGGCGCGACATTCGGTCACGCAAGGGTGCTTGTACCAACGGTGATGCTGGAGGAACGCGCCCCAGGCCTGAGCACCCAAGGCGAACGTCTTACGTTCGGACCATCAGAGCCCGGCCTTGGCGATGGCGTCGCGCACGATCTGGCGCAGCGTGTCGATCGGCTTGAGGCTGGCCCCATCCACGACATGCCAGAAGGTCCAGCCGTTGCAGGCGTCGAGCCCCTGCACCCGCGCCCCGATCTTGTGGATCGACGCCGGCTCCGCGCCTTCCGCCCGGATCGTCCCGTCCGCCTGCACATAGGCCCGGTGCCGTCCCCGCGCGCAGCTCAGCATCGTGCCGGGTTGGACAAGGCCCATGTCGAGCAGCGTCGCGAAGGGCACGCGCGGCTCGGCCCGCTTGCCGCCATTGGTCGCCAGCGCGTCCGCCGACAGAGGCTCGACCTCCAGAATGCGCTCGGCCGCCGCCTCGATATAGCTGTCCTCGCGCTCGATGCCGACGAAATGCCGCCCTAGGCGCTTGGCCACCGCCCCGGTCGTGCCCGTGCCGAAGAACGGATCGAGGATCGTGTCGCCCGGCTTGGTGGACGACAGGATCACGCGCGCCAGAAGCGCCTCGGGCTTCTGGGTCGGGTGCACCTTGCCGCCCTCTTCGTCGCGCAGGCGCTCCGCGCCCGAGCAGATCGGAAACAGCCAGTCCGAGCGCATCTGCGTG